>JAUVDV010000002.1 GCA_030595125.1 Deltaproteobacteria bacterium
CCGAACTCTGCGACAACACAGATCTTGACGGCAACACCTGCATAACGGAGGGCTACTACGGAGGCACGCTCATCTGTAACGCCGGATGCAACGGGTTCTTCTACACCAGCTGTACGGGCTACTGCGGCGATGGCACGGTTCAGACGACGGAGGGAGAGGAATGCGACGGCGGCAACCTGAACGGCCACACCTGCCCGACCGAGGGGTACTACTACGGAACCCTCCTGTGCAATGTGTGCAGCTTCGACACGGGCTCTTGCTGGGGCACCTGCGGCGACGGGGTTCTCAATACGTCCGCTCCGAGCACGGAGGTGTGCGACGGCACCGACTTCGGCACGACGACCTGCGCCGATTACGGGTACACCAGCGGGTTCCTGGTATGCAACTCGGGTTGCTCGAGCATCGATTCGTCCAATTGCTACGGCACGTGCAGCCTGTCGGTGCTGGAACAGTTCGGTTCCGCGTCGTTACCGACAGGTTGGACTGTCGAAAACTATGACGGAGACGGCTACGGCTACACCTGGACCCAATCAACGGCCAGCAACACCACGGGCGGCGCGGGCGGTTACTGGTGGGTGAACGGAGATTTTTACGAAAACTTCGACGACCGACTAGTATCGGCCCTGTATTCGCGTGGAGGATGCTCCACGGTAATTCTCTCGTACAACCACTATTACTATTACTACGATGGCGATTATGGACAAGTTCAGATCAGTGTCGACGGCGGAGCCTGGCAGACCATAACCACATATGGTTCGACCACGAGCGGATTGGTAACCAATAATATCACGGGGTACTTGGGCGCCACCTCCAGCTTCAGGATTCGTTTCCGTTACGTGGCCTACTATGATTTCCACTGGAAAGTGGACAACTTTACATTGACGGGTTCGTGACATTCTTTCGTTCCTGAAAGTCGCCTGTTTCAGGGCAAATAAGAACGAGAAAGGCATGAGATGTGCGTGTTGTTCGATAGCATTGTCAGACTATCTTGCCTGCCGCTGGCGGTAGTACTGCTTTTCGGTTGCGCTTCGATGGATACGGAAGTCCAGGACGACGACGATTCAAATTCGGACTCCGACTCGGATTCGGATTCGGACTCCGACTCGGATTCGGACACCGACACTGACACCGATACGGACATCGATACGGATACCGACACGGACGGCGACTTGTGCGGCAACAATACTATCGACTCACCGGAGGTATGCGACGGAACGGACCTGGACGGCCAGGAGTGCGCTAACTTCGGCTTTGCCGACGGGGGTGTGCTGGAGTGCGGGGATGAATGTGACGAGTTTCTGCTGGACGACTGTGTGGACGGTTGTGGCAACAACATCCAGGAGGGTTCCGAGGCGTGTGACGGCGCCGACCTGGTAGGGGTGAACTGTGCGTACTTCGGTTATTCCGGTGGGACATTGGGTTGCGAGACCGACTGCTCCGATTTTGACGTTGCCGGTTGCTCCGACGGTTGCGGAAACAACACCATTGAATTCGGAGAGATCTGCGACGGCACGGACCTTGACGGCGAAGACTGTACTACCATGGGGTTCACAGGCGGTACCCTCGCCTGCGCTCTCTTCTGCGATGGTTTCGACGTCAGTGGATGCACCGGCGGTTGCGGCAACGGCGTGGCCGAGTCCGGGGAGGACTGTGACGGCACAGACCTGGGCGCCGGTGACTGCACAACCGAAGGTTTTTACACGGGAACCCTCGCCTGTGACGGAAGTTGTAACTTCGTCACCACCGGCTGTTCCGAGTATTGCGGCGACGGCACGATGAACGGCCCCGAGGCGTGTGATGGCACCGACTTTGGCACGACCACCTGCTCGAACTACGGGTACACCAGCGGGTTTCTGGTATGCAACTCGGGCTGCGGGAGCATCGATTCCTCCAACTGTTACGGCTCGTGTAGCCTGAACGTGAGCGAGAGCTTCACCTCCTGGCCGGCTGGATGGACAGTGATCGACGGTGGGGACACCACTGGTGATACATGGGCAATCGGTACGGGTTATTGTGCAAGCGGAAACTGCATGTACGTTGATTCGGATTACGCATCGAGCACGACACGGTTGAATGAGTACCTGATCACACCGCAATACACAGTTGGTGGTTGCACGGCAGGAACCGTGGGCTTCGCGCATTATTTTCAATGGTGTAGCAGTACGGACTACGGTGAATTCCAGGTGAGCACCGATAGCGTGGGCTGGACGACGCTGGAGAGCTGGCAGGTAGATATTTCATTGACCACGGAGAGCTACAATATCAGCTCATACTTGACGGGCGCTTCCTGGATTCAGTTTCGCTGGCACTATGATGACGACGACACCTGGGCCTGGTACTGGTACGTGGACAGCTTCACGCTTTCGGGTTCCTAGGATAAGCAAAAATTGGATATCTGGAAAATACTCGAGCGCGCGGACCGCTCCTTTGGCGGCAACGTGGCGATAATAGACAGGGACGGTCGCTTCACCTACGGCGATCTGATGATGAGATCTTCGGCGCTGGCCCTCGCCCTTCGTGATCTGGGCGTTCGGCGGGGCGACCGGGTGGCCGTGGTGGAGGTCAACTCCCACGAATATGCCGAGTCGTATTTTGCCGCTGCTGCCATGGGGGCCATCCTGACACCCGTCAATCACCGGCTCTCGGCAAGGGAGATCGGGTATATTCTGAGGGATTCGGGTGCGCGGGTGATCCTGGCGTCCACCAGATTTTCGGAGAAGATCGTTTCGGCTATTTCGATGGACGACGTGGAGATCAAGGGCGAGGTCTGGATCGGTGGCGACGGATCTGCGGAGGGCCGGACCCGGGGTCTGGAGTACGAGAACGTCCTGGGAAAACACATGGGAAAGAGATTGAAGCCGACGGATGTCGACGAATCCGAGGTGGCGCATCTTTACTACACAAGCGGAACAACCGGCGAGCCCAAGGGAGTGATGCTCACCCACAAGAACGTATGTGTCCATGCTCGTTGCACCATCGAAGAACTGGATCTGGCCGAGTCCGACGTGTGGGCCCATGTGGCGCCGATGTTCCACCTGGCCGACGCCTGGGCAACCTTCGCGATTACCTGGGTCGGCGGGCGGCATGTGATGTTGGAAAGGTTCGAGGCGCGAGAGGCGCTCGATGCTTTCGAGCGGTACAGGGTCACCGTTACAAATCTCATTCCGACCATGCTCAACCTGATGACCCGTCATCCCCTTGCGACGAGAAGGGATCTGTCCGGCCTGCGAGTGATCTTAAGCGGCGGCGCTCCCATCGCCAGGGAAGTGGTTCGCAGGACAATGGACCTGTTCGGCTGCGACTACATTCAGACGTACGGCATGACCGAGACCAGCCCGTTCCTGACCCTCGGAATCCTCCACGAACATCTGAAAAAACTCTCGTTCGAAGAGCGCCTCGATTTCAAGGCCAAGACAGGGAGGCCCTTCTTGCCGATCGAGTTGAAGGTCGTGGACGAGAAAGGCACTCCGGTTGCGCAGGACGAAAAACAGGTGGGCGAGATACTGGTCAGGGGGGAGACCGTCACGCCGGGGTATTGGAACCGACCCGAGGAGACCGAGCAGGCGTTCATTGACGGTTGGCTTCGCACCGGCGATCTGGCGGTGATGGATCGCGAGGGATACGTGGACATAGTCGACCGCAAGAAAGACATGATCATCAGCGGCGGCGAGAACATCTACTCCACCGAGGTGGAGAACGTGCTTTACGAGCATCCCGATGTGCTGGAGGCGGCGGTGTTCGGCGTGCCCGATCCAAAGTGGGGCGAGGCGGTGGCCGCAGCCGTCGTACGCGTGGAGGGGGCGGATCTGAGCGCACAGGAGGTAATCGACTTTTGCAGGGAGCGGCTCGCCGGGTTCAAGACGCCCAAGAAGGTGGCGTTCATGGCCGAGCTGCCCAGGACCGGTTCCGGCAAGATCTCCAAGCGCGTGCTTCGAGAGCCCTATCTATCTGATACTCGTAGGATGAAAACCCCATCCCGGTCTTGAACCCCATCCCGGCCTTCCCCTGATATAGGGGAAGGGGAAGATGATGGAAGCCAGCTTTAACAGGAGGAAACATGAAGAAGATCGATCTGGACAGTTCTTCGGCGTACAGTCTGCTCAACCCGGGCAGCGTGGTGATCGTCAGCGTGGGAGACGGGCAGCGGGATAACCTGTTCTCGGTAACCTGGAACATGCCGATGAGAAAGGATCCGGGCATGGTGGCCATAGTGTCCGGCAAGCGTCACTATTCGTATCCGTTCATCGAGAAAACGGGTGAGATGGCGCTCAATGTGCCCACCGCGCGGATGGTCGACGCTGTGCTTGGCTGCGGTACCGTCAGCGGGCACGACGGCGTGGACAAGTTCGAGCGATTCTCCCTGACGCGGCAATCGTCCTCGGTGATCAAGGCGCCCCTGGTCGAGGAGGCCTTCGCCAACCTGGAGTGCCGCGTGAGTCAGGTGGTGGATCTGGGTGCGTCGTCCCTGCTCATCGCGCAGATAGTTGCGGCGAAGGTCGATGAGAAGCATTTCGTCGATGGCAAGATCGTTTTCGACAACGGACTCGAGTTGCTCCATCATATGGGAGGCAGCCGCTTCTGCGTGAGCGACAGGGTGCTGGAGGGCAAGAGCGCCGTTTGAGACTTTCGGTTGTTTCCCGAAGTTCCCTCGTTTGTCACATGCATGTTACAAACCGGATCTAGATCATGATCATGGCGACAAAGAAAATATTGATAGTGGAAGATGAACCCGACCTGGTCGGTGTGCTGGAGTACAACCTCAAAAAAGAGGGCTATTCGGTCGAATCAGCCCTTACGGGTTCCGAGGCGCTGCGCAAGATCGCGGCGGGACAGTTGCCAGATCTGATTCTTCTCGATCTCATGCTGCCGGACATCTCCGGTGTGGATGTCTGCCGGCAGTGCAGGTCGCAAGAGAGAACGCGGACGGTTCCAATACTCATGTTGACCGCAAGGGGCGAGGAAACTGATCGTGTCGCCGGATTCGAAGTGGGCGCTGACGACTACGTCACCAAGCCGTTCAGCGTGCGAGAGCTGATGCTGCGCGTGAAGGCGTTGCTCAAGAGAACGAGCGCCCCGATCCGTGAGGACGATGAGATCCGTTTCGGTACCGTGCGAGTTGATGTGCCGGGGCATCGGGTATGGGTGGGCGATGGGGAGATCGGGCTCACCGTTCTGGAGTTCAACCTCCTGACCACGCTCGTGAGCAGGAAGGGTCGCGTGCAGACCAGGGAGCGCCTGTTGACCGACGTCTGGGATATTCATGCGGATGTCACAACCCGAACCGTCGATACCCATGTCAAACGCCTTCGGGAAAAGCTGGGTCAGGCGGGTGAGTATATCGAGACGGTACGCGGTGTGGGTTACCGGTTTGCGCAAAATGATTGAACGGGATCCATCGTGAGGCTCGGCGTACGCGGCAAGCTCCTGGCGATCTTCTTCGCCATAGTGCTGGTGGTAGTTCTCGTGTCGGGGATCATTCTGTCGACGGTGATGAAGGCGAAGCTCGAGTCAAGTGTTGAGGCGGAGCTGTGGCGTCACGCCAGGATGGCGAGTGTATTGCTCGACAACGCGTCCGGCGACTGGTCGATAAATGCGGCAGATGCTCTGGCCGACACCATCGGTGAGGCCATCGGCGATCGAATCACAATCATCCTGAAAGACGGCCGGGTGATCGGTGACTCGGAGCTGACGCCGTTGGAAGTCGGCCGCATCGAGAACCACAAGAAGCGTTCCGAGATTTCTGGAGCTCTCGATGATGGCCAGGGGATTTCCAGGAGATACAGCACGACGATGGAAGGAGACCTGCTCTATTGTGCCGTGCGATTCGGCGTGACCGAAACGGTCGGGGTGGTGAGAGTGGCTCGACCTCTCATGGAGGTCGAACGGGCGGTGACAGCGCTCTACGGTGTGCTGGTTGTGGCGGGACTGATTGGTCTGGCCCTCGCGCTGCTGATGGGCGCGGCGATCTCGCACTACTTCACGAGGGCCCTGAGAGGGTTGGTGGACTTTGCAAATAGCGCGGTGAATGGAAAGCACACGCCCGCCCCTCCATACAGAGGAAACGAACTTGGCGGTCTGGCCGGCTCCGTTCAGATCCTTGCCGAAGAGTTGGGCAGAAGGCTCGACGATCTCGCGGCAGAGCGCAACCTGTTCGGCGCGGTGCTCGACGGCATGAGCGAGGCGGTCATTGCCCTGGACAGAAATCGGCGCGTCACCCTCATCAACGACGCGGGTATTCATCTGCTGGGTCTGGGCGAGCAGCCCATCGGGAAGACCATCCTGGAGACCATCCGGGTGCCCGAACTCAACGAATTACTCAACGAGGTGGAGCCTGGGAAGAACGCCGAGATCGAATTTGACTTTGGATCCTCGTTGCGCAGGAAGGTAATGGCGACGGCCTCTCGCAGGGAGGAGGGCGACTACGTAGTCGTGTTCCTTGACGTCACCGAACTTCGCCGGTTGGAGACTCTGAAAAGGGATTTCGTATCCAACGTTTCCCACGAGCTCCGCACGCCGGTCAGCGTGATCAAGGCGAACGCGGAGACCTTGCAGTCCGGGGCCATACACGACAAGGACGCGGCCGACCGCTTCTTGCAGTCGCTCATCGCCAATGCCGAGCGGTTGTCGAACCTCATATCGGACCTGCTGGATCTCTCCCGCATCGAAGAGGGGAAGTACGACCTCGATATGGAGCCGGTTCCTCTTGGCCTTTCTCTTCGCCGCGCGGCCGCAGCGCTGGAGACCCAGGCTATCGAGAAGGGGGTCGACGTTACCATAGAGCCCTGCGGAGATCTGAAGGCCCAGGCTCATGCAAAGGGCCTGGACCAGGTCCTTTTCAACCTCGTCGAAAATGCCGTCAAGTATACCCAGGACGGTGGGAACGTCCACCTCCGGGGCGTCCTCGAGGATGAAATGGCGAGGATCGAAGTTGAGGACGATGGTCCGGGAATCGAACTGCGATTTCGAGGGCGTTTATTTGAGCGGTTTTTCCGCGTGGACAAGGGGAGATCCCGCGAGATGGGCGGCACCGGGCTCGGCCTCGCGATTGTAAAACACCTCGTCACCGCGATGGGCGGACAGGTGGGTATGCGGCCCGCAAAGGACGGTGGGTCGATCTTCTGGGTGGATCTCAAGATCTAGAAAGCTTAGCACGGCGAACGCTGGCCGCTGTCATTCACAAACCAGTCAAATCAGGAAACCGGTTCCCAGGAAAAAAGGGTTTTGCTGGATTGTCACAAGAACGTGTGCCTGGCGTCATCCTGATATTCCAACATTAGAAAACATGAATGCCACGATATTGATAGTGGAGCCCAATGAGCAAGCAGCGAGTCTGATTGAGCAGGCCGTTACAACTGATGGCTGCAGTGCATCGAGGGCGGATGGATACGATACTGCTGTGCTGGCCATCACCAGGGAGAACCCGGATCTCATTCTGTCAGAGATGTTCCTCGGGAGGAGATCGGGGGTCACTCTGTGCAGGTGGCTCAAACGCACCGCAAGTACGCACGGGATACCCTTTGTGTTTGTGAGCGACGCAGTCGGGGAAACAGAACGGATTGCGGGATTGGAGGCGGGTGCCACGGACTATATCACCAAGCCGTTCAGCGTGACCGAGCTTCATTACAGGGTACGGGCGATTCTCGGAAGGATCAGTGCCCCCAAGCGTTCTCTGTCCGTTGCGACCGACTCGTCCCGGCATTTTCGCGGCAAGGCCGTGCTGACGCTCAATGGAAGGGACATCACGCTCTTTCGATACGAATACAGGCTCTTGATGGCCCTTCTCGATTCGGGCGGGAAGGTAATGACCAGAAGGGACATCATTGACGTCGTATGGGGACCGGGATCGGTGGTTTCCGAGCGAACAGTGGATGCGCATGTCAAAGGTTTGCGCCAGAGGTTGGGGCACGATCGAGACCTCCTGGAGACCGTATGTCGGGTCGGCTACAGGCTGCGAACCGATTTTACAAATTCTTAATGGCAATGTGGGCGCAATGAAAACGAGCAACGGCGAGCTGGGCGACACGGAGAAGGCGTCCACCATCACGCTGGATTGCGATTCGGGGGAGCGAAGAGATCCCTCGTTGAATTTCGAGTTGGGCTCGAAATTTGAAATAGAGGAAGTTATCGGCTGCGGAGGAATGGGGACAGTACTGAGAGTACGTCATAAGGCCCTCGATCAAAAAAGAGCAATCAAAGTGCTGAATGCCATATACGGGAAAGCCAACCCCAAGGGTTTTGAGCGGCTACGCCGCGAAGCGATGATAGCTTCGGATTTGTCTCATCCAAGCGTTGTCAGAGTCTTCGACTTCGATGTTACGGAAAGGGGACAACCGTACATCGTTATGGAGTACCTGGAGGGAAGCGATCTGGAGCAGTTATTGAAAGAAAGAGGGAGGCTAAAGTTAGAGGAGACTGTTCAGATCCTGGCAGGAGCGGCCAACGCTTTGGATGAGGTGCACCAGAGAGGAGTGGTGCACAGAGATCTTAAACCCGCGAACCTGTTCGTAACAGGGGAACGGATAACCAAGATTCTGGATTTCGGAATCTCACATGTCGATCGTGCGCGGCTACGATTGACCAATCCGGGCGAGCTGATGGGCACTCCGATTTACATGGCTCCGGAGCAGTTTCGAGGTGAAGGAGTAGGAGCCTGGAGCGATATCTACGCGCTGGCTGCCGTGGCCTATGAAATGCTTACAGGGGAACCGGTTTTCAAGGAGGATACCCCCGGGTTGATAATTGCGGCGGTGCTGGAACAGACGCCCAGACCGGCTGGTGAGACAGTACCCGAGTTACCGCTTCATGTTCAGGATGCCTTGTCACGCGGACTTGCCAAGATTCCCGAAGAGCGACACGGCACCGCATGGGAGTTCATTGGGCATCTGGCGGGGTCGGACCTGGATACAATGCTCGCGGATTCGAACATATTCATGACTCCGTCGTCAATTCTGGGGCTTGAGACGGGCACTCTGAAACAAAGGGAAAAGACTCTGAGATGGTTGCCCGGGGGCGGCATCGCCTTGCTTGTCCTTATAGCTGGATTTCTGGGTGCGCAGTTCGACTGGTTTGGGTTAGCGGGAGTAGATCCTCCGCCGACGATTATTGTTCGGCAGTTCAGTATCGAAGGTGAGATGTCGAGGAAGGAATGGACGAACCGCGCAATGACGGAGATGCTATCTGCGTATCTTGCTCTGGATGATTGTGTCGAGGCAGTTCGGATTGACAAGGAAGATGAGAAGGCGGCGAGAACAGATGCCTCCAGGGCGACGCCGATTTTGGATACGAGTGTCAGGTATGCGGAAGAGAAATGGGAAATGGATTTCTCCCTCGACGTGAACAATGACGGCATACCGGAATGGCGTTACAGCGGTCACGGGGGTGGTTACGAAGAACTGATCGAGGAAGCAACATGGAGCTTGCACTTTGATTTTACGGAAGAACGCTACGAACCCAAAAAGAATATTGTAGGAATTCGATGCGATCCCGAAGACCTGGAGTGCAGAAGATCCAGAATGGCGAGAGCCGCCGTTATCAATCACGGCCTGCTGGCTCGTGTCGACCGCTTGATACAGGTAGCGGAACACTCTGGTGAAGTGGCGATCTGGTGGGATCTGTCCCGGCTGATGAAATGTGTCGCGACGACGGCCGCAAGAGATTGCCTGGCAGTCAAAGAGCGTGGTCCGCTCGAAAAGAGCGATGTGCCTCTGATGTCGGCGCTATGGAAGTTGTTTGGAGATCAAGAGGCACAGCAGTCCGGCATGGAAGAGCTTTGCGCTCTGAAGGAAGCGGACAGGGTCGCTCGGGGCATAGTCAACCTTCTGCCTTCGAAAATCCCCTGTGCCGACTCAAAGGAAACGACATGTGCCACGCTTGAGACCTTCCTCGACAGGCTGGCGTGCATGTCGGATTCAGGTCTCAGGGATGCTCCGGGAATCGCAGCCGAGTACACCAAACAGATCATGGATAAGGATTGGGCCAACAGCGTCTACGCCAACTCATTTTCCGTGCTCAGAGAGGAATCCGAGGGAAATCGAAAAGCGCACTGGTACGAGAGAATGAGGAATCGGTACGGGACTTCCGAGCGCCTCCTGGCGGAGGGCTCTTTCATGAGCGCAATGGTCGAACGGAACAGCACCGCTGCGCTGATATGGGCAAGGCGTACGACGGCGCCTGATTGGAGGGAAGGGCTTGCGCTTCAGCTGGGAGGATGGCTCAGGTCAGGTATTGAGAGATCAGCTCGTGGGGCGGCCGAAATCGCCCTGAAGCGTGGGGAGCTTTCTGAATGGGAGAAACACCTGCTGATTCGCCCGGCAGTTCAGCCTGTGCTCCTTGCTGGAAGTCAAGTATTGGCGGAGGTCTGGCTCAATGCGATAGACGATGTCGGGATCCGGGAGGAAGCAATTACTGCCGCGCGCAAGTTGGTAGAGGCTCTGGCGAAGGGGAATAGGGATATCTGTATTCATGGAGTCGTGCCGGGAAGCACGTTCGAGGTGGAGCAGTTGTTTTATTGCGAAGACTGGGAACGGTTGGCGGGAACAAGAAGGAGCGGCAATGAAAAGGGGCAGAAGGGACTCGTCAGTCGATACTATGTCGCCCAGGCGCTGTTGAAGACCGGGTGCCATGACGACGCCATGCAAGAGTTCACGAGACTCGAATCGGATCCGATGGCACGGGCGCTTCTGCCCCTGTCAGCTTTGTACGCGGTGGAGAGAATCAGTCATATTGAGCGTGAGCACGGGAACAAGAAGAGAGGTTGCGAGAGGCTGGTTGAGTTTCTGTCATTGTGGGATGGCCTAGATGTTCCCCTCGAAAACTACATGGAAGCGCGAGATAGCTTGGAAGCTTGCAGCCCGTGCCTCTCGCAATAGAAATCTTGCATAACTGCCACATTGCTGTTTCGAAAACGTAAAGAAAACAATTCAGAATCTCGTGGTGGAGAGTGAGATGGAACACGAGATTCCTATCGTTGAATCGGACAAGCAGCGACCTTCATATAAATGTCGAATCTTTGCGTTTCAACTGTTGCTTGGTCGTAACGGCAACGCAACCCGGCATGCGCACAATGGTCTCAAAGGGTTTCGCAAAAGATTTCGTAAAAAAGGAGAATGAAGATGAAAAAGGAAAGATTTTTATTGATTGTGATTTCGTTACTGCTGGCTGTTGCAGCGCCTTTTGTCGGTTGCAGCGACGATGACGATGACGCCGACGGAGGCACAGACACGGACACAGACGCGGACACAGACGCGGACACAGACACAGACGCAGACACCGATTCGGATGTCTCATGTCCCGACAACTCGAATGTCACCGAAGGTGAGCTGGACGGACCGGACGGCACAAAGACCGTGTGTATCATCGGTGCCGCGGAGTACACCGATGACATGACCTGGGGCGCCAACAACTATTACTGGTTGGAAGGCGGCGTATTCATCGGGGACGGTACCGGCAGTGCTACCCTGACGATAAACCCCGGTACGGTCATTTTCGGCGGTACTACGGAAACGAGTTTCCTTTCCGTTCAGAGGAACTCAAAGATAGACGCTCAGGGTTCGGCCACAGATCCTATCGTCTTCACATCTGGAAAAGCCGTGGGAACCAGAGCTCGTGGGGACTGGGGCGGCCTGGTGATCAACGGCAACGCCAGTCTCAACAGTGGCGAAGAGGCCATGGGTGAAGGTGACACCGGCTGGTATGGTGGCACCGATGACAGTGACAACAGCGGTGTTCTCAGCTACGTGCGCGTTGAGTTTGCCGGCAAGCAACTCGGCGTTGACAACGAGCTCAACGGGATCGCCTTCGGGGGTGTCGGAAGCGGCACGACCATCGACCATGTTCACGTTCACATGGGACAGGACGACGGCATCGAGTTCTTCGGCGGGACGGCCAACTTCAAGTACGCGATCACTACCGGCATCGGCGACGACAACCTCGACTGGACCGACGGCTGGAGGGGCAAGGGTCAGTTCTTCGTGTGCCAGCAGTACGATGACGAATCGGATCAGGGGATCGAGGCCGACAACAACGGTGACGCCAACAGCGCCACGCCTTATTCTCAGCCGACTCTATCCAATATCACGCTGGTGGGGGTTCCGAGTTCGGACGCTTCGGACATAGGCATGCTGCTTCGGGAAGGCACGAAGGGCGACATCTCCAACGTGATCGTGACCGGTTTCAACGATGCATGTCTGAATATCGATCATGATCAGACCTGGGACAACGCGGGTGATGGGAGCCTCGATCTCAATTACACGATCCTCGATTGCGCGACCAGCTTCAAGGATAACAGCGCGGAGGACGATCCCACGGGCGCCGATCTGCCCGGGTTCTTCAACGGTGGCACTTCCAACCAGACCGCAGACGCGATGCTCGAGGACGAGTTGAACACCACGAGTCCCAACTTTGCGCCGGCCGGCGGATCACCGGCCCTCGGTGCGGGCAGTGCGCCTTCGGACAGCTTCTTCGATGACGCAGACTTCATCGGCGCCATCGGCCCCGATGACAACTGGGTAGCTCAGGGCATCTCGGACGGCTGGATAAATGTAGACGAAATCAACTAGCGAACCGGTAACAACGGCAGGGGGAGCCGGCGTTGGGATTTCAGCGTCGGTTCCTCTACGTGCGCAAGGTGTGTTTGGTGAAAAGCATTATGAAAAAGGACGGGGTTATTGTCTTTCTTGTGGTCGTTGCCGCCGCGGTGTCTGCTCTGTTCAACAGTGCTGTGGAAGCGGCGACTGACCACGAATCGATGGCAAAACGCATGGCCAAAATGCGTGGGGACGTGGAGGATCTGACGGCGGATGTCGATGCCGCCAAGGAGGAACTGACCGCCAGGTTGCGTTCCTATTCCGCCCAGAAAGCCGATCTTGAAATGGAGATCCAGCGCGCCCAGATGGTCCTCAGGCAGTTGGGGGAGGCAAAGGAGAAACGCGCTTTGGAAGTTGGGAAGGACGCAAAGAGGGACGACGCGATACGCCCGGCGGTTCTCTCGTCTATGGGCCTGATCAGGAATACGAGCCTTGCGGGGCTTCCGTTCAAGCTGGAGGAGAGAAAGGCGGATTTCGATCGCCTGATCAGGCAGATGGACGAAGGAATCTTGAGGCCGACGGATGCGGTCGGAAGATTGTGGGACAGGGTGGAGGACGAGCTGAGGCTCTCGAGGGAGAACGGTCTCTACCGGCAGGTCATCGATCTGGACGGAGAAGAGATGCTGGTCGATATCGCCCGCATCGGAATGATGATGATGTTCTACAAGACTCGCGACGGCCGGGTGGGCAGGACTGCCGGTAAGAGGGGGAGCTGGAAGTTTGTTCAGATCCGGCACAAGGAGGAGAAGGAGAGGGTGTGGAGTCTGTTCGATTCCTTCAAGAAACAGATAAGGGTCGGTTTCTTCATCCTGCCGGGGGCTTTGCCGAGTGGTGGCGCGAGATGAAAACAGGAATAGCGGTATTGGTGGGTTGCTTCGCGACTGTGGCCCTCGTTCCGTCGGTGAGGGCCGACGGGCTGGAGAAGGCATACAAGAAGGAGTTCGCGTTTCTTGAAGAGGAGAAGAGGGCCCTGGAGGCAAGGCTGGCCGAGATGGTGGAGGACGCCGCTCGACGCACCTCCGAAGCGAAGGCCGAGGTGGAGCGTTTGCAATACCATCTTCTGACCCTGAGAAACCAGGCGGATGACCTGGAAACGGATATCCAGGAAATCGAGCGAGAGAGCGGCGATGGTGAGGAGCGGGGCGATTTATTGATGGAGACTATGAGCCGTGCGGTCGACACTCTGAGGGGGTACGGCTACGATCTGGCGCAGCCATCGGATGTTTCGGAGGTACAGGCAACGCAGATCGAGAATCTCTTTCGAACGGCGGCGTTGACAATAGAGAAGGGCGGCGAGGTCCGGACGGAGGAGGGGGAGTTCTTCCTCGATGATGGCGCCAAGACAAAGGGGAAGGTCACCTGGGTAGGAAGGATTGCCGCTTACGGATTGTCCGACGACGGAGGGGGAGCGCTCGTGCCGGCCGGGGGAGGTCGCCTCAAGCTCTGGCACGAGCCGGCCCTTCAAACCGCCAGGGATGTTGTCGGCGGTCACAATCCATCGGCTCTTTCCATATTCCTCTTTGAGGCGCTGGACAAGAGCATCGAGCGCAAGGCCGACAAGACAGCGCTGGAGGTGATCAAGAGCGGCGGGGTCATCGCATGGGTCATCGTTTGCCTGGGAGCAGTGGCGATACTGATGATAGTTGCGCGGGTATTCATCCTCGCCCGGGCCGGAAGCAGAACCGACAAGTTGGTCGAGCGTGTGGGTGCCCTGATTGACCAGGGGTCTCTGGAGGAAGCTCTCGCACATTGCAAGAAGGCCAAGGGGGCTGCTTCCCGGGTGTTGACGGCCACCATCAGGAATCTGAAAAGAGATCGGGAGTATCTGGAGGACATCATCTCCGAGGCGATTCTCCACGAGACTCCGACGGTCGAGAGGTTTGGCGCCACGATCCTTGTGGTGGCGGCGGTGGCGCCCTTGCTTGGTCTTCTGGGGACCGTCACGGGAATGATCTCGACGTTCGATGTGATAACGGAGTTCGGCACAGGTGATCCGAAGATGCTATCCGGCGGCATCTCCGAGGCGCTGGTAACCACCGAACTTGGTCTTGTCGTGGCTATTCCGACGCTGTTGATCGGAACGCTGCTGTCCGGCGGTGCGAACAGTATTCTCGAGGGGATGGAGCGGGCCGCGCTGCAGATCATGAACCGGGCGGATGCCTCACGTGCCGGCAAGAAGAGACCGGATACGAGTACGAGTAAGCGCAAGGAAGCGCAAGAAGGGCGTGGCGGAGAGCAGCTCAAGGCCGAGCCGGAGGGGGCGCCGGCATGAGTGAAGGCGTGGATATCGGGTACGTCGATCAGTTGTTCGCATACCTTGGAAGCGGGGGAACCGTGATGGTTCCGTTGGTTATACTGGCGATGGTCCTGTGGTTCGGGATCGGATGGCGGCTCCACACCCTGAGACGTGGAAACAGACGCAGCGTGAGGGTTCTGGTGGAGAAGTACCGGGCCGGGTACGCGCGAAGGCCGAGGGGGATCATCGACTCTGTGGTGGTCAAGGGATTGAAGGTGCTCGACGAGAGTCTTCCTTACCTCAGGCGTCGACTGGACGACGCCCTTTATGACGATGTGCTGGAGATGACCAGGTTCTCGATGACGGTCCGCGGGATCGTGGCGGCTGCTCCCCTCCTGGGGCTCCTGGGAACGGTCGCCGGGATGATCGAAACCTTCGACTCCCTGGGAGACATGTCCCTCTTCAGTCAGTCGGGCGGAATAGCGGGAGGCATCTCGCTGGCACTATTCACCACCCAGATGGGTCTGGCTGTGGCGATTCCAGGGCTTCTTGTGGGCCGGGTGCTGGAGCACCGGCAGCGCGCTTTTGAAGCGGAGATAGAGAAGCTCAAGGACATCCTGTGTTCCTGGGGTGATGGAGCGAAAGCATGAGGTATTTGAGAAAGAGAGATGTTTCGTCCGGGGTGGATATCTCCCCCCTGATCGACATGGTGTTCATATTGCTGATCTTCTTCATGGTCTCCACGACATTCGTGAAGGATATGAAACTGGATATCGAGAGGCCGGGCGCCGCGAGTTCGGAGCGAGCCTCCACCAAGGCAATCCGCGTTCACCTGGAACGCTCCGGCAACCTCTACCTTGAGGGTCAGCCGGTGAAGCCGTGGATGTTGCAGAGTCGGATAAGGGATCTGTTGAAGGGCGGGGCCTCTGGGCAGGTTCTCGTGGTCACGGACCGGCTGGTCTCGGCCGAGAAGCTGGTCGACGTAGTGGACCAGTGTCGGCTCGGAGGGGCTACGGATGTTGGTGTGGCTACCGAGAAAGAAGCCGGTTGAGGAACGCTGATATGGCGCCGGCATCGCTATTCTCACGCAAGGTCGCTCGTCTGATGGTTGCTTTTGCGACCATGTTGGGTGGGTGCGCGCTCGTGCTCTTTCTCCTGCTATTGATGAACTCGCAAAATCAGCCGCCCCCCAAGGAAGACATTTCCCGGCAGGGGATGGAGGTGGTTGCGGCGAAGAAGAAGCCCAAAAGGAAGAAGAAGCCAAAGCCGCGACCCAGGAAAAAAGTGACCAGGAGATCATCCAGGCCCGCCCCGGTTCCACAACTGGCCACCGCCCTTTCCGGTATGAGCTTCGGGTTGCCCCAGATGTCGGGGATGGATCTGAGCAGCGCAACCGACAAGGTCCTCGGAAATGACACGATCTCGGATACGGTGATGAACGCCGCCACCGTGGACGTGAAACCGAGACCACTCGCGCAAGCAAGGCCCGTCTATCCGTCGAGAGCTCGGTCGAACAACGTCGAGGGCTATGTGGTCCTCAATATGCTCATCGGCAAGGACGGGCGGGTCAGCCGAGTCAAGTTGATCGAGTCCGAGCCCCCGGGAGTATTCGACGATGCTGTCATGTCGGTGGCTCAGACGTGGCAATTCGAGCCCGCCCTGTATCAGGGACAACCGGTGGCGATGCGCGCGACCCAGCGTATTCCCTTCAAGCTGGGAAACTGAGTGATGCGGCGTCTGCGCACGATGCTATGGGTGGCGGTGGTCTTCATCGGCGTGGAGTGTGTCGCGTTCGGGGCTCCGCAGCACAAGAAGGAAAAGGAGCCGGAGGTGGATCACCTGGCCCTCGCCTCCTTGATGTTGAAAGACGGGCATTACGATCGGGCGGCGACGGTGCTGTCCGAAATCGTGCGCAAGGAGCAAGGGGAGGATTTCGACCTCCCCAGATATTACATGATCTTCGGCCTCGTTCAGCTGGAGAGGCATGAGCACGGGGCGGCGAAGAAGTCGTTCGAGAAATCGATAGAGGCGGGGCAGACCGAGCCCGTGGTTCATGTTTTCCTCGCCCAGGCGCTGTTTGGTCTCCAGGACTACGCCGGGGTGGTGGAGGAACTGGACAGAGCGAAGGGGGCTGCGGAAGATCTGCCCGGCGCATTCATGATACGCGCCCAGGCCCATTACAAGATGGATGACAGGCCGGTGGCCTTCAGGGCGTTGGAGAGGGGCCTGAAGCGACACCCCGGCGATCTGGAATTGCTGCGTTTCCGGGTGCTTCTGCTGGTCGACATGGAGCTCTTCCAGCAAGCCGTGGTGGAAGGTAGAGCATACCTCGACCGAGAGGAAGTGAAGAGAGAGGACTACGCGGTAGTCTGCGAAGCCTTCATCAAGGGAGGGGATCCGGACAGTGCGGTGTTGCTGCTGGAGGAGGCCAGACTCCGGTACGTCGAGGATGTCGATATCGCTCTTCAGCTTGCACGCGCTTACCTGAAAATGGGGAGGATCCTGACCGCGGCGAGGCTCTTTCACAGTGTGGCCAGGGCGGATGTCGGGATGGTGCTGGATGCCGCCGAGCTGTATCGTCGCGCGGGGAAACTCTCCATGGCCCTCTCCCTGAACGCCGACGTGGCCGCACAGGATGCAAAGGTGCGCCAGCGGCTGGGTATCCTCATCGAGATGGGGCGCTTCGAGGAGGCGGCGGCTCTCGAACCCAGGCTTACCCGGTTGGGTCTCCTTGAGGAGAACTCGGTCAGGTACGCGCTTGCGTTTGCCCTGTTCAAGACGGGGAGATTCGACAGGGTGGAGAGGCACCTCGAACTCATTCGGGATCCAGCCCTGTTCGAGAAGGCGGTGGAGCTGAGGCGGGCAATGGATCTGTGCCGGGCTTCGGGATGGGAGTGCGAGTGATGAGGTTCGCCCGGGCTCCGCAGGTGGTGGTCATTTTCTCGTTAATTATGCTCGCGGCCTCCTCGGCGTCGACCGAAGATCTGAAGGGAAAGGTGCGGGGGATAGTTTTTGACGACGAAACCTCGGCGCCCATGGCCGGGGTGAGCATGCTCATCGATGGTGTCCGGGTGGGCGTGACAAACGAGGATGGCGCCTTCGACCTGGAGCTTGATGTAGGGGAGTACGTATTGGTGCTGGAAAAGGACGGGCAACAATGGCCGCCGATGAAGCCACTGACGGTCGGGTCAGGGCAAAGTCAGGAGCTAATTGTGGACGCGGGACCTCATGATGAACCCGTGGAGGTGTCGGTGGAGGGTAGCGAAGGCGAAGCGACGAGCGCTCCCGTTGTTACGAAGGAAGCTGTCGTTTCCATCGTCGAGGGGGTCGTCATCCATGATGAAGAGGGCATCGGGATAGAAGGGTTCCGCATCTTCGTCAGGGGTCTTTCCGGGGAAGTGCGGACTGACGGCGAGGGGCGCTTCGCGCTCGAGATTCCGGTGGGGAAATACGACCTGTTCGCGGTGCATCCCGAGTTCTCGACAGTCTCAAAGGCAGGCGTGGAGGTGAGGGAGGGGGAGTCGAGCTTTGTCGAGATGGAAGCGATCCCGGTGGGCATGCAGTTGGATGATCTGGTGGTCTCGGCTCCTAAAATCGAAGGTGGCACCGCCGCGCTCATGCAGGAGCGTCAACAGGCGGCCACTGTCAACGATGTGATCGGCGCCGAGCAGATGTCCAAGGCGGGGGATTCCGATGCGGCCGGCGCGTTGAAGAGGGTGACGGGGGTCACGGTGGTCGACGGGAAGTACATTTACGTGAGGGGGTTGGGAGAGCGATACTCCTGCACCCTCCTCAACGGCGCGACCCTCCCTAGCCCCGAACCGGAACGGAGGGTCGTTCCTCTCGATCTCTTCCCGACCGGGATACTCGAAAGCGTTGTGATTCAAAAAACCTTCAGCCCGGACATGCCCGCCGAGTTCGGTGGCGGCGCCGTGATATTGAGGACGAGAAGTTACCCGGAGGAGTTCACCCTGGACATCAAGCTGTCCGCCGGTGCGACTGTCGGTACGACGTTTACCGAGGGGCTCATGGCGCAGGGAGGTCCAACCGACTGGTTGGGGATCGACGGCGGCTACAGGGCGCTTCCCGCCGAGGTGGGGAACGCGTCAAAGAAAGATTATCTTCTCGAAGGGGATATGCTCAACCCGGGGTACTCGGCTGATGAACTGGAGCACTTCGGCGAGGCCATGAGGAACAACTGGCGAACCTATCGCGACACCATCCCTCCGGATCTTGGCGGTTCTGTCACCGTGGGCAACAGATTCAATCTCTTCGGGGCGAAGCTCGGGTTCCTCGCAGCTTTGATTTATGCGAACGAGTGGGAGCGGGATCGGGCGAAGATAAATATCCTCTCCGGCGGGGCCGAGGGGGAGGGGGCGACGGTCTTCCACAGGTATCAGTGGGACGAGACTACAAACGAGATCCGCGCGGCGGGAATCCTCAATATGGGGTTGGAACTGTCGGATGACCACCGCATAGAATCGACGACCCTCCTCAACCGGATAACTGACGACGCCGCCCGCAATTACTGGGGCTACAACCGGGATCTGGGGAACGATATCAGGGTGTGGCGAATCCGCTGGGTGGAGCGGACCCTGATCACTCAGCAGCTTTCGGGGGAGCATGTGATCCCGCCGCTCATGGGGCTGGTGGTGGATTGGCGATACAGCTACTCGAGAGCAATTCGCACCGAGCCCGACCGGAAGGATGTGGCGTACAACCGGGAGGGTGAGACCGACCTGTGGCTGCTTTCGGACCGGCCCGAGGGGAACATGCGGGTCTTTAGTGAGATGCTCGAGGATGCTCACGATATGGGGATGGGGTTGTCTCTGCCCTTCAATCAATGGACGGACGAGGAGGCGAAGGTGAAAGTCGGCGGTTCGATCATGCTCAAGAATCGTAACGTGGACACCAGAAGATATAAGTACAAGTTCAGGTCCCCTGAAGCGGCCGTTTCTTCACTCCCTCCCCACCTCCTGTTCACGCCGGAGTTTATCGGCATGACGGATCAGTACGGCGTGCACAACAAGTTCGAGGAGGTGACCAGGCCCACGGACAACTACACGGCGGAACACGAAATCTTTGCCGGGTACGCGATGACGGACTTCCCTCTGGGGTTTGGGTTCTCCCTGCTCGGGGGGATGAGGGTGGAGCAGTCCAGGCAGTTCGTGCGAACCTATGCGCTGTTCGGGGACGAAGACTCGGAGCCGGTGGACGCAACCATCGATACCATCGATTATCTTCCCGGCGTGACGGCGTCGTGGGAGTTTGCGGATGACATGGTCGCCCGGGTGGGCGTCAGCCAGACCGTGTCGAGACCCGACTTCAGGGAGATGTCGCCGTCGTCGTTCACCAACGTGATCGGCGGCAGGGATGTGGAAGGCAACCCCGACCTCGATCGCACATTGATCACCAGCGTGGACGCGCGCTGGGAGTGGTACTTCAGCTCGAGGGAGAGCCTGTCCTTCGGGGGATTCTTCAAGCATTTCGAGGAGCCTATCGAGCGCATCGTTGTCCTGCGGGCACAACACGCCGAGTCCTACGCGAACGCGAAGGCCGCGAGGAACCTAGGTCTGGAGCTGGACTTCCGCAAAAACATGGGCTTCATCAACGAGGCTCTGGAGGACCTCTATTTGGCGGGCAACGCCACCTGGGTGTATTCGCGGATCGAGCTGACGGACGAAGGCATCCAGACAAACTCCAGGAGGCCGCTTCAGGGGCAGAGCCCGTTCGTCATCAACGCGGTCATCGGGTACGACAATCTGAACTGGGGGACCAACATCGCTCTTTTGTACAATGTATACGGCAAGCGGATCTCCACGGTCGGAGCCCGGGGGGGACAGGGCACCGAGGGTCTTCCCGACGAGTACGAGATGCCCTTTCACAATCTGGATTTTGTGGTTTCCCAGACTCTTGGAGCGGGTTTCAAACTGGGTTTCAAGGCGAAGAATCTGATCGATCTTCCTTACAGATACGAGCAGGGAAGCGAGGTGACCGAGATAGGCAAGAAGGGTCGCTCTTTCAGCCTGTCCCTTGGCTACAGCTACTGAGGGTTGTGGAGGATGAGATGAGCAGGGTCGGGTTCCACGTGGTGATATTGACGGCAGCTCTGATGCTTGCTGTGACTGTGGGATGCGAGCAAAAGAAGCAGCATTTCGAGAGCAGTGACTTTTACGGAGCCTGGTTTCCGTGCCTGGATGAATCCTGTGAGGCGCCAGGAGAGCACGGTATAGCGTTCGCCGGGGATCGGTGGTTTTACCGGGGAAGTTACGAGGCGCCGTCGGAGCCGGGGGAAGAGGCGATAATGGAGTTCGACGAGAGGGAGTGTTGCTGGGATGTGAAGGACGATCATATCGTTATTGACCTCGGGGATTCGTACCAGAGCCTGTGGCCGCGCTTCGAAAAGGCCGACGTCATGCAACTGGAGATGCTCAGTTTCAGGGTTCTGGACAGGGAAACACAGGACTGGCACACACATGAGTGTCACGAAGGTGAAGTATTCGATCCGGTGGACGCCGGCGATCAGGAGGATCCGGAAGCATGGACTCCGGAGGTATGCTGGACAGAACACTGGGCGCCACTGGGACGAGCCGCGAGACTTCTGGACGAGCACGATCTCGAGGCGCTGGTTTTCGTTCCTGACGCAGACGGCGATTTCTGAGCGTTCTCTTCACAGTTGTGACGGTTTCACCCACCATTAACTGATTCGTCACCGAGGTGTCACACGCCCTGCCTAGGGTTTTTGCAGCTGGAATCGGTGGTTCCAAAGGAGGACGAATCAATGAAAAGCATATCGAAGCTATCTCGGATGGCGGTTTCCGTCGTGGTGGCGGTGGTTCTCTCGGTCTTATCCATATCGACGACCGCGTCGGCGCAGGACAATCCCGTCGCCGGCTACGACAAGGGTTTCTTCATCCAGGATTCAAAGGGGCTGTTCAAGCTGGTCGTGGGAGCCGCCATGCAGCCGCAGTTCGCTTTTGAGAGCGGACAGGAGCACGTGGAGGAAGTGGACGACGCGACCGGTGACACCGTCGTCCTTGCGCGGACCGATCGGGAGCCCGAGTACGCCTTCCTGATAAGGCGGGCCGAGTTGAAGCTGAAGGGTCACGCCTTTTCAAAGAATGTCACCTACGGCTTCATGGCCGATTTCGGCAAGGGCACAGTCGCGCTCAAGGATTATTATCTCGACTTCGCGCTAGCCCCCAAGGTCTTCCACATGAGATTCGGCAGCTACAAGAAGCCGTTCTCGCGCCAGCAGATAAATTCGAGCAGCAAGCTCGAACTCGTCGACAGATCCATCACCGACAAGGCCTTCGGTCAGGGAAGGGATCTCGGTCTCATGTTCCATAACAAGTACACCAAGTCTCCGACCTTCGAGTGGGCGGTGGGTGTATTCAACGGCACGGGGGTGAAGCCCTGGTTCGAAGGCGACGTGGAGGTAGACCCGGAAACCGGAGAGGGGGAAGTAACAAAGGGAAAGACGACGAACGTGCCCGACAGGTTCCATCCGTTGGTCGTGGCGCGCATCGGGTACAACCGAGGCGATCTCAAGGGATACAGCGAGGCGGATCTCGAGGGAGGGCCCCTTCGGTTCGGTGTGGGACTTTCGGGGATCGCAGATTTCGACTCCGACGAATCGGATGACTCGAACATTCGCTCGCAGCTGGATCTGATCCTCAAGGTGAACGGCTTCGCCGCCACCGCCGCGGCGTACGTGATGACCGCGCAGGACGGGTCCGGGTTTTCCGATCAGGCATACTCCGCATGGGGAATGCACGCCCAGGCCGGGTACGTCTTCAACAAGCTCATACAGCCGATAGTGCGCTACGCCATCGTCGACTACGACGGCGAGCACAACAACACCCAGGAGGTAACCGGCGGCCTCTCGGTCTACATCTTCGGACACAACCTCAAGTGGCAGACAGACGCCGGCGGGCGACTCCACGAGCACGAGATGGGGGACCTGACAGACATCGTGGTGCGATCTCAGGTGTCGCTGGGGTTCTGATGCGGGTTTCCGGCTGATGACTTCCCGGCTGATGAGTTGCTTAATCTCCATGCACGCTTTATGTTTTAGTTATCGGCCTTAACCGAGGAGTCGACATGCTGGAAATACTCGAACAAGTCCTTATGCGGCTGCGTAAGAACCCGGGGCGCCCCGTGCGCGCGCGTCTGGACGAAATGGAAGTGGAAATACGCATGGTGAAATCCCAAGCGCGTTCGAGCCGACTTGGCGATCATATCGCCTCGCTGGGTCCGTGGAGCGGCGAATCGGCCGAAGAAATTACAGAGCTTATCGCCGGAGCCCGCAAAGATGGCGGCTCGGTGGAACCACCGGTGTTTTGAAATACCTCCTCGATACCAATGCCGTAATAGCCGCTTTGAACGGAAGACCGCGCCTGATCGACGAGCTCAACGCGCTTCCTCCTTCGGATGAGCTTTTGTTGTCGGTCATCGTCTTCGCTGAATTGAGATACGGCGCACTTTGTTCTTCTCGCCGGGATGAAAACCTGGCGCGCGTGGAATCGTTGATCTCGGTGTTTGAATTCGTGGACGTTTCGTGGTCCGTCGCCGCCCGTTTTGCCGATATCAAGGCAGACCTGCGTCGCCGTGGCATCGCCAAGTCCGACGCCGATCTGCTCATCGCGGCCACGGCGCTTGAGGAGAAAGCGGTGTTGGTAACCAACGACCACGCGATGCTCGATGGATCGATCCCTGATCTCATCTATCGTGATTGGCTGGCTGAACCGCCGGTTCCAAACGGTAGCAAACCGGTCCCGTCGTAGATCCAAAGAAGACCATCGATGTCGACCGATAAGCCCAAGATGTTCGAGTCCCTCGGGGACTTCACAGTAACTGCGGTCTCCGATTCGACCGACCGGTCGGCTCGTTATCGCGCCGAGGATCAGGATGGGCATGCGATTCACTTCCTGAAGCGCCTGGATCGGGCGTCGGGAACCCAGGAGGAGCTGGCCCTGCAGCTCTACAACGATCCGGAGGTGCTCCGGTTCGTTCTCCATAGCATCGCGATTCCCGAGGAATTCGATCGGGTCGCGGTGTCCCTGCACGAGGCCGACAAGGGCCCGTACCTCGTTGCCTCCCGAAAGGGCCGGTTCGTGACCTGCCTGGGCGAGGGCATGAAGATCGGCGACCTCTATCTGATCAATCACTCCCGGCTCCTCAACCACATGGAAAAAAACGAGGAGTACCGGCGTCGCAGAAAGCTGGCCACATCCCTGGTGGGGGAGAAGCACCAGCTGAAAAAGCTCTTTATGAGAATCGCGAGCAAGGGCGAGGACGTGACCCGGGAGGAGATGCTCGCCGTTTCGGCCATGCAGCCGGCCCTCAAATTGTTTTTTTTCGACATGCTCTACGAATTCATATCGAACATCACCGACAGCTCGAGAGTGCTGGTCAGGCGCAAGCGCTTCTCCAAAAAGGATCGGCCGCTCCTCAAGAAACACTATGAGGAGTACCGGGCCGTCGGCCACCTGGCTCTCCTGGCTTCCATGAGCGGCCCGAGCGGGATCGAGGGAACCGTGGCGGACAATGCCGGGGACCTGTTGCATTCGCTCGTCCTGCCGTTGTTCACCGGCGATATGTCCATGCTGCTTCGGTTCGCCTGGTTCATCGGAAAAATGGGCAAGCCGTTGCTGCCCGAATTGAAGCGCAAGTTCCTCGAGCCGAAGCTGCACGAGGAATGGGCGCTCGCCTTGATGGGGCTGGTCGTCATGGGAGTGCGCCACGGCAAGACCCGAGGAAAGGTGCTTGAAATCCTGAGGGGGCTGGCCGACGCTCTCAAAAACTTCGGTTACGATACCGCCGATTTCATTTTGAAGTTGGACCTGAAAGATACCATCACTATGGCCGTCACCGCGCTGATGGAACCGGACAAAGCGTACAAGCGGTCGGTGACCTCCGCAAAGCGGCTCTGTTTCGAGGCGCACAAAGGCTGCAAGCTACCGGCGCTCTACATGTGGGAAAAGGAGGCCGACGTTCCCGAAGATCTGGCTTTTACGTCCGTGGTGAACGTTCATTTCAACTTTTCCGAACACCCCGAACTGTTGAACATGTGTATTGCCTTTGCGCCCTGGCTGGCCCGATGCGACGCGGAGGACTTCTACTATCCTCACGACTATTATCGTCACGTCAGTAGACCGTGGCAGCCGGAGGATACGATCGCCCTTATCGACCAGGATCGAGCAAAAAGGGGGGAGAGAAAACCCGTCAAAGTAGAGCGCACGCCGAATCGAAACGACCCCTGTCCCTGCGGCAGCGGCAAGAAGTACAAACGGTGCTGTCTGTTGAAGTGAGGATCTCCATCTACCGCGGGGTAAACCCCACGGCAACGATGTCCTTCGGACAAGTCCAGGCGGACTATCGTCGGACAGCCCTCTTGGGCTTGTCGCCTCGGGCGACATCGTTGCCGCGTCATTCATGGCGCGGTCAAAAGCCGGGCGCCTCCCGATACGTCAACGATCGTTCACCGTCCGCGCAAAGTCTTTGAAAGTAGTTGACTTTGCTGGGTTTTTTCCCGATTTGGTGTTGACAACTTCCGGGTTCTGTTTCACTGACGGTGTAATCACTCTACATCATTAACTCCCGCGAGAGGTTCTCGCGGCAAGCTATTAAGAGGAGGTTTTGAGATGGTATCAAAAATGGTGACTGACCGGCGGAAGTCTTCCGATTCGGTTCAGTCGGCCGGGCATGAGTATGAGAACAACATCGTCGAGAGTATCGGGCGGATCTTCGGATCCGAGGCGGGCGTTGCCGCCGGGACGCTGGCCAGGGCGGCCGTGGTCACCCTGAAGACGGATACCGACGACATGCTCACGGCCGACAATGTTCATCAGGGCGAGATCGCCGACGACACATCGGTCATCGAAGACAAGACCGAGAAGTCCACGGCCGTGCGAGCGAGCCTGGTGGAGACCAGGGAGATGAGCGGCGCCGTGTACGGCCCTGCTTTCGTTCGTGAGCTCGGCTTCGAGGGCCTGACCCCGGTCGATCCGGTCGCGGTGCATCAACTCGGCGTCCTGGTTCTCGACAAGCTGCGCACGATAGAGGCCCCCAAACCCAAGAACCCGGCGATCAAAATGGACCTGGGCGCGCTCACCGGACCGCTCGCGGACAGCCTTGGCGAACTGAACGCGGCGATCAAGGTCGTCAGCGACGAGAAAAAGCAGGCCGTCACGAAGCTCTCGGCGAAGAACAAGTCCATCGACAAATACGATGAGATCTTTTCGGCTGCGGCAAACCTTATCTCAACGATGCTGAGAGTTTCGGGCGAGGAAGAACTGGCCGGCAAGGTCAGACCGTCCACTCGCCGCCCCGGAAATACCGCCGAAATCGGCGACGTCAAACCCCCGACCACGCCCGATACCCCGGATATCGCTTAACAAATCGTCTTTCAGTCCCCCAATTGCGATCTTATCGCCCAAGAAGGCGAATGGGAAATCCCCAATCGCGAACTTATCGCCTGAGAAGCCGAATGGGAAATCCCCAATCGAGCACTTTGTACCTAAATAGTAGACTGAGAAATCCCCAATCGCGTACTTTGCACCTGAGAAGGCGAATGGAAAATCCCCAATCGCGGTCTTATCGCCTGAGAAGCCGAATGGGAAATCCCCAACCCCCGTCTTTGCTCGATAAACGCCTCCTCCGACCGGAGAAAGAAAAGTGACTGGCACCGTTTTGAGGGGGGGGCAAAACCCGATCTTTTAAATGGCTTCTCTCCTTCAATTAGACTCAGAACTCAAAGCTCAACGTCGGCCCCGCCAGGGCGACCTGCAGGTTCAGGCGTTTGAGGTTCCTGCGGAGCCTTCCCAGACGCTTGCCGGCGACGATGATCATTATCCCACCTGCAACAATGAGAGCGCCGCATACGGCCAACCCGCCGTCCATTAGCCAGGGCAATAGGTTTTTCTCAGCAGCTGCTTCGTAGATGAGCAACCCCCCGCCCACTACCAGACCTGTCGTCAAACCCACGATACCAACTATCTTTACTTGTCTCGCCTTCTCCTCGGCGGTGCTCCACATGGAGTGAAGAAAGCCGGGGAAACCCTGCGGATGAGCCGCGCCTCTGTGCAAGTACTGCGACCACTCATCCATGAGAGGCTTGCCAATCTGCTTTACCGCGAACCAATAGTCAGGCGGGAACCCGCCCTGGTCGGTGTGCATAGCCGGTGCCTGCTGTGTAGGTTGTACAGGTGGAGGAGTCGGCGAAGGAGCCGGCGTTTGGGCCGTGGGCAAAACCGGCACGGGCTGTGTAGGTTGGGCTGGAGGCTGGGCCGCTTGTGTCTCTGTCGGTTGCTGCGAAGGTGGGTCCTGTTGCGCTACCGCGACCGAAGACGTTAGAAAAACCATCGCAAGAAACATCAGCCAAGATATTTTTTTCACTTTCCCCTCCCGTTTGCGCCAAAAAAAAAGGCGAATGGATTGGACCCTTGCGAGAAACCCACCCGCCCATCGGCACAAACAGTCGGGTACCACCCGACTGCGCAACCGCAGCGGAATACAAGGGTCCTTGTCTTGAGCCTTCCGGCGTCTCTCTCCGTCACGGGTGGTGAGTCCGTCGAGCCCGTTTTGCGGGCGGGAGAACGGTGCCGTTTTGCTCAGAAGTTATTTTCACCGATTGACACGAAATATTCAACCATTGTGAGGGAGAGCGTGAGGCAAGCTTTAGCCCGTGAAAAGACCGCGTCCCTTCAGGACGCATGTTTCTATGTATTTCCCAAACCTGGGGTTGAAAACCCCAGGCTATATTCCCCCGCCGCTTTGCGGCGAAAAAAACGACCACCTTTTTTTTCACAGTTCTTGGCTAACGCGAGCCGGGTCGCGGTTTTAACGCCGATGTTTCAAAGGCGTAACTCATTCGTAACAAAGAAATCCTAAGGTTGTTTTTGGGGAAAGAGAAAGGAGCCCAACAATCATGAAGAAAGTAATCAATAAATTTGCGGTTGCTCTGGTCCTGGCGATGGTCTTCGCATTGGCGTGCGGTGAGCAGCCTGCGCCGCAGGCGAAGGGCGACGGGGAAACGAGGGACGCCGAGGAGACTCGCGAGGCGATCACGCTCAACGGCGCGGGGGCGACGTTCCCGTACCCCATTTATTCCCAGTGGGCCCACACCTACCACAAGGTGGCCGGCACAAAGCTCAACTACCAGTCCATCGGCTCCGGTGGCGGCATCGCCCAGATAAAGGCGAAGACCGTCGATTTCGGCGCCTCGGACGCCCCTCTGAAGCCCCCGTATCTCGACGGGATAGGGCTCATCCAGTTCCCGATGATCATCGGGGGAGTAGTGCCGGTCGTGAACATCGAAGGCATCGAGCCCGGCGCCCTGAAGCTCACCAAGAATCTCCTTGCCGACATCTTTCTTGGGAAGATCAAGAAATGGAACGACAAGCGCATCAAGGATACCAACCCCGATCTGAATCTGCCCGACAAGGAGATCGCCGTGGTTCACAGAGCCGACGGCTCGGGCACCACCTGGATCTTCACCAACTACCTCGACAAGGTAAGCCCGGAGTGGAGCGAGAAAGTCGGAACGGCAAAGGCGGTTGAGTGGCCGACCGGGATGGGCGGCAAGGGCAACGAGGGCGTGGCCGCCTACGTGCAGCGGGTCAAGGGGGCCATTGGATATGTCGAGTTTGCCTATGCGCTGCAGAACAAGATGGCCCATGTGAAACTCCAGAATACGGCGGGCCATTTCGTGGAACCGACGATCGAGACCTTTCAGGCTGCCGCGGCGGGAGCCGACTGGGTCAATGCCGAGGGTTTCTACATTGTCTTGACGGACCAGCCCGGCGAGAAGAGCTGGCCCATCACGGGCGCTTCCTTCATCCTCATGTACAAGGAGCAGAAGAACGCCGACATCGCGAAGGCGGCCCTCGACTTCTTCGACTGGTGTTACGAGCACGGGGCGCAGAAGGCCGAGGAACTGCACTACGTTCCAATGCCGGAGGAAGTGGCTGATATCGTCCGGAAGCTCTGGGCGGACGAGCTGAAATCGGCCGGCAACCCCATCTGGAAGTAACCCGCCTCGATGACCGCAATCCGCAAGAAGAACTCCGGGACAAGCAGATCGGACCTGGTATACCGGGTGGTGGCCGTCGGCGCCGCCGCCCTGGTGCTCATCCTCATGGCCGGGCTCATGCTGGAGCTGATCGTCAACTCGGGACCGTCCATTCTGAAGTTCGGCGTCGGCTTCCTGGGCTCCACCTCGTGGAATCCCGTGACCGAGGAGTTCGGCGCCCTCTCGAGCATCTTCGGCACCCTGGTGAGCACCGTCATCGCGATGATCATCGCCGTGCCACTCAGCTTGCTCATCGCCCTCTTCCTGGTGGAGCTAGCCCCGCCGGCCATATCCAGGCCTGTCGGATACGCCATCGAGTTGCTCGCTGCGGTGCCCAGCATCATCTTCGGAATGTGGGGCCTGTTTGTCTTCGCTCCCTTCATGGCCGACCACGTGCAACCGGCTCTCAAGAACACGCTCGGTTTCCTTCCGCTGTTCGACGGTCCCCCCATGGGCATCGGGATGCTCACCTCCGGTATCATCCTCGCCCTCATGGTGCTGCCGTTCATCACGGCGGTGATGCGCGACGTGTTCAGGATGGTTCCGCCGGTCGTAAAGGAGGCGTCGTACGGGATGGGCTCCACCACATGGGAGGTGACCCGCAAGGTGACGGTCAAGTACGGGTTCTCCGGGCTTTTGGGGGCAGTATTCCTGGGACTCGGGCGCGCGGTGGGCGAGACCATGGCCGTGACCTTCGTCATAGGAAACAACCACAATGTTTCCTCGTCGCTGTTCGCGGCGGGCAACAGCATCGCGTCGACCCTGGCCAACGAATTCACCGAGGCGTCGGAGCCCATGTATCTGTCGAGTCTGGTTGAACTGGGTCTGGTGCTGTTTGTAATGACACTGCTGATCCAGATCGCGGCCCAATTGTGGATACGGCGTGTCGCCAAAAAAGCGGGAGGTGGCCTGTGAAACCCAGACCATCCACCGGGCGAAAGCTCACCGATCTCTTTGTCAAGGGACTGTCCATAGCCGCCTCTCTTCTGGGGATCTTCGTTCTGGGGTGGATCTTGTTCGAGGTGGGCGCGAGGGGATTCGCTGCTCTCAACTGGGATTTCTTCACCCAACTCCCGACGCCGCCCGGCGTGGAGGGAGGCGGCCTCTCGAGCGCCATTGTGGGCACCCTCATCATTACGGCTCTCGCCACGGTGATCGGTGTCCCCATCGGTATGATGGCCGGCGTCTACCTGGCGGAGGTGGGAAAGGGCACGCGCCTCGCGTCTGCGGTGAGGTTCACGGTCAATGTGATGATGGGCATCCCGTCCATCATCATCGGGCTGTTCATCTACACTATCATGGTGCTGCCGTTCGGCCACTTCTCGGGGCTCGCCGGCGCCGTGGCTCTGGCGATTATCATGCTTCCCGTGGTGGCCCGCACGGCGGACGACATGCTCAATCTGGTTCCCAACGAGCTGCGTGAGTCGGCGCTGGCGCTCGGGCTGCCGCGCTGGCGGGTTACCTTCGCGGTGGTCTTCCGCTCCGCAAAATCCGGTCTGGTCACCGGAGTGCTTCTGGCAGTCGCCCGCGTGAGCGGCGAGACGGCGCCGCTGCTGTTCACGTCCCTCAACAGTGTTTACTGGCCCACTTCGTTATCGGAGCCCATGAGCAATCTCACGGTTACCATTTTCAACTACGCCATGTCGCCCTACCCGGACTGGCAGCAGGCGGCGTGGGGAGCGTCATTGCTCATCATGGCGGCCGTGCTGTTCGTCAACATAATTTCTCGTGGAATGTTCAAGGAGAGGAAGAAATGAACCCGATCAAGATCTCAACGCGGGGACTCACCTTTTTCTATGGCGAGCAACAGGTGCTGTTCGGGAACGATCTGGACATCGCGCAGGGCAAGGTGACCGCCATTATCGGGCCGTCGGGTTGTGGCAAGTCCACCCATATTCGCGTCTACAATCGGATCTACGAACTCTACCGGGATCAGAAAGCCGGCGGCCAGGTCTTGATTGACGGCGTGAACATCCTGGCAGATGGAGAGGATCTCATCGAGCTGCGGCGTCGGGTGGGTATGATCTTTCAGAAGCCCACTCCGTTTCCCATGACCGTCTACGACAACGTGGCATACGGCCTCAAGATGCACTACAAGCTGTCGAGATCCGAGATGCGCGACCGGGTTGAAGAAGCGTTGAAGCAGGCGGCCTTGTGGGATGAAGTCAAGGACGAGCTGAGCAGACCGGGCATGGCGCTTTCGGGAGGACAGCAGCAGAGGTTGTGTATCGCCCGGGCGATTGCGGTGGAACCCGAGGTTCTGTTGATGGACGAGCCCACCTCGGCCATTGATCCGGTGGCCACCGCCCGCATCGAGGAACTGATCGAATCATTCAAGGGTCGTTACACGGTAGCCATCGTGACCCACAACATGCAGCAGGCGGCCAGGATCTCCGATTACACGGCATTCTTTTTCGAAGGGAAGATCGTTGAATTCAGCAGTACAGAAAAGATTTTTACGAATCCGAATGAAAAAAAGACGGAGGACTACATCACCGGCCGGTTCGGTTAACCCCGATGTTAGAAACCCCAGGAGATTACCATGGTTAGAGATTCATTGTTGTCCAGGGAGATAGGAAAGCTAAAGGACCAGCTCCTGATCCTCGGCGGCGAGGTGGAGCGGGCCCTGGGCAACGCCGTCAGATCGGTGGAGGATCGGGACAGGGAGCTGGCGGTGCGGGTAGTTGAGCACGACGCGCAGATCGATCGCCTGGAGGTGGATCTGGAGGAGGAGTGCCTCAAGATCCTTGCGCTCTACCAGCCCGTCGCGGCCGACCTGCGCTTCATCGTGACGGTTCTCAAAGTCAACAACGACCTGGAGCGAATCGGCGACCTGGCGGCAAATATCGCCGAATACACTCTCATGCTGAACGGGGAGGGGGATATCACGTTCTCCTATGATTTTGCGACCATGGCATCCAAAACCCGGCAAATGCTCACTGCGAGCCTGGATGCCCTGGTCAATCGGAGTTCGGAAATAGCCCACCGGGTGCGAATGGCCGACGACGAGGTGGACGAGATCCACTGTCAGATGTACGGCAAGGTGGAGGAGAAGATGAAGGTCCACCCCGAGCTGACAGCCGTCTTGATCAAGCATATCGGGATTTCCCGTTGTCTGGAAAGGGTAGGGGACCTGGCCACCAATATAGCCGAGGATGTGATCTATCTGGTCACCGGCGAGATAGTTCGCCATTGAGCAGCAGTCGCTTGCTACTCATTGCTCCAACCAGTTTTCCACTTTTAGATCTTTTACGCGTGAAAACTCGCGTATGTTGTTGGTTACGATTGTATTGCCGGAGGCGCGTACGATAGATGCGATCAATAGATCCATCGGGCCTATCAGGTTTCCGTCGGAAGCCAGGTCGTGCTTGATTTTCGCAAAATGCGCCGCTGATTCATCATCGAAGGGCAGCACCGCGAGCGGTGCCAGGAACAACGCGACTCGTTCGATGTTTTTCCTTGGGTGCTGCGAGTGAATGGCTCCGTAGCGCAACTCTGCCGCGTTAATAGTGGTGGTTCCGATGGTATCCGCTGGAAGGGCGCGAAGGCGATCGACGACCAGAGGGGCTTCCCCCTTGAGCAGGCAGATGGATATGTCGGTGTCAAGAATGAACATTTTCTTTCAGTCGAGCGAGGGGTGAGCCTTGTCGTCGTTGTTGGTTCGGATGTCGTCAAGGATTTCGTCGGCGTTGCGGTCGTCTTCCCATGTTCCCAGTACTTCGAAAAAGGTGCGCGGCAGGGTGTTCTTCAGGTGCACCCTGAGCGCTTCCCTGACACAGGCAGAACGGCTGACACCGGCCTTTTTCGCTGCCTTGTCCAATTGTCGCGCGGTTTTGTCATCTAGATATATAGCAAGTTGCGCCATTTGGTATTACCTCCAATACTAGTATATGTTTGGGTATATATTTGTCAAGCGAGGATAGTGCCCGATTAATGACCTGATTAATGACTCCCAGTCTTTAGAAAGTCTTTAGAAAGGGCCGGCTAGTTGTCCTGGAAGAGCCCTCCAGCCACCCAGTCGGATGCTCCGGCTGCCGTGCGGCTCTGTCCACCGCTAACTGTAGATTGGGAGCCCGAGGCGATGTTATTGCGTCCCCCGCTCACGGTGGAGTAGTTAGTCGAAGCGGTGTTGCTGTACCCCCCACTCACAGAGGACCAGTAGCCCGTAGCATCATTCTCCCATCCCCCGCTGATGGAACCCCCGGCGGCGTCGGCGTCGCCGCCCGATGCGTCGTTGCTCTCTCCTCCACCGACCCAGGTGTAGTAGCTACCTGTCAGCGTCTCGTTGAGATATCCTCCGCTTATCGAGGAACCGTAGCCCGCCGCGGTGTTGCCGGATCCCCCGCTCACCGAGGAAGTGTAGCCCGAGGCGGTGTTGCCGGATCCCCCGCTCACCGAGGATTGCGAGTACGAAGCGGTGTTGTATATCCCCCCGCTCACCGAGGATCTGAAACTCGAAGCAATGTTGTGGTATCCCCCGCTCACCGAGGAGGAGGATCCCGAGGCGATGTTATCGCGTCCCCCGCTCACCGAGGAGTATCCACCCGAGGCGGTGTTGTCGGACCCCCCGCTCACGGAACCGCCGGCGTCGTCGGCGTCGCCGCCTGATGCGTCGTTGGACTCTCCTCCGCCGACCCAGGTGTAGTAGCTACCTGCCAGCGTCTCGTTGAGATATCCCCCGCTTATCGAGGAGCTTTCGCCCGCGGCGATGTTATTGCGTCCCCCGCTCACCGAGGAGTAGTAGTTCGAGGCGGTGTTGCTGAGCCCCCCGCTCACCGAGGAGTAGTAGTTCGAGGCGATGTTGATGTACCCCCCGCTCACCGAGGAGTAGTTGCCCGAGGCGATGTTATCGCGTCCCCCGCTCACCGTGGCGATGTAGCCCGAAGCGCTGTTGTATACCCCCCCGCTCACCGTGGCGGCGCCACCCGAGGCGGTGTTGCCGTTCCCCCCGCTCACCGACCCTCCAGCGCCGGTGGTGGTGCCACCTGATGCGTCGTTGCTCTGTCCTCCACCGACCCAGGTGTAGTAACTACCTGTCAGCGTCTCGTTGAGATATCCCCCGCTCACCGAGGAGCTGTTGCCCGTCGCAATGTTACTGTTTCCCCCGCTCACTGAGGATCTGTCACCGAAAGCTGTGTTGAGGCATCCCCCGCTCACCGTGGAGTAGAAATTCGAGGCGGTATTTTCGCGTCCCCCGCTCACCGAGGAGCTGTTGCCCGAGGCGGTGTTGAGATATCCCCCGCTCACCGAGGAGTAGAGCCCCGAGGCGGTGTTGTTCCACCCCCCGCTAACCGAGGAGGTGGCACTGGCGGTGTTTTTCCACCCCCCGCTCACGGTGGAACTGGTGCCCGTGGTGGAGTTCTCGTAGCCGGCGATCAGGCCGGCGTAGCTGGTGTAGTTGTGGTTGAGGCCGACCAACATGTTGTGGGATCCGGTCTTGTCGGAGCCCGTGGAGCGGGCCTCGTTGTAGCCGACCACCAGGTTGCCGAGGCCGTTGACCGTTCCGTCCGTGGTTCCGGTACCGTTGACGATGTTGAGGTTTACGCCGGTGAAGTACACGTCATCTCCCGCCACGCTCATGGAAGATGTAAGCGTCTCCAGGACGAGGATATCTACCGCGTTCGCCGTGATGTTGCCCGAGTTGGTGGTGATGTTGCTCGTATTTGTGCCGATGGCGGTTGTGTTTGAGGCGATGTCTGCCGCGTTGGTCGTGATGTTGCCGGTGTTGGTGGTGATGTCGGCTGTGTTGGTGGCAACTCCGGAGGTGTTGGCGTCTATGGCCGTCTGCTGGGAGGTGTTCTCCGTCTCCAGGGCGGCGATGCGCGCCAGCAGCTCGTCTATCACCGACTGCATGTCAGTGGACGCAAGACCGCTGGACGTGTTGTCGTAGGTCACGCTGTCCGCTCCCGGGGTGGTGCCGGTCTGGATGTCCGTGGCCGTCTGGCCTCCGAGGGTGTCTGCGTCCGCCGCTCTGAACGCGTACGGCACCGAGTTGAACGGTGTGCGAGGCAGCAGCCCGGCCCCACCGTCGATGGCGACCTCCAGCCAGTACACGTTACCGTCCAGCACCGGCGTCAGGCTGGTGGTCGCGCCAAGCTCCACGGTGAACAGACCATCGGTCACGTCCACTCCAACAAACGATTCGCTCCATACCAGGGCTCCGGTGGTCTCGTCGTCGTACAGCTCAAATGAAAGGTTCACCAACGCATCCGCCGGCACGCCTCCATCTTCCAGGTGACCCGAGTAAGTCAGCCGCTGTGGAACCGCCGCGGATGCCGTCAGCGCAAACAGCGCGCACGCCATAAAAATCTGGGAAACTAATAATCGTCTCATTTCATCCTCCAATTGTCATCGTGCCACCCTGCGAAGCTCGCAAATGCGAGCGAAGCAGGGCAATTGTCATCGCTGGCTCGCGAAGCCCAGGTGTTTCAGCGTCCATGTTGCATCTTCAGAGACCAGGGGCGCGTACGTTGGGGCTATGACGCCCTTCAGGTCGTACGTGCTGTTGTAGCTACCCCCTCCGGCCGGAACCAACCATCCGGTCAATTTCAGCTCCGTGTCGGTGTTCGTGTCGGTGTCCGTGTCCGTGTCGGTGTCCGTGTCAGTGTCCGTGTCGGTGTCCGTGTCGGTGTCCGTGTCGGTGTCCGTGTCGGTGTCCGTGTCGGTGTCCGTGTCGGTGTCCGTGTCGGCGTCCGTGTCGGCGTCCGTGTCGGCGTCCGTGTCGGCGTCCGTATCGGCGTCCGAGCCGGCATCTACACCCGACGACGAACCGCCGTCTCCGCAGGCGGCCAGCAATACGAACACGCTAAAGAGAAGTAAAACCATGTTCACGTTTTTCACTGCAACCTCACTTTCATTGAGTCTCTCTTCCTCGCTAATATCACATGACGACAGAAGTGAGCAAACAGGGTCAATTACTTGTGCAAAGTGACAAATTTGGAGGGAAAGAAATTGGGGTCAATGACCCCCGTGTACCTGTCAGTCACGTTGTCCGAAGATCACTATTGTGGAGGTCTGGTTGATGTGCCCGATGTACTGCTCCCCATAGGTGCTGAAGCCGATCGTCGGGATCTCCTTGAACAGTTTGCCGTAGTCCGCCGCGGTGCCTTGCGCGTCGAGGTCCAGGGTCCTCAGAATGCAGTGGAAATTGATCATGGCCGAGATGGGTCCGAACTCTTGCTGGGTAGTCTGGATGGCCTTCTCGGTGTCCGCGATGATATCGGTTGATTTCATCACGTTGAGCTTCATGCCTGGAGAGATATTGCAATAGAAGATCACCTGGTCGTCTTGAACTTGCTGGGGGCTGCGGATAAACGGCTCATTGTCGATCATCAGCCCAAGGGGGTTATTCATGAAGTGATTGGAGAGCGCCTCCGCGTTTGTGTCCAGCGCCCGGGCATAGGCCTCGGCCGCCGGCCGGTCATCGAACTCCAGCACGGTTCGTTTTTCCACATCCGCCCTGGTGACGGTCAATACCTTGTCGCCGGGTGTAAAGCTTTGAGTCTTGATGATGTCAAAAGGCACCTGCGGCTTGAGTAGAGCCAGCACCGCTGCGTTGGTGTAAGCCCGACCGTCGTAGAAGACATGGGTGCGCTCGAACTTGACGTCATCTCCGGCTGAGCCGCCGACGAAGCGAACGTTGGTGAAGTCGCCGACGGCGTCCATTATGGCTTCTTCCTTGCCGCTGAGGCCATCCACGGAGATCAGGCCCAGGTACTCTTGTGGATCCAATTCATTGGTTCCCACGACACCGAAGTGCTTGGCCTGTGCGCTGAGCGCAGCCTTGATCTTCTCGCGTAGATCGCCATCCAGCCCCTCGACAACCTGTATGGACAATCCCCCGGTGTGGGCCTCAGAAAAACCCATGGCGACGATGGAGTTCTTGAGAAGTTGACCGCTGGTGATCTCGCCCGCGGTGGTACAGCCCATGGTCTTGCACCCGTTGAAGGCCTTGTGCATTTCCCCCGCAAGTTTTTCCGGATTATAATTGGATGATGCAAAGAAAAGGATCAGACTGTGGTCGTCGCCGCCTATCTGTTCTCGGATCTCCTTGACCGCTTCGTTGATTTCACTCCTGGATGAGTATGCTGTAGTCGCCTTCATGGTGAACCTCTCTATTAATCGGATTTCAGGGTGACGCCGATCTCCTGCGCCAGAGATTTTAGTTGCCGGATCACGTTCGGGTAATCTTCAGAGGTTTCGCTGTAGATGTCTGGATCGATGCCCTTCAGCATCAGTTTGGCACGGGTCAAGTGTATCACCAATTTGTTACCATTGGCGCGATCGGTGATGATTGTGTCGATTAATTGTTTAATCTTTCCGGGCATTTTAACCACCTTAGGTTGAGATTTTGCCAGCTTCAATATGGAAAAATACACCCTACCCTCACATGGGAGTTGCCGGTAGTCAACCGGGACGGACGTGGTCTGACGGTTGCACTTCAAAATGAGCCCACCCCAAAAAAAGCGTTTTTTTGTGACACGTCCGGCGGGGACGCTGGCTCCTCAGGAGTGAGAGTGAAAAAAGGCCCCGGAAAGGGGTGCGGAGAGGAAGGGAAAGATGGGACTCCTGAGCTGGCTTGGATTTGACGGTGGCGCGGAACTGGAGCCGGTGGCTCTGGACGACAAGAACTTCAACCAGGAGGTCCGCAAGTCGGACATCCCGGTGATGGTGGACGTGTGGTCGAACGGATGCCAGCCCTGCATGGTGTTGATTCCCACCATCAAGCGGCTCGCCGGCAAGTACGAGGGGCGAGTGAAGGTGGCCCAACTCAATGTGGGCGCGGGCCCGAAGTCGGCGGCCAAGCTGGGTGTGCGGGGTACGCCGACAGTGCTGTTCTTCAAGAACGGGGCGGTGGTCGAGCGGGTTGTAGGCATGAGGGGGCAGCACTTCTATGAGGAGATCATAGAGGAAGATCTGCTCGATCTGGCCCCGAAGAAGGAGGCGGTTTGATGGTACACGAGGGGATAAAGACCTGGTGGACGGGACTGAGCACCGCCAGGCGCCGGATTCTGAGAGGAGGCGTCGGGGTTGCCCTGGGCGCTACGGCAGGCTTTGCCTATTACACGTTTGTGGGGTGCTCCACGGGGGCATGCCCGATCACCTCGGATCCGATGATTTCAACCACCTGGGGGGCTGTCATAGGCGGCTTCTGGGCCCTGGGATGAGAGCGAATATGAAAGTTATATTTACGGTCGTCGCCCTGTTGGTTCTGTCCCAGCCCGGTTGTAACCCCGGAGAGGTCCGGGCCGACGATTCGGTGGCAAGTCGCGCCCTCGAGACCAGGGAGGCCGACACGGGGGAGGCCTTGCCGAGGATGGTGGGGCTGTACACGCCCTATTGCGCGGCGTGCATGAAGATGAAACCGGTGGTGGAGAGCCTGGTGGGCCAGTGCGACTACCGCGGGGTGAGACTGGAGATGGTTGACGTCTCCCAGGAGAAGAACGAGAGACTCATGGGTCACTACCGCGTCCGGGCTGTGCCCACGTTCCTGTTCCTGGACGAGTACGGGATTGAAGTGGCCCGGCTGGTGGGAAGCCAGACGGAGCAATCGTTGAAACAAGCCCTGTCCGCGCTTCGCGGAAAGGAGTGCCCCGGAATGTCCCTGGTGGACTACGACGGGGACGTAATTATTGGAGGTTGAATCATGCCCATGTACGAATACAAGTGCGACGCCTGCGGAGAGGAATTCGAGGCGATCGTGAGAACCACCGAGAAGGACAAGGTGAAGTGTCCCAAGTGTGAGAAGAAGGCGAGAAACCTGGTGTCGGCCTTTTCCGTGCGCGGCGGCTATTTCGGATCGACCGGGCTTGGAGGAGGAGGCTGCTTTGGCGGTGGGTGAGGCTGATAACTCTCGCCCGTGAGGCGAAGATTTTTAAGATGAAAGAAAAACTGTAAAAAAGATGATGGTGGCCAGCTTCAAAAGGAGAGATTAAAATGAGCGCAGTAGTAAATGGAACCGATGCCAATTTCGAGGAGACCGTTGTGAAGAGCGACGTGCCGGTGCTGGTGGACTTCTGGGCGCCCTGGTGTGGGCCATGCCGTATGGTCGGACCCGTCCTCGAAGAGGTGGCCAGCGACTACAATGGCAAGGTCAAGATAGTGAAGGTGAACGTTGACGATGAGCAGGGGGTAGCAGGGACCATGGGAGTGCGGTCCATCCCGACCGTCGCCCTGTTCCACAAGGGAGAAGTGCAAGAGGTGCTCATCGGCGCGCGCCCCAAGGGCGACTTCACGGCCTTACTCGACAAGGCCATCGCGAATGGATGATTTCTGGTGGTACCTGATCATCCTGGCCGGGTGGTTCGTCCTGCAACGGTGGGTTCTCCCGAAGGCCGGGGTGTCAACGTGAGTGGCCCCTGCCTGCCGTGAGCCGGCCAAGAAGGGGGACGAGGAAAAGTAACGAGCGGCATTTCCGTGAAGAAATGTCCATGAGGGGATGAATTTTCAGTTGAGGAGAGAGGTTACTGAGTGGGCTGTACCGGCTGGGCGGCCTGCTGAAGAGCCTCGTTGAGACCTTGCTGCATGGCCTGGTCCATTTGCATCTGAAGCGCCGGATCGTCGAAGGCGGCCTCGAGATCACTGGCGAACATCAGTGTCTGGATCTGCACATACATACCCGTGCCGAAGCCGATGACTCCGAGGATAAGAGAGGCGATGCCCATCCCTTTTTTGCCGCCCTTCAGAGTGAGGACGCCGAGGATGATCGCCACCAAAGCGAGAACCACGCCTACCCAGCCTACGAACGGAATCCAACTCAAAATCACGCCGAGGATACCAAGAATCAATGCTGCAATGCCCATGTCTTCTCCTTGTTGCCGGCTTTTTCAAAGCCGAAAATAATAACGAGCCCCCCTTTTCGGGAATGCTCAGGTTCTGTTTTGGCCCTCTTTTGTCCAGAGAGCCGGTTGACCTTCCACGATGCCTTGCCACAAGTCGCCGCCTCGCCATGAGGACAACTCATTGAAGCGTCTTGAATCGGGTTGGTTGGCGCATAATAGCAATTGCCTTCGGAATATCAATACGAAGTGAAACAAAAAATATTCATCCCCGCTGACCCGTTTATCGGTGGTTGCGGCACTGCTGTGATAGAGTGCACGAGAGGGGCGACTTCCGGTGACCATATAAATATGAAAGAGCATGTGAAAAATAGACGTAAGGACGTCGTCCAGCTCCCCCGCACGGTCTCGAGCCCCGCTGAGATCGTGAAGGGGCTGATCAATAAAGATCCGCGGGCGGCGGCGGATCTGTACGAACGGTACGGGGCCAAGATCAACAGCAAGGTATGGCGGCTCCTCGGCGCGGACTCCGAGCATGACGATGTAGTTCATCAGGTTTTCATTCACGTGCTCGCCGGGATCGGGAAGTTGAAAAAACCAGATTCGCTGGAAGATTGGATCTACGGCGTAACCGTCAACACGGTTCGCAGGGAGATCCGCAGGAGAAAATATCGCCGAATCCTGGTCCCCATGGCCGAGCCGCCTGAGATCACTCGGAAGGACTCCGGTCCAGACGGCAAGATGTTCGCCAATCAGTTTTATGAGGTCTTGAGAACGTTGAAGCCGGATGACCATATTGTTTTTGTGTTGCGATTCGTCGAGGGGCGTTCCCTCGGGGAGGTGGCCGCCATCGGTGGATACTCGTTGTCCACGGCGAAACGGCGGCTTGCGCGGGCCAAGAAAGAATTTGCAAAGAGAGCCGCCAAGAATCCGGTGCTTGCGTCGGTGATAGAGGAAATCAAAAATGCCCGATGACATGAAAAACCTGGAACGGATGGGAGAACGAGTCGCCCAGAAGCTTGGCGACGGCCCCTCCGAGTTGCGGCGCGAGGCTCAGAAACGCGCGTTGCTTTCCCTGGTCGCCGCGTCGAAGCCTGAGGGCGAGGGCAGGATCCTGCCCAACCTCATGGTCGCCGCTGCGGTGTTGCTCGTGTTCGCACTCGGAGCGATGTTGCTGTACGGGCAGGAGACCCCGCTCAAGTTCTGGGTCGGAGAGCAGGAAACGGTGGGAAGTGAGGGCAGCTGGGTGAAGGCCTCCAACGATGGGGTCGTGCCCATCAGATTCGACAACGGAAGCCGGTTCGAACTCGATACGCGGACTGCTGTGAGAGTGCTGGCGTCCAACATGGAGACCGTTAAGGTAGACCTGAGCAAGGGACTTTTACACGCGGACATCAAGAAGAACGGGGAGACCAATTGGATCATCAGCGCCGGACCGTACCAGGTGACGGTGCTGGGAACCGCTTTCTCCGTGGACTGGGACTCGGACAGCTCGATTCTGGGCGTCTCGGTTGACAGGGGGAAGGTGTTGGTTCGCGGAGGTCACCTGAGCGAGCACGGGATAAGTGTTCAGGCGGGCAAGCGCCTTGTGGCTGACGGAGACAAGGGCAGCGTGGCGATGGAGTCCATTTCGGGAGATAGCGATACGGCGAATGACCAGGAACTCGCGTCCGCGACGGATACAGGGTCCCCTCAGGATCGTCAGGGAACGACGGATGAGGGCGTTGCGGCACTGGAGGTCGACCGATCGATCCCGACGCCTGCAAAAGAAGGCTCCCGTATCGCCGTGAAAAAATCCTCGAGCACGGTCACTCCGGCGGAGGATTCACCCTCCTGGAAGGATCTCAGCGACGCTCGCGAGTTTGCGGCCGCCGTGGCCGCAGCCAGACGGCAGGGGCTCGACGAGCTGCTGACAACTCTCGACGTCAATGATCTGTGGGTTCTCGCCAACGCGGCCCGGTACGCGCGTGATGCAAATGTATCGGAGCGGGCGCTCCTGGCGGTGAGAGAGCGATTCGCAAGTTCTAAAAGGGCTTCTACGGCGGCGTTCATGCTGGGTCGGCTGAAACTCGATCTGGAGGGTAATCCCACGGCGGCGACAGCCTGGTTCGAGACCTACCTGACAGAGAAACCATCGGGCCCCCTTGCCGAAGAAGCGCTTGGCAGATTGATCGATGCCTGCGATAAGGCTGGAAGAAAGACGGAATCCGCAAGGAACGCGGAGATCTATCTTTCCCGATACGATGGCGGTCTCTTTACCAAGCTGGCCAGATCGATCTTACGGAAGTAACCTCGGTTTTCTTGCGACGGCGGCGTTGTGCGCCGTCCTTCTTCAACCATTCACGTCACGGACACAGGAGCGGTTTGCTCCCCTGGTGGTTCTCGTGAGCATCGAGAAGTGTTGCCCCCCCCACGCATGGCCCGAGGCGCAGGAAGTGCTCCTCGATGAGCTGGCCGCCATGTATGTGGAAGTGGAGAAGGTCGACGGTGTCGGCGCGGGCGTCACGGAACAGCGCGCAAATCTGGGGGTGATCGCGAAGGAGAAGGGCGCGGTTTGTGCGATCATGATCACAAGAGAGCCGCAGACCGATCGCGGAGCCGTGGACCTCTGGACCGTGGACAAGAGGTCGGGCAGCTCGGTGGCCAGGCACCTGTCATTGAGGGTGGAAGAGGGCGCGCAGGGAGCGGCCATCGCGGCGATCAAGGCTGTGGAGGCGTTGAGGGCCGGCCTTCAGGAACTGGATCTCCATCTCGAGGGGCCTGACGAGACTCCGGCCATCGAGGACGTGGCGGTGGAGGAGCCCGTGGTGAAGAAAGAGCCGGTGGTTCCAGAGCCGGTCGATGAAGGTGACAGGGATACTAATTCCGTGCTCGGGCTGGGGCTCGCCGGTGTGGGGATGGGATCTCCCGGCGGGATCGGAGGCATGTTCGGCGCTCAAATTTCGCTCGCATGGCAGCCGGTGAGGCTTCTGTCTACCCAGGCGGACGTCTGTTTTTCCGTATGGGTGCACGATATCGATGAGGAAGGATCTCAGTCTTCGTTCGATATTGCGGCTTTCAGGGCCTGGGCTCAGCTGGAGTTCTTCGATCGCGGGGTCTTCCGACCGTCCATGGGGATCGGGGCCGGCCCTGTGGTGGCGTGGGCGCAGGGAGAGGGTGGAGAGGATGTCGAGTCCGTGAAGGATCGGGTGACGGTGGCGTATCTCGGCGGGACGGTTCAGCTGGGTTTTGTCCTGACCCGGTGGTTTCGGCTGCGGCTCGGCGTCAAAGTAGGCGCGCTACTCCCTGCGGTGGAGGTGAGCTTCGCCGGGGACAAGGTGGCCGAGATGGGGCTGCCCCTGATTGAGGGTTTCGGGGGAGCTGAGGTATACTTTTTCTGAGCTGCTATTGGTTTTGGAGAAACTAGTATTAATAATGAAGGGTATGATCGACTTTAATCTCCTGACTGTGCTCGTTGTGGTTCCGATTCTCGGCGCGGCGGTTTTTTTTGGATGTGACGGAGTGCTGGAACCGGTAACTTTTGGTGATGACGACACAGATGGAGGAACCGACGGCGATACGGACGGCGACACGGATACCGATGCCGATGCGGAGCCGTGCACGGTTGTTGCGTGGGATAATCCGGTGATTTACGTGGACGGCGTGTGTCAGGAAGAAGGGGAATCCTGCTCCGGCGGCTATGTTTATCACAGCCCCGAGGGCAACTGTTCGGGCGGGAAATGGTGCTGTGTGGGCGACGATCAGTGCGTGGTGCAAGCCGAGCAATATGATGATATATATACTTGGTGCGAGCCATACTCGGGAGACGGTACGACCTGTGATGGAGCATGGATAGGGATCAGCTACGTGGGCTGCCCCCCCAACGCAAAGTACTGTTGTATAGGTTATGCAGGTGAAAGATGAAAAGAGGTTTTCGATGACTGGAATACGATTTGGAATGTTTGGATTACCCGTTCTTGTGTCGATTATTTCCATGATTGGATGCGGCCAGCAGCAATTCACGACTCCGGGTGACGATGGCGGCATGGATCTGGACACTGATACGGACGCCGACACCGACGCCGATTCAGACAGCGACACGGATTCGGACACCGACGCCGACACGGATTCGGACACCGACACGGATACCGAGACGGGCTACAAGGCCAAGGCCTGGCGTTGTCTTATCTGTGACGATTTCGGCGAAGAACTCGCGCCTCCGGGACACAACCGGGACATGCCCACCATGAAGCTCTGGGAGTAAATTCCGGCGTCAAGGTTGCAGGATAAAATCCAGGTCGAGAGTCCTTCGAGCCGCGTCCGCCAGCTCATCATCACTATTTGAATTTACGGTAGGGAATTCTCCCAGCACCCTGACCTTGCCGTGGTGCGAGATCGCGTCCGCGTTTCCCAACTCGACAGGGGGTGTTCGGTTGAGGATGACGCCGGCTACTTCAATACCTCGGGATCTGGCGGCCTCCAGCGTCAAGAGGGTCGCGTTGATAGTGCCGAGCACATTGGGGGAGACCAGCAACAGTGAAAAGCCGGTTGCGGCGATCAGATCCGCGTACAGGAGTGTGCTCGAGAGAGGCACCATCAGGCCGCCCGCCCCCTCCGCAACGATCAGATCGAAATTGTTTCGATGTCTTTCCAGAATTTCGAGGATACGATCCTGCTCGATGGTTACGCCTTCCCTGGCCGCCGCGAGATGCGGCGATACCGGATCCGGGAAGCTGTAGGCGCAGACATCCGGCACTTCATGCCCCGAGCGCGCCGCGCGAATGAGGGCGCTCGCATCTTCGGGAACCAGCCGGCCGTCGATCTCCGGGGCGCCGCTCTCCACCGGCTTGAGGGCGGCCACGCGCATTCCCTTGTCGACGAGGGCGCGAACCAGGGCTCTGGTCACGATGGTTTTGCCGACTTCGGTGTCGGTCCCCGTTACAAAAATTCCCTTGTTCATTTGTTTTTGGTTTCCGTTTCCAGGGCGTCTGCAAGCGCCCCGACGAGATCCTCGATTTGTTGTTCGGTGTGCGCCGCACAGAGGGTCACTCGAAGTCGCGAAGTACCGGCCCGGACGGTGGGGGGGCGAATTCCCTGAACGAAGAAGCCCATGTCCCAGAGCGACCTGGAGACGGCCATGGCGCGGTCCGACGGACCGATTGGAACAGGTTGTATGGGTGTGTCCGAAGGGATCAACTCCACTCTGGCCTTGTGAGCGAGATCCTTGAAAAACGAGACATTGCCCGCTAGCCGTGCACGCAGATCGTCGGCCCTCTCCACGATTTTCAGGCTTTCGATCAGCGCTTCGACGAGGGGTACCGGCGGTCCCGTGCTGTAAAGGAGGCTGCGGGCGCGACTCACCAGCATTCCGGCCGCGTCGGAATCACAGGCCGCAAAAGCTCCCGCCACACCGAATGCCTTTCCCATGGTGCCGATCCTGACAGCCGTCCGGTCCGCAAGGCCTTTTTGGGCCGCGAGCCCACGTCCGCCGGGGCCGATTACGCCGAGGGAATGCGCCTCGTCCAGATAGATTTGGGCGCCGTGCCTGTCTGCCACCGAGCAGATGTCCTCGATTGGTGTGAGATCCCCGTCCATGCTGAAGATCGCGTCCGTGACGACTAGCCGGATGCCCGTAGTTGGAGGTTCATCTTGTAGCAGCTGTTCGAGGTGGTGCGAGTCCCCGTGCCGATAGATCCGCACCGGGGCGTCGGACAGGCGGGAACCGTCGATGAGACTCGCGTGGTTGAGCTCGTCGGAGAAGATGACATCTCCCTCGCCCACAAGGGCGGGGAGTGCTCCCACGTTGGCCTGAAACCCGGTCGGGAACAGCACGGCCGCCTGCGTGCCCATGAACCGCGCCAGACGTTTCTCCAACTCGAAATGAGAAGACGTGTTTCCGCTGATGAGCCTGGATGCCGCCGTTCCCGAGCCCCACTTTTGGGCCGAGCGGGCAACGGCGTTGCCTATTCGCGGATCTGCCGCCAGGCCCAGATAATCGTTGGAGCAAAAGAGCAGCTTGGGCCCGTCGGGGGTCTCCACGGAAGGCCCCACGGGGCTCGTGATGATGCGCATCTCGCGATCGAGGCCCTGATCGACAAGCGCATTGAACCGTTCGTGCCACGGTGAGACGGACATGGGGTCAAGCTAGACGAAGGGACAGTTCGTGCCAATTGTTTTCTTTATATGGCTTATGCGCTTGTTCGGATTTCACGCACTTTCACGCGACTTCTTTGATATAGTCGAACCTCGAATGAAGGGAAGATCAAACGGCACGACGGAGTATTGGGGGTCTTGGAATGATTGACGATAAGGAACTGATAGCATTGCTGGCCGATATGGAGTCGGATCGAGTAGAAAGAACGACCTCCACAGACAACACGGACAAGTTCTGTGAAGCTATCTGTGCGTTTGCCAATGATATGCCCGGGAACAACGCGCCGGGTTATCTTATTCTCGGCGCGCGTGACCGTGATGGTGGTATCGACGGTGTCAACGTGACGGACAACTTGCTCATGAAGCTGTCTCACTATGCGGACTCGGGGCAAATCGTTCCATTGCCGTCAATCACAGTACAAAAGCGGTCCCTTCCGGGAGGTGATTTGGCTGTGGTTGAAGTATTGCCGTCCGATATGCCACCCATTCGCTATCGCGGACGCGTATGGATTCGGCGTGGGCCTCGAAGGGCAATCGCCAATGAGCAGGAAGAGCGACTCTTGACGGAAAACCGCGTTTATCATGCGCGAACGTTCGATATGAGACCTTGCCGAGGATGCGATGCTGACGAATTGGCGATGGACCTGTTCCAGCTTACATATCGCAATGCGGCTGTTGCCCCGGAACTGATCGAGGAGAACAACCGAGACATGTTGCTACAGATGGCCTCGCTCGGATTCTGGTGCACTCAAGAAGGTTGCGCGACAAATGCAGGCGCAATTCTGTTTGCACGGGACCCGCTGAACTGGTTTCCTGGTGCGGCGGTCCAGTATGTACGTTATTCTGGAGACGGGCTGGACAGCGATCCTCTTGATGAGCGACGTTTCGCGGGTGATCTAATCACGGTGCTCCGTGAACTCGATAGCTTCCTGAAGACACTCTTTCCTTCGCAGCTAGAGGCAGTCTCATCGCTTAAGGAGGAGAGTCGTAGTCCATATCCGATGCATGCGGTCAGGGAGTTGCTGATGAATGCCGTGATGCATCGTGACTACGAGTCCAATGCATCGATACGTCTGTACTGGTTCAAGGATCATATGGAGATTCAGAACCCCGGAGGACTGTACGGTGCTGTTACGCCCGAAACGTTTCCCGACCAGAATGACTACCGCAATCCAAAGGTTGCGGAAGCCATGAAAATTCTTGGCTATGTCAACACCTTTGGGCGGGGCATTGCCAGGTCACAACGTTTTTTACGGGAAAACGGGAACCCGGAGGCATCCTTTGACGTAACCGAACCCGCTTTCTTTCTCGTGACAATGCGGGAGGCGTCCGCATGAAAACCATCGCATTTTTCAACAACAAAGGCGGTGTCGGCAAGACAACACTTGTCTATCATGTGGCTTCGATGGCCACGGAACTGGGGTACAGTGTTCTTGCCATCGACCTGGATCCACAGGCCAATCTGACCACCATGTTTTTGCCTGATAATACGTTGGAATCGATCTGGCCGGAATCTGGTGACAACAAGAGCGTGTTCACCTGTATAAGGCCGATTATTGAAGGCCTGGGGGATATCGCGGATGCGCCGCTTCAACGGATGAGCGACAGTCTTCACCTCGTCCCAGGCGATTTGGGGCTGTCGCGGTTTGAAGATAAACTGTCGGACAGTTGGCCACGCTGTATGGATGCGGATCCAGCGGCGTTTCGGGTTATGACCGCTTTTTATCGGATCATTCACAACGCGGTCGCCGCAGTTGATGCCGATCTGGTATTGATGGATGTAGGGCCCAATCTGGGATCAATCAATCGCGCGGCTCTCATTGCATCAGATCACGTGGTTATCCCGCTTGCCCCCGGACTTTTCTCGCTCCAAGGCATACGCAACCTTGGACCGACCTTGACATCGTGGAGGGATAGTTGGACACAGCGCGTGAACGCAAAGCCCGATACCTTAAATATACCCATGCCCATTGGAGCCATGCAACCCGCAGGTTATGTTGTCATGCAGCATATTGAACGAAGGAATCGCCCTGTAAAAGCCTATCAGCGATGGGTATCCAAGATTCCTTCCGCTTATCAGGAATATGTGCTCCGTGATGGAGCGGACATTTTTCCTGCGGACCAGGATCCCAATTGCATAGGTTTCATCAAGAACTACCAAAGCCTGATGCCGTTGGCCGAGGATGCCCGGAAACCCATCTTCAGGCTGACGGCTGCCGACGGTGCCATCGGTGCGCATGCGACTGCGGTATCGAAGTGTTATTTGGACTTCAAGTCCCTCACACAGGACATCATTCAAAGGACCGCATAACGGGTTCGAAAAAGATGAAGGGACAGTTCGTGCCAATTGTTTTCTTTTTGAACAGCCAGGGTGAACTTCGTAACAAAGGAATATATGAATAAAACAAAGGAGAAGCGATGCGTTTGTTTTGCTTGAGATCGGTTGTTGTTTTGGCGGCGCTCTGCCTGATCTTGACGTCGCAGGGCTGTGAGGAGGATACGGGATCTCGTCCCGACGGCAGCGATGTGGATACCGACACCGATTCCGATACGGATGTCGACGGCGACTCGGACAGTGACACCGATTCGAGCACGGGATGCGACGAAATAGATTTCCCGGTGGCCGGGCATCCGCCGGACATGCTCATCATGCTGGATCGATCCCTGAGCATGAGTTGGGGAACGCCATCGTACTGGTCTACGGTGACTTCGGCTCTCAGTACGGTGACCACTCAGATGGACTCTCAGATACGGTTCGGTTTGATGATTTTTCCCGAGGGCTCCATCCAGTGTACGCCGCCTTCTCCAATGCCTGTTGTTGAGATTGACGATACGAATTCCACTGCCATTTCGACTGCCCTTGGTGCGGCGTATCCCGATGGAGGTGGAACCCCCACTACCGCCGCGCTGGAAGTTGGAGCCGCCTACCTGAGTTCTATTCTCGATGCGTCGCCGAAATACATATTGCTCGCCACGGACGGAGCTCCAAATTGCTCCACCGATCCGGGCCTCGTTTGTCCAGGATGTGTCTCCACACAACTGGACGGCAACTGCTGGACGAGCACGGACTGCCTCGATGATGTGATGGCGGTGGATATTGCGCAGGACATCCATACATTGGGAGGAATCGATATTTTTGTTGTCGGCGTCGGTGGAGTTGTAGGCGAGTGGGACACAACCATGGACGCAATTGCGAACGCAGGTGGGACCGGGGCGTATTATCCGGCGGGTGACGCTACTGCCTTGCAGAATGCACTTGCGATTATTACTGCCGGAACGGTCGACTGCACGTTCACTATTAATTGGGATGATTTGGCGGAAGGGACTTCCACGGACCCCAATCTCGTAAACCTTTTTGGCGATGGGGATGTCATTCCATATGACGAAGGTTGTCTTTCAGGCAACGGCTGGCAATGGCTTGACAATGAAACCATCGAATTGTGTGAGCAAATCTGTGATGATTACGCCGATGGCACCATTTCGACAATTACCGCGACATTTGGTTGTGAAACGATTGTGGAGTAGGAGCCGCAGAGCCTATCCCAATTGTTTAGGGATGGGGGGCAAAGATCCATCACACGCCCAAGTATATATCTCGACGATCTGGACACTTTCGCTGTAAACTTGCGTTGTGCCAATGCAGCGTTATACCCAGATTCCCGAGACCTCAATTATTGTGTTCAGCCTGACAGTCCTTCTGCGCCTGGGCGTTGGCAACGCCGCCGACTTGCAGGAGATCTCCGCGAAGGACGGCTCGGCGGATAGACCGGTCTTGGTCGTCTTCCTGGTGACGGACAGCGCCGAGGACAGGACACGTGAACAGCGCTTCGTCAATCAACTGAGGCTGGCCCTCGATGACTTCGACATCGAGCCCGTCGAGTTGAGCGTCGAGGAATATGAGTTACTGCCACTGTACCGGAAGCTGGCTCTGGTCAGGAAGCATTCCGACCGGCTCGATGCTGTGGCCACAACCTGGCTCGAGAACGCCGGCGCGGATACCGTCATGCTCCACATGGTGGCCCTGAGCACGGGACGCGCGTTCGTCCGCATAGTCGAGGCGCACAGGGGTCCGGCCGCCGAAGAAGAACTGGCCTTTGCGGCCCAGGAGCTGATCGGACAGGTCTACATGCTCAGCCCGCCTCATGATGGCCGACCCGTGGAGCGAGCGGTTGAGGCGGTGTTGGAGGAAGCCGTTTCGCTGAGAGAACCACAGGTGGATCTGGGCTGGGCGGTCATGCCGTTTTTACGAGTGAGCGGAGGTATCTGGGGACACAAGGGGCAGTGGTTCAGGTTTGGCGGCGGAATATCCCTGGAGGCTCGGGTGGCGGAGCATTTTCATCTAGGGGCCTCTCTGGCTGGTTTGGCCGGGCCGTTCCATGAGCCGCACGACGGAGTGGTACGCGGCTGGGGATTGATGCCTGGTCTCCACTTCGGATTCGACTGGACCGCAGGTTTCCTCAGGATCGGCCCTGTAGTGGGAGCTTCGCTCGTTCGCTCCATTTTTTATTCGACCATGGGAACTGGTGATAGTCAGACCTATAGTTGGTGGGACTTCCGGGGCTCACTCGGAATCGACCTGAGCTGGTCTCTGAAGAAGGTCGTGTCCATTGTGGCTACCCCTTCGGTGGGTGTTTGGACCAACCACCGAACCTTCGTGAGGATATCGGACGATAGCAACATCATTTCGTCACCTCTCGTCGACTGGAGTTGCACTCTCGGACTGTCGATCCCCATATGACCAGGCCTCGCGCAGGGAACATTTTGGGGCCGACACGCAATGTTACTTACAAGAAAGATGAACATCGGGAGAAATTGAGAGACCGCACCAGCAATTCGCCAGAAACGTACTCTGACGAGCAACTGATGTCTCGCCTGGCAGGCGGTGACATGGATGCCCTTGGACTGCTGTATGAACGTCACGACGGTTTGGCCAAAGCCGCAGTGAGCAGGTTGGCTCCGGAGATCCCCATAGCCGAGATCGAGGAGCTGGTTCAGGACGTCTTCCTCGCTCTGAGTAGCACTGCGAAACGGTTTCCCCAGAGCGCGGGGCTCAGGCCATGGCTGTACGGGATTGCCGCTAACAAGGCCCGGCTCTGGCGGCGCAAGACCTGGCTGCGTCGGCGGCTTCTCGAACAGCACCACGGAGTCGGTGTGGGGCTTGCTCTGCGGACCAATGCCTCGCCAGCTGACCGGGCCGAGTTCAGGGAGACAATCTCCCAGGCGCTGTCGAGCCTCCCACAGAGCCAGCGGGAGGTCCTCTTGCTGCATGCAGCGGAGGGCTTCAAGGGCGAGGAGATCGCACGGATCCTGGGGATTAGACACAAGACGGTCCGCACCCGTCTCCATCGCGCCCGAAAGAAGCTGTTGTCGGAAATGCGCGCCTGCGATGTTTCCGAAACATTAAAGAGGGAAAGAAGATGAAATCTTGTGATCGATTCGACGAGTTCATGAGCAGCTATGGCAATGTCGATCAGCAGGAGGCTTTCGAGGCCCATCTCGCTGTGTGCCCCGACTGCGCCACCGCGTTGTCCGAGCTGAACGCGATCGAGAAGGAGCTATTCGTTATGGCGGCGCAAGGGGCGCAGGACCTGCAGTCCTGGAGCCCCGGGGCTCGCCAACGGCTGATCGAACGCGCCGCCGCACCTCGTCGGTGGCTACTACAGCGGGCGGCGGTGCTCCGCTGGGCGGCGGTTTCTGTCACGATGATCGCTGTAGTCGTGGGAGCATTCTGGGGAGTGATTCTACTGTCGCGGCAGGGCGAAACGGACCGTGGGCCAGTAGCCGAAAACGATCCGGGAGTTGCTCTTTCGGCTCAACTGTTCCTGGGTACCGGGGTCGAACCGGTCGCGGTGTCGTACAAACCGAGAATGCCGATCCGATCTCCGATCGGTGGGCGCATACTCATACACGTCGGCGAGGATCGGATCGGCCTTGACGGCGGAGGCGAGTTCCGTTTGGTCGAGGTCGATTCCACACGACGGCGCATCAGTCTGGAGAGGGGCACAGTCGCCTGCTTCGTATCTCACCGGACGAGGGGAGGCGAGTTCGTTGTCGAGGCCGGCCGGATAGAGGCGCGGGTTGTCGGCACCCGCTTCGCGATCACCCGGACAGACGCGGAGGTAGAGGTGCTGGTATCCGAGGGACAAGTGGAGGTAACCGCCCCGGAGCAAGAAGCGATATTGGTGGCTGCGGGCGAAGTACTGATCTTTTCAGCGGGTGGCGAAGCCGCTCCTGACGTATTGGACGACGGATCGAAAGAGTTGATCGAAAAACTTCTGAGCGATGCGATATCGTTCATCCGCCATAGCCCGAAGGGCGACGGCGGGCAACGTCAGACGTCGGACGTCAATGTCGATGACGCTTGTCCGCCTTCGCGATCAAGAGGACAGGCTACGGCGGATGAACGAGACGTTACCGCCAAAGACCTGGACACCTTGCGCGGCTGGGTAATAGAGGGGCGACTCAAGGACGCCACGCGTGGTCTAAGAACCTACCTGAAACAGAAGCCAAAAGACCCGGATGCCTGGTTGTTGATGGCCGACTGCCAACGCAAGGCTGGTGGCTGGGCACAAGCAGTGGAGGCATACCGTCAGGTGATCGCAGTAGCCCCCCTATCGCGGGCCGACTTGGCGCGGTTCAGGGCCGGGGCCATCCTCCAAGAGAAGCTGGGGAATCATCGGGAAGCGGTGAAGATGTTCAAGGCTTATCTGCAATCGGGCGACGGGAAAAAGTTCCGGGCCGAAGCCATGGTGCGGCTCGGACGCTCCCTGCTCGTGCTGGGCAGGAGGGGCGAGGCGAGCCGGACACTCGAGGAGGTGGTCGAACTTTACGGCGGCAACCCGGCGGTCATCGAAGCGCGGGATCTACTGGAGAGTCTGGGAAACGAAAAGATGGAACATAATACCGATCTCGCGCAATGAATGATTCAAGCGGTGTTACTTGGGCGACAAATCACGATATCGGGCGCTCGAAAGGAATAAGGAAGAAACCCATGAGAACGATACAATTAGTAGTTGCTGGTGAGCTGATGGTTTTCGTCGCCCTGTTCGGGCTCGTACAGATCACTGGGTGCGAGGCAAAGGTCAGATTGGATGACCTCGGCGATACGGACACGGATACCGAAACCGATGGAGATCCGCTGCCACCGGCCTGGTTCCTGATGGATGCGGCTCGCATCGGTGACACCGACGAGGGTTGCGATCTCGACGGTGACGATGAGGTGGACAATCAGTTCAGTGTCATGGCGACCTTCATGGCCGACGAGGGGTACCTCGACGAGCACCTCAACGACAGCATCGCGACCGACATCGACACCGGAGAGTTCCTCATAGTGATCAGCCTCACCGACCTCAACGACATGATCGACGACGCTTCGATCTCCACCAGCTTGTACGACGGCAAGCTCGAGGATCAGGACGCCGGTGTGCCCGACGACCTCTACAGTGGACACGGCACCGTGCTCATCGAGGATGCGGCTAACGCCATGATCGAGGATTCAACCATCGCCTCCAGTCACCTCTCGATGCTGGTGGGCGAGATCACAATAGCTCTTTCGATAAACAGCAACCCGATCGATATCACCATATACAACGCTCTGCTGTCTGCCGACATCGATCCCCTGCCCGACGAAGAGATGCTCGAGGGCGGGATGACCGCCGGCACGATATGCGGCTCGGTCGACTGGAGCGATCTGGCCGATGGGCTGGCCCTGATACTGGAGTTGGAACAGACCGAACAGATGACCCTGTCGGCCTACCTAAAGAGCATCGCTGACATCGACTGCGAGGATACCGACTGCAAGCAGATCTCGATCGGCCTCCTCTTCTCTGCGGTCAGTGTGATCGCCACCGACCCCTGAGCCCTCGGTCGTCGCCAGACGCCCGATCTCTGCCCGCAGACAGCTTCCGCATGACCAAGCCCCGTGTAGGGAAGGAAAAAAGGAGGAATGGAAATGCGAGTAACAGTTAGGCTTGTTTGCATAATTGCAGCAATGCTGATCATTGTGTCGGTTTTGCCGTACTGTGACAGTGATTCCAGACAGGGGTTCTCCAACTCAGATTCCGACTCGGACTCAGATTCAGATTCAGATTCCGATTCAGATTCAGATTCCGACTCGGAATGCGACAACCTCACGTGGGGTAATTCCTGGGTAATTGGCCAGAAGACTTTCAACTTCCAGATCGACGGGTATGCCGACTCCGACGGAGATCACATCGTTGAGCAGACCGAAACCACCTTCTCTCTGGAGGACATGGCTTGTGCCGGAGAACAATCAGTGCTCCTGGTGTGGTCCAGCTGGTGCTCGACGTGACAGAGCGAAGTCGAGCAACTCAGTTGGGTTGAAAACAACACATCGGCCATTCATGCGGCAAAAGGCGTTGTTCTCGGAGTGGTGTACGGGGAAAGTGACGGCAGTGCAGTCGACGTCAGTACGGCGTCAGCCTACTCCACGATCAATGAACAGATGGCAACCGACTTTGTCTCCGGCAGCGGCGTTTCGGACATTCTTCCGTTCATGGGCCTGGGTTCCATCCTGTTCCCCATCTATGCGGTGATCGATCTCCAGACAGCGGAATTGCTATATTACCAGAACGGAAACGGAAGCGGGCCGCAGGGATCCCTCGCATCTATCCAGCAGGCCAATCAGTAGCGCCAAACGCCATTCTTTATTTCTGTGGGCTCATTCTGTTTTTTTTGAAGCTTCGGGGACCACTCCAAAGCTCGCGTTGGATTTGTTGGAGAGTCTGAGAAAAGGAAAGATGGAACATAACACCCATCTCGCGCAATGAATAATTCAAACGGTATTGTCTGGTAGACAAACCAAGAAATCGGAAGATCGAACGGAACAGGAGGAACTCATGAGGAAGATACAATTGGTAGTTGCTGATAAGTTAATGATTTTTATCGCCCTGGTCGGACTCGTACAGATTATTGGGTGCGAGGAAAAGGTCAGATTGGATGACGTCGGCGATACGGACACCGCCACCGACACCGCCACCGACACCGATGTGGATGGCGACACCGATGGAGACACCGATGGAGACACTGACACCGATACCAGCTACAACGGACCGCCGATCCCTGAAACTTGCGAGCAGGCGGCACAGATTCGCACCTCCGTGGGGTGCGACTTTTTCTCTGCCGATCTAGACAACTACGTCGACGCCGACCCGCTGACCTACGCGGTGGTGGTCTCCAACCCACAACAGGACAGTGACGCCACGGTACACATCGAGGATCTGCGCGGGCCCGGGGACTCCCTGCGCACCGTCCCGGGGATGGAGGCGATCCTCGCCCCCGGAGAACTGGTGATCTTCGAGTTGACCTGCGAAACCACTTGCCCCGAACAGACGACCAACATCAACCTGACCGGGCTAGGACCCAAGAGTGCCTTCCGGCTGCTCGCAGACGTGCCGGTGCTTGCCTATCAGTGGAACACTTACGGCACCGGTCTCGAGACCGTCGATGCGTCGTTGCTGCTCCCGACCACCAGCTTGGGCGATTTGTACATCGGCGCTGCCTGGAACTACGGTCCCTACACCAACGACCGTGCCTCCCTCACGGTGGTGGCCATAGAGGACGACACCTCGGTTACCTTCACACCATCGGTAGACATCCCGGCGAATGGCGCCGTCCCGGCGATGAGCGCGGGGATCGCGTCTATCGCGATTGGGTTGGACGCCTACGACGTGGTGCAGATCTCTCCAGCAGTAAAGAACGCTGAACTGAGCGGCACACTGATCTCGGCCACCAAACCGATCGCCGTCTTCGGTGGCCACTCCTGCGCGATGGTGCCCAACGACTCGTACTATGCTTGCGATCATGTAGAGGAGCAGCTGCTTCCGTTGGTAGCCTGGGGCTCCGAGAGCGTGCTTGCCCGCTACGCGATCCGCGAGGGTGCTACCGAGTTGACTGATCCGGCGCTATGGCGCATCATCGCCGGCACCGACGATATGACCGTCACCTTCGACCCGCCGGTGGCCGACGTCGCAGTTGGCAGCGCCTACCACTTTGACACCCAGGGTCAGATGCTCGAGTTTCAGAGCCCTATCGACCACTACGCCAGCGCGACCCTCGACAATCCTCCCGATCCGAGCGAACCCGAGGCGCCGTTCTTCGCGTTCCAGATGATGACCGGGCGGAACTACGTCGACGGATCGTTCCAACTAGGCGATCCGATGATGATGCTTTCGCCTCCAGCCGGCCAGTATCTCGATCGCTACGTGTTCAACACCGATAATAAATTCGATTTCGATTACGACCGCATTATCGTCGTGCGCAGTGCAGGAGTGTGGGTGGAGGTCGACTGCATCGGGATCATCGATGATAGCGTGTTCATGCCGGTCGGTTCGTCGGGCTGGGAGGTGGCACGGATTGACCTCGACAATCCGCTCGGCGTACCCGGCTGCATCGATGGAGCGCACTGGATCGAGGCCGGGCAGCCGGTCGGTTTGTCAGTTGTCGGTGAGGATTTCGCCAACTCGTATGGTTATCTCGGCGGCGTCGGCGTCAAGATGATAAACCCGGTGATCGTGGAATAAAAGACGGCTTCAAACGACCGGAAACTCAGCAACCGCGCGGTTGCTCAGGAGAATATCGGGTTGTTTGGGACAGGAGGTAGGTACGATTATGAGAACGTGGGATCGTCATCTCATAGCGATGTTGTTTTTGTTGAGCGGGTGTGTAAGCACCAGCATCGACACCAACCATAGATCGGACACCGACATCGATTCCGACACCGACACCGACACCGACACCGATACCGATACCGACACCGATACCGACACCGATACCGACACCGATACCGACACCGATACCGACACCGATACCGATACCGACACCGATACCGACACCGATACCGACACCGATTCCGACACCGATTCCGACTCGGATACGGGCTCCGATCCGTGCGACGGCGTGGTCTGCGATTCGCCGGACCCGGATTACTGCGTGGATGAAGACACGCTGCGGGAATACTCTGACACTGGAACGTGCGACGAAGGGTTGTGCGATTACCCCTACACCGACACCCCGTGCGGCGTCGCCACGTGGTGCGATACCGATGAATGCATCGCGTGTGATTCCGACTTGCACTGCGGGGACACCTGCGAAGATTGCACGTTGGCGGGAGAGACGTGCATCTCCGGTACTTGCGTGGGCTCGGTTATTTTCTTTGAAGATTGGGAGGATGGCAACTCTCTCGGGTGGTATACCGGAGGAGGCTCGTACAGCATCTCCGTCACGAACACTACAGCGGCGGACTTGACCACGTACAGCCTCACCATCAGCGGCGGCTCCGGCGGCAACTATGACGGTCTCAACCACACCTTCTCGAGCCTCACTCCCTCCACCATTTCGTTCTGGGCGAGATCCGGCTCGACCTCATCATCCGACACCTATTTCGTGGTGCACGGCCCCGGAGCCACAGGTACCGCCAACCAGATGGTGATGCTCTATTTCAAGGACGATGGCAACATCCGCGCCGACGCGTCATCGGCCACCTCGACGGACCTCATGTCCTATTCGGCCAACACCTGGTATCACATAGAGTTTTTAAATATCAACTGGTCGAGCCACATGTTCGACGTCCATGTAGATAGCACATCCATCGCCACAGGGCTGGTTTTCAGATCGACCAGCGTCTCCAGCCTTGGTCGCCTGGACTTCTACAATTTCGACTCCTCCCAGGGTTGGTGGGACGAGATCCTTTTGGTGAATTGAATGTAGAGGGTTTGGGTCCCTTGTGGAGTAGGAGGCGCAGAGTCTAAACTTCTTCCTCATCTTCCAGCCATGCGAAGAACGGAATGCTGTCGAGTACCGACCAGATGCAGTCATCCACATCGTCGAACTCGGAGCAGGTCGGGTCCCCGTCGAGGCAGTCCATCAGGTCATCCACGTAGTTGCTTTCCAGGAAGAGGAAGAACGTCTCCTTGGCCATTTCGTCGAGGCAGTCCTGCATGGTCCAGCCGGGATCGCAATCGGTCATGTACTGGCAATAGGCATCGACAAAGTCTTTGTTGTCCTGGGGAACATCCGTCTCGTCTCCAGCGATCCAGAAGCATTTATCGAAGGGGTCGTCTTCCTCCGGGCCGGCGTCGGTCTCGTCAAAATCGTCACATTCGTAGCCGGCGATACATTCGACGAAGTTCTCCACGAACTCATCGATCATCGCGTCGTCCATATCCTCGCAAAACTCTTCGACCATATCGATTTCACTTTGGGGAGCGCCGCAGCCCTCGAAGAACTCGACCAGATCGTCGCAGGGGTCCGAATCGGAATCGGTGTCCGTATCGGTATCGGAGTCCGTGTCGGTGTCGCTGTCGGTATCGCTGTCGCCGTCGGTGTCGGTATCGGTTCCACCATCCATGTTGAGGTTCGGCGGGTCGCTGCTACATCCGAGTGCGAGCAGGCACGCAATGATCATTGCCCGAAGACCAATATTGATTTTCATTTCAAGCCTCCCTTAAAAAGAATTCTTTGCCTTGTTTGACCCGCATTTCCGTTTTTTGTGTTCTCCCCGTCCACCGCTGGACAATATTAGCATGGTTCGCGGCCGATGAGTGAAATTGACGGGCGAGGGCCGAGCGTTCAAACTACGAACACGCGTTCACCATTGGAAAACAAAAATAATGAATGAAGCAGAAGCGAAAATCGAAGGACCGATCGGTGTCATCGGCGTCGGCGTTGAGGGCAGGGCCACGATACAATATCTCCTGTCCCACGGAGTGAATGAGATCACCGCCCTGGATGCGAAGCCGGTGGAGGGTTTGCCCCCCGAGGTGGAGACCGTGTTCGGCGAGGGGTACGATTGCTACCTTGATCGGTTCGCCACTGTCTTTAAATCCCCGGGTATCCGACCGGACAATCCCGAGATCGAGAAGGCGCGCGATTCGGGCACCCATATCACCTCGGCGCTCTCGTTTTTCCTGGAGAGATGCCCGTGTCCGGTGGTGGGGGTGACCGGAACGGTTGGAAAAGGAACCGCTTGCAGCCTGATCGACGCGGCGCTGAAGGAGGCCGGGTTCACGGTCCATCTCGGTGGCAACATCGGCAGGAGCCCCATGGAGTTCCTCGATATTGTGAAAGATGACCATCGAGTGGTGCTGGAGATCTCCAGCTTTCAAGCCATGGATATATCGACCTCCCCGGACGTGGCGGTGATCTTGAAAACCACATCGGAGCATCTGGATTGGCACCGTGACACGTCGGAGTACAGGATGGCCAAGGCGCGGTTGCTCGCCCACCAGGACAAAGACGACACCGTGATCTTCAACGGGGATTCCGTCGGTTCCATTGAGATCGCTCGTCAAAGTCGAGGAAAGGCTCTGGAGTTCTCCATCGGTGGTGAGGTGGAGCGCGGAATTTTTATCTGCGACGGCGCCATGTACCTGCGTCTGGGTGATTCAAAGGAGAGGTTGCCCATAGATATCAATGAAGTTTGTCTGCCGGGAAAGTTCAACCTGGAGAACGTCGCCGCCGGTGTGCTCGCCGCTATTTGCGTTCGGGGAGATCCAGAGGCGGTTTGCCGGGCCGCGCAGAATTTCGGGAGCTTGCCCCACAGGTTGGAGCTGGCGGCGTATGGCGGCGGCGTGCGATACTATAACGATTCGTATGCCACGCGACCGGAGGCTGCCTTAGGCGCGCTCTCCGTGTTTGACGAAAAGCTGGCGCTCATTGCAGGAGGGTCGGAGAAGAATGCAGATTTCGACGAGTTGTTTCGCGCGATCCTGGTAAAACCCAATCTGGTCCATGTGGGTCTCATCGGCGCCACGGCCTCTCGCCTGGAGGAGGGCTTGAGAGGCGCGCGACAGACGGGTTTTCGTCTGGAGAGGTTTGAGGACCTGGAGTCTGCCATGGAGGCGGGGTCGGCTTTCCTCCAGGGAGAGGGAGTCCTCTTGATGGCCCCCGCCTGCGCGTCCTTCGGCATGTTTCCCAACTACAAGGTGCGTGGAGAGCGCTTCCGCGCAAAGGCCGTCGTTCTTGCCAGAGACCAGGAAATCAAGAAATAGGGAACTTATGCTCAGGTAGGTTTTCCGATCACATTTCGCCACAAAATTTGATATGTTCCTCCGACATCCGGTAGAATGTTCATGTCGGGTATCGTCCTACATCGGGGCGACGCCAGGAGAGGTCGACTTGGGCCTGCTGCAATAAGGAGTATTAGATATGGAACTTCATGAGCTTCAAGAGAGAATTCAACGCTGGAAAGCGCGCCAGGCCGGGGAGGCCGTAGAGGAAGTGGAGGCTATAGAAGAGGTGGATGCGGTCGAGGAAATGGAGGCCGTAGAGGAAGTGGAGGCCGTAGAGGAAGTGGAGGCCGTCGAGGAGGTGGAGGAGGTCGAGGAAGTCGAGGCCGTGGAAGAAGTGGATGCGGCTGAGATGGAAGTCGAGGACGCGGAGGTAGAAGAAGAGGAAATCGAAGCCGAGGAAATGGTGGAATCTGAAGAGGTTCTGGAAGACGCCACCTCCGAGGTGTCCATTGATGAGATTGAAGAAGTGGAATAACCCTCCACCTCTTTAAAAAGGGCTTCGCTGTTGCGGCGTTGGCCACATGAGATTATATTTCCTTGCGGTCGCATGTGGGCGGCATTCCCTGCGCCTCGACGAAAGGTGGTGCGACGGTGGTCTTCGGCGAACGCCAGACTAAATTGTTTCAAACCGCGATCCTGTTGCTAGGCGTCGCTCTTTTCTTTTCCGGTTGTCCGCGTACGGAGGCTCCCGAGACGAAGGGGGCCGATCCGGTGATCCTGTCCGAGGGAATCATCACCGCAAAGGTGAGCCGGTTTTTCGAGAGCGGATCGGAAGAACCATTCGAACAGTTTGAGATTGTGGGCGTTTTCCCCCGTTTCGATCTGGAGAAGATCAATGTGGTGGACAGCCTCCTGGGATCTCGCGTTCCCCAATCTGATGATCTGGCGCTGGACACATGCTCAGCCCCGGCGCCCGTTCTCGGCTCACGAGCAAGGAGAGGCGCGGACGACGAGACAGCCATCGAACTCATCGACGTTGGTGACGTTTCCCTGGAGTACCGCGGAGTTCTAAGGACGGTGCCCACCAGAACTTTCCCCGACCTGCTCAAGGTCATCGACGGTGTCATCTATTCCGCCAATGAGAGCCGTGGAGTGCATTTCCTGCCGGGCGAAACCTATACTTTCCGCGCTACCGGCACGGACGAGATCGACCAGTTCGATGTTGTGCTGGATGCGCCGGACGACCTCGGTGACGTCAAGCTCGATGGAGATCTGTTGGTGGACCACGTGCCCATCATTCGAAGAGGGCGCGATCTGGAAATCTCCTGGGAGGGAGAGGGCTACGGCGACGAAGTGGTCGCCACGGTGAACTGGACCAGCATGGGGCTTCCGTGGTCACTGACGTGTCGAATGCGCGATGACGGTTACTTCGTCATCCCCGGTCGATTCACCGCCGGCATGTACGATCCCCTCGCCAGTGATGATCACGAGATGTCGCTATCGCGGATTCGCCAGGTTTCTTTTCGGTCCAGCGGGCTCTCTAGCGGCGAGTTTCTCTTTGTTGTGTCCACGAACTTTATGGTGAGATTCGAATCAGCTCGTTGAACTTTTTCATGTTAAACAAGTCAAAAGAATGAGTATGTTAGTGAACACCTTTTTTGGGAGGTAAGTCATGACGCGCGCTATTTCGATGGTGACACTTACTGCGATGATCGTTCTTCTGGCGACTTCCGGAGTCGACGCGAGGAGAAAAGCGCTCAAAGTGATCATGAACAAGGAAGGCGTAAATCTGGCCGCCCGGACGATCACGTTCAAGCTCAACAACGCTGCGGAGATGACCGAACTCAAGATCTTCAACCTCGACGGGGATCTTCTCGAGGAGAAGATTGAGATGCACGATGGAGCCCCGGCGGGTACAGAGCTCAAGATCAGCTGGCCCAAGCTCATCGACGATCCAGATAACTTTGTCATAGAACTCAAGATGCACGATGTGGACGAGTTCTGGGCGGGCATGTCCATCTGTCGCTTCCATGGCACCATTCCTCACGAAGAGGTCGTGTTCGAATCGGGGAAATGGGAAATCCGCCCCAAGGAGGCGCCCAAGCTGGACAAGGTGATTCCCGACATCATCGAGATGCTCGAGCGTTTCAAGGCTTGTTCCGAAAACGATCGGGCGCTGTATGTGGCAGGATTTACCGATACGGTTGGCTCGCGCGCCGACAACAGGGAACTATCCCGCAAGAGAGCCCGGGCCATTGCGCAGTACATCATCAATAACGGGCTCAAACAGCGCAAGATCTCGGTGTACGTGCGCGGGTTCGGTGAGGAGGTGCTGGCCGTGGAGACCGGTGACAGCGTGGACGAGGAGAAGAATCGTCGCGCGGACTATATCATCTCCAACTTCCATCCGCAGATGTCCGGGCCGGGTTCGTGGGTGAAGATAAAGTAGTTAAGGCCGAAGGCCGGGATGGGGTTATTTTTTTACCGACTTGATGACGGCCTTGCCATCTCGGATGATAACCTTAAAATCCACGGCGCCCTTTTCGGTCATCTGTTTCTTGAGCAACTTGGACACCTTGGCGTAGTTGATATTTTCAGTGGACTCGGTTGTCTTCTTTCGCGCAAACACGTAGGCCCGATATATGGCCTGCATCCTCTCATCATCGAGTCTGGACGCCGGCTTCGTCTTCGCCTTCGACCTGGGCTCAGGCTTTGCTTTCGCCTTTGGCTTCGCCTTCGGCTCGGGCTCAGGCTTCGGCTTCGGACTGGGCTCAGACTTGGGTGGCGGCGGTGGGATGGATTTTCTTGTGGCGAAGAAGCCCGATAAAACGTCTTCCTCGTTTCCGGTCTCGCCGTTTCTCGCTTCGGAGATAAGGCGTTCGTGCAGCTTATGAATACCCGAGCCCGCCATTGGGACCGGTGTCTTGTCCGGGTCCGAGGCCGTTGGTGTTGCGTGCAGGGGTTGTGATGGAGAATCGATCGGGGGTGGCGGCGCGGTGGTGGGAGCGTCGAGCGTGCCTGTCGGTGCCGCGAACGGATCGTCGAGATCCATCCCCATTTCATCGCTCAGATCCACCACCGGGGGTGGTGCATCCGAATAGCCGGCTCCGAGTTCGCGAAGAGCATCAGAAGCTATCTCGCCCTCGTCTCGCCGGGCCGTACGTTTCTTGGCCCGCATCACATCGCGCTGATACGTGCCCTCCTCGATCTGACGGCAGATCCGGCGCCAGTAGTTGGACTGGGTGTTGTACTTCTGGACCTGGGTCTGGAAGCGAAACCGAATGGCGGTGTTGTTGATCTTCTCTTTTCTCAGAAGCTGGATCTTTCGATTCACCTCCTTGTGCGGAATGGTGGGCTCCAGCTTCTCCATGCCCATGAAGTACTGGTTGTACAAAGCCTGGAGCCGGTCCAGCGCCGTTTCCAGCTCGCTCACCAGCAGTTCCTGGTCTTTTGCTGTCAACGCCATTGCGCGCGATCCATAAAGCCGGCCTCCATCATCCTTCCCTTCCCCTCGCAGGGGAAGGCCGGGATGGGGTTAGAGTTCGTAAACGACTAGATCGTCGAAACGAACGTCCGCTTCCCAGTTGTTTATCGCAAAATGATCGTGTCCGGGGCCCTCGAGGGGTTCCGGGTCGTTCATCTCGAGAAAGGGTTCACCGTCGACCAACCATGACACGAGATTCCCCCTTCTGATTATTTCGAATGAGTATTTCCTACCCTTGACGCCCGCCGGTTCCTCTCTCAGCTTTCTGTCCGATCCGTGTTCGTCCATCCTCGCGATGATAGACCTGGAATTGTTCCAGCCACCGAGAATGAACACATAACTCGTAGATGTGTACGACGCTTGCCTGGCGAAGGACACGCCGTCTCCGAAAGCCTCTATCTTGATGTCCACCGCCGGGCTCAGGGAGCGCGCCGTAAGCTTGATCCGTGCGTCCCTCGGGAGCTTTGTTTTTAGCCACAAGGGCTTGTTGTGGGCGCCTCGGGCTCTTACCTCGCCGTCGATGATGGAGTATTTCCCGCCGCTTGTGTCCAGCCAGTGATCCGACAGAGCGGCGGAGTCGAAATGATCTTCAAAAACGATACGGCCCTTGGGGAAGGATTCCTGCTTTGTTCCGGAGCACGACCATACAGTCGCGGCTGCGAGAACAATTGTGAAAATTCGCAACATCGCGTTCTTTTTTCCTTTGAAACGGATCCTAAAAGTTATCAGACGTTTGGCGAGACGGCAATGGGAGAAGACATACATGCGAAGGTTGCGCCGCTACCCAAAGAGCTTGCGGAACAGGCCGCTCACTGGGCCCTGCCAGCGGCGGACGAGGATCACCGATTTGGGGGAGTACCGGGCGACGTTGGCCGGGATGTCGCCCACCAGGATTTGCTTGAAGGGCTTGCTCGGGGCGGCGCCGATCACAACCAGATCGAAATCCTTGCTCGCCTTGGCGATGCCCGCAGCGATGGAGTTGCCCTTGACCAGGCGGCGGCCGATATCACCGTCCAGATCGAGGGCTTCAAGCGATCCGGCAATACGATTGATGGCGGCCCGCTCGTCAATGGGATCGGCGTTGGATGGCACTACCACGCACGCGTCGACAGATGCGTCGAAGAGTCGGGCGAAGCCATTGGTGAAATCGGCTCCCAGGGTGGCGTTGGGTCCTCCCGAGGTGGCGAGCAGGATCTTTTTGGTGGGTCCGTGGACTACCTTGACGAGCGCGAGATCGCAGGGGCAGTGTCGGATCATGTGATCGGTCAGCTCTCCGAAGAGCCGGTCGCGTGTGTTGGTGTAACCCTTCCAGCCCATCACCAGGAGGTCGGCCTTGTGCGTTTGCACTGAGGTCAAAAGGGCGTCCTTGACCTGATGGGCCACGCGCAGATCGCTGGTGAAATCAACACCGAGCTCCCGCGCCCTGGCCTGGGCCTTGCGCAGCAACGGTCGTCGGTGGTGGGCCATCTTCAGACCCTCGTGGATGGGCAGCTGTTCCGGGACCAGGGAGACCGAGAGAGCGACGATCTCGCCGTCCTTCTGCAGGGCTGCCGCTGCGGCGATGTTGATGAGCGGCACAACCGTGTCCGGGTTGGCCAGCGTGACCAGGATACGATAGCGTTTCTTCTCCACCGCGACCGGAGGCTTTTCGATCTCGAGAACCTGGGGTCGCCTTGCCCGCACCTTTCTTTCGAAGGCGGCGAAGTAGAGCAGCAGTCCCACGAACGTCCACCCGATGACGACCAGCCAGGGCCGCGGATCGAAGACATACTGATAGAAGGCCAGCGCCATGTTTATGAGGAACCCGGCGATGGGCAGCACGGGATACAGCGGGATCCGGAACGGTCGATGGAGATCCGGCCTTTTCCGTCGCAGGGCAACGAGGGCCAGGTTCACCATGGCGAAGACCAGCAGGAACATGACGCTCGCGGCAGATCCCAGCGCATCCACCGGGAGCGACACGGCGACGATCAGGAAGATCGCGCCGGAGGCCAGAATGGCGATGTGGGGAGTGCGCCGCTTCTTGTGGATCGCCGATATCTTGCCGGGCAGCCATCCGTCCCGCGCCATGGAGAAAGCCACCCGGGAGGAGGCGAGAATGGTTGCGTTCAGGGCGCTGATTGTGGACAACACGCCGCCGAAAACGATCAGAAACACCCCGATCCCCGGCATCATTTTGGCCGCCGCCATGACAATGGCGACCTCCTGATACTTGCCCAGGAATTCCCATGAGGCCATGTCGTCCGAGTGAACCGCGCCCAGGGAAACGACAAGGACGCACATGTAGATGAAGACCGTCACCGCGAGAGACACGAAGGTGGCTTTGGGAATGTTCTTTGCCGGGTCCTTTATCTCCTCGGCGACCGTGGCGATGAGGTCATATCCCTCGAATGCAATGAATGTGAGGCCCATGGCGATGAAGACGCCGCTCATGCCTTTGGGGAAGAACGGCGTAAACTCCGCCTTTGCGGCGGGGATGTCGTTGGACATGGCCTCGATGCCGAAGACTATAAAGACCGCGAGTACTGCGATCTTGGCGACCACGATGATGTTCTCGGTCTTTCCCGTGACGCCCGCGCCGCGCACGTTGAGGAGCGTGAAGGAGACACCCGCCAGGAGGATCATGAAGACCAGGGCGGCGTGCTCACCGGCGACCGAGACCATCAGGCCGTAGGTGGCCGGGAAATAGCGCGCGAGGAACTCCAGGGAGAACGATCCGAACCCGGCGGCGTACAGGGCGCACGCCACGGTGTAGGCAAACCATAGCCACCAACCGGCGGTGAATCCGAGCACGTCCGGGAAGGCGTTCTTGACATATGCATAGCCGCCCCCGGCCTGGGGGATGCTCGATGCCAGCTCCGCGTAGGCCAGGGCAGTGATCAGGGTAACCACTCCGTTGAGACCGAACGCCAGGAGGGAAGCGGGGCCCGCCACGCCGCATGCGATCCCCGTCAACACGAAGATCCCCGCGCCGATCATGGCGCCCACGCCGATCATGGTGGCGTCGAAGAACCCCAGCGTTCTGGCAAAGGTTACCTCTGGCTCGGTTTCCTGGGCCTTGCTGGGTTTCTTCGACATGTTGTGCGTACTATATCATCTGGTCAAAGTGGGATAGACTACTTTTTGGGTGAACACATGAGAGAAGTGTCAATAACCGTTTCTTTTTGCGTCCTCGCGCTGACGTGCCTGGCTATATCTTGTGGTGGTGGCGAGACCTCGCCCCCGGCCCGGGATGGTCGCGCGGGTGCGCAGATTGCCAATCCCGCTTCAACCCATTGTGTGGAAAACAACGGTAAGTTGGAAATCCGCGAAGGGGAAAAGGGGCAATACGGCGTGTGCATCTTCAAGGACGGATCTCGTTGTGAGGAGTGGAGGTTTCTGCGCTCTCAGTGTGCCCCGGGGGATTGCCGTGAAGAATCGGGGATGTGCGAACTGTAAACTTTCATTTCGCTCCGTGAAGTTTTCTCGGCTTAACTTAATTGACAAAGCAGAATATTCGGGGAATGGTTGCGTCGAACCCGTAAACAAGAATCAAATGCACGTTTTCCGGGGCATTACCCGGTGAGCAAAATGGTGCCAAAAAGTAGGAAAGGAACAATGGAGGTAAGGATGAAAGCACGCACATTATTGTATTGCATCGGCGTGGTTGTCCTCGGTGTGGCTTTTGCAGGTTGCAGCTTCAGCGCGAGCGCGAGCGTAGGAACCGACGGCAAAACGACCATCGCAGGAAAAGACAAGATCGTAGTCACAGCAGCGCAGCCGGCTGCTCCCGAGAAGCCCAAGCCGCCCAAGAAGGTGCGCAAGGCGCGAGTGGTGGGAAAGAAGATCGAGATCACCGAGAAGGTGATGTTCGACACCGGCAAGGCGACCATAAAGGTCGACTCGCACCAGTTGCTCAAGGACGTGGCCGAGGTCATGGCGGAGCACAAGAAGATTGCGAAAATAGGCATCGAGGGTCACACGGACAGCGTTGGCAAGAACAAGTCCAACAAGAAGCTTTCCGAGAATCGCGCGAAGGCGGTCATGGACTTCCTGGTATCGGTCGGCGTCGATGAGTCTCGCCTCCAGTCCGAGGGTTTCGGCGAGGAGAAACCCATCGCGGATAACGACACCGATGAGGGTAAAGAGAAGAACCGTCGCGTCGAGTTCAACATTCTCGAGCAGGGCAAATAGGAGGATGAACATGAAAACGACAAGAATTATGCTGGCGATTGGTCTTTTCGCGGCAATGAGTATGCTCATGGCCGCCTGTGGGGCCGAGCTCAATCCAAAGTTCGAGAGCAGCCTGAACAACGCGCTCGATGCCAAGAATGGCGAGTTCAAGGCCTGTTACGAAGCGGCTCTCGAGAAAGATCGCGAGGCCAAGGGTCTCATGAATCTCGATATTGAGTTCAAGGCCGATTCCAAGAAGGCCAAGGACGCCTCTGTCAAGAAGAGCGAGATTTCCGGAGGCGGGATCAAGAAGTGCGTGGTCGGCGCGGCCAAGGGTGTGGAGACGACGGAGCTTCCCGGCGTACCCGTTACCGGCAAGTACAAGATCGACTTCAACTTCGAGTAGGCCCCCGTCTGGAATCACCCTCAAGTCGCCCCGTTGACGGGGCTCCCTGCCAAATTCTAATTTGCCGCTTTACAAACCACTGTTTTCACGGTGATTCTCATTCGTGGTGAAATGATGCAATTTGATGATCATACAAGGTCCGTGCTCGATGCCAACGGGTTCGACGGAGTTCCGTTCGAAGAACTCAGGAGACGCTTCGTCGCCGGCGAAATCGACGAGGAGACCTGTCGTCTCGAGGGGGCCGTCGATCTGCCCGATGACGGGTTCGCGGAGATGGTTCCCCACGTGGCAGACAAGCGGTGGCGACACTTCGCGCAGGTGGGGGCGCGAGAGATAGCGGCCGGCAGGGTCGGCGTGGTTGTCCTGAACGGCGGCATGGCTACTCGCTTCGGCGGGATCGTCAAGGGTACGGTTGAGGTTCTCGGCGGACGGTCCTTTCTGGACCTGAAGATAAACCAGGTGGTGTCGTCGAGTGGGGGCAAGGCTCCCGTCTTCCTCATGAACAGCTTCGCCACGGACCGGCCGACGAAGCAGCATCTGGAGAAAATCGGCTTTGGCGATGAGATCACGTGTTTCAACCAGTTCGTCTCCGTGAGGATAGAGCCCGATGGCAATATCCTGAAGGACGCAGACGGAAAACCATCGCTCTACGCGCCGGGTCACGGAGATTTTCCCTACGCGCTCGTCCGGAGCAAGGTGCTGGATCGTTTCATCGCCGGCGGCGGGAGGTGGCTTACTCTCTCCAACGTGGACAATCTTGGGGCCGGCCTGGATCCCGCAGTCATCGGGATGCACGTGGAGCTTCAACGGCCCATGTCGGTGGAGCTGGTCGAGACTTTTCCGAGGGATGTGGGCGGTTTTCCGGCGATTCACGGCGGGAAAATGTCGATCATCGAGGCGTTCAGATTGCCGTCCGCCTTCGACCTCGACACAATTTCCTACATCAACACCAATACGTTTGTTTTCGATGCGGAGGCGCTAGTCAAACCACCGCAACTGGACTGGTTCGTTACTCGCAAGATGGCGCAGGGCAAGCCGGCAATCCAGTTCGAACGTCTCGTCGGTCAGCTGTCGGAGCACCTGGAGGTATCCTGGTTGAAGGTTCCGAGGAAGGGGCGATGGAGCAGGTTCTTGCCGGTGAAGGTTCCGTCCGACCTGGCGGAATGTCGTGACCTGATCGAAGAGGTTGTGAAAGCTCAATCGGAAGTGTGGCCGTGATCGGCGGCAGAAGGATGATGATCTGCATTGCCATGGCCTCTGCTGTGGTGAGCTGCGGCGGGGAAAGGGAGCAGCAAGCCTGTCGTATGGAAAAAGAGGCGGTGTTGGCGTTGATCGAGGGCGCCCCGAACACTCTCACCATGTCGCGTATTTCGAGTGGTGATCTGGTGGTCGCCTGGTCATCGGGTTGGAAGACATGGTTTGTCAGAATAGATGAGGACGGCGCCCGGAAGGGCGAGGCGCGGATGCTGGAGAGGTATTCGGCGCCGCCACTTATGCACGATGCTGTTGAGGATGGAGGTGTGAAAACGTTCTGGCCGGCTGTGGAGGGAACCTCCTTTCGTGCAGAGCACCTGGATTCCTGCAGTTTCAAAGAGGGAGGGGTCGCTCTGGGAATTCTGGAGCGCCCCAATGGTGGAAGGGCGGGGGGAGCCCATGTGGCGGTGATTCGCGGAGAAGACGAACAGGTCGAGATCGTCAGGGTAGGCGCCGCGGGCGTGTTTGCATCCTCCATCTCCCTGGTGGCGAGCGGTAAAAAGCTGGTGGTGGCGTGGCACGAGGGGGATCCCGAATCGTCGAGGATAGGGCTGGCGTCGGTCGATCTGGAGACACTCGCGGTCACCGGCGTAAAGAACCTGCCTGTTGAAGGTGCCAGTGCCGGTCCGTCACTCGCCGCGAACGGGGGGAAAGTGTTGATCTCCTGGATCGAGATCGTCCGGAGCGAAAAGGAATCCGTTGCGAGGGTTCGGGTGGCCATGCTGGGGGACGATCTCCAGATCGACAATCTGAACACGGTGGCCGAATGCCGGTTCCTGGATTGTACGCCCGCCGTTACGGTAGTGGGCGAGCGGTTTGGGATTTCCTATCGGGATGATGCGGACGACGACGGGAAACCCGAGTTTTACTTCAGGATGATCGACCCCGCCGGAAACCCCACAGACTCGCCTGCACGGATTTCCCGGGCGGACGGTTTTCAGGGTCCGCTCATTACCTATGGGGATCCGCTCGTGTTCTCCGCCGCGATCCGTTCGTTCCAGCGAAATTTCCTCGTGGGTTTGAATCGCTTCGACTTGAAGGGCGTGAAAAAGGGCGGGGAGTTTCAGATCTACGCGGACAAATCGGACTTCATCCGCGTGGCCATGGATGCGCGTGGTAATCGGGTGATACTTGTCTACGGCGAAGACCGTCAGGGATCCGGCCGGATACTGTACGGCAAAATAAACTGTCGGAAACGTTAGGTTTTCAATCCCTACATCGAGAGGGTCAGGTCGTACGGTCCGGAGCCGCCGGTTTCCGAGTGGCTCTCGGCGGCGATATAGTAGGTTGTGCCCGCAGAAACAGACAGCGTGAGCGAGCAGAACGAATCGGTGGCCGGGTATGGCTCGGCGTCGCAAGCCAGTGATGTGCCCGAGTTACCGCAGTCGGTCATGACCTCGATGGCGCAGTAATCCCAACCGTCCGGGTCCATCTCGATTGTGAGGGTTCCGCTCGATGAGGGGGTGAATTCCCAGAACTCGTCCGGTCCACTCCCGTACCCGCCTCCCCACGGATCGCAGGTCGTTTCGTAGTCATCGGAGGTGCTGGTCACGTCTCCCGATTGAGTGCCGAGTGACGCCACGTACGGTGAAACACAATCCCCGTCTCCGGTATCCGTGTCGGAATCCGTGTCCGAGTCGGTATCGGAATCCGTGTCCGAGTCCGTGTCGGAATCCGTGTCCGAGTCCGTGTCGGAATCGGTGTCGGAATCGGTGTCCGAATCGGTGTCGGAATCGGTGTCCGAATCGGAGTCGGAATCAGTATCCGAATCGGTATCCGAATCGGTGTCAGCGTCCCCACTTCCCGCGTCCAGATTCAACAATGGCGGTTGGTCGCTGCATGCCGATGCGGCCAGCGTAAACAATGCAATAGCAATCCAGAATGTCATTCGATTGGTCATCTTATTTCTCCTTTACTAGGATTTTACTCTTTCGATAAAGCGACCGTCGCGGGTGTCTACCTTCACTTTTTCCCCCGACTCCAGGTAGGGAGGAACCTGGATTTCGATGCCGGTTTCCAGGGTGGCCGGCTTCATCTGCGCCTGTGCCGTGGCGCCCTTGATGGAAGGCGCGGTCTCGGTCACGGTCAGATCCACATTGTTTGGGAGTTCCACCGAGAAAACCTCTCCGTTATGGTGAAGCGAGCGAACCTTCATTCCTTCGGTCAGGTAGCCCGGGGCGTCTCCGAGCACGTCCCCTGAAAGGGTGAGTTGATCGTAGGTTTCATCGTCCATGAAAACAAACTCGTCATCCTGGCGATACAGGAACTGAACCGGACGCTTTTCGCAGTCCGCCTCCTCAACCGTGTCTCCACCCCTGAAGGACTTGGTCAGAACCGCGCCGGTCTTGAGGTTCCGCACCTTTACCTTGACTATTGTGCTCGCCCCCCGGGCAGACGGCGTCTGAAACTGACAGTCGAGGATCACCCAAGGCGCGTTGTCCATCTCTATCATCACCCCGCGCTTGAGATCACTGGTGCCTATCATTACCACCTCTTTTCAATGTAGATTCTATCACAGGGAGGCGAGGAATTTGTCAACGATCGTGGACAAACCGTCAGCCTCATCGATGTCTTCATGGACGTACGTGACCACTGCGGTGGGTTTGTTTATCCGGACTATTCGCTCGATGTCGAACGGAGTGCCGATCACCACGACATCGCAATCTACTGCGTTGATGGTTGTTTCGAGATCCGCAACCTGTTGATCCCAGTACCCCATGGCGGGAAGCAGCGCGCCGATTTCCGGGTACTTGTCGAAGGTCTCCTTCTGGCCTCCGACCGCCCACGGGCGCGGATCGACAATCTCCAGTGCGTCGTTCTCTTTCGCCGCCTGGGTGGCCGCCCCGAATGACATTCCACCATGGGTGAGGGTCGGACCGTCCTCCACCGCGAGGACTCGTTTTCCCTTGATGACCTCCGCGTTTCTCACCTGCAGGACCGAGGCCGCCCGCACGATCTTTGCTTCGGGGTTCAAGAGGCGCAGGTTTTCTTCCAGTTGTGTCACCGCATCGCTCGACGCGACGTTAGATTTCCCGATCACCAGGACGTCGCTGCCCCGGACGTTTGTTTCGCCCGGGTAGAAGGAGGACTCGTGGCCAAGGCGCAGGGGATCGGCGACGGTTATCCACAGGTCGGGTTTGTAGAAGGGAAGGTCGTTGTTTCCGCCGTCCCACAAAACGATGTCCGCCTCTTCTTCCGCCTTGCGCAGGATCGCCTCATAGTCGACCCCAGCGTAGATGATACCTCCCTCTTCCACGTGTTTCTCGTACTCCTCGCGCTCCTCTATGGTGCACTTGTAGTTGTCGATATCCTCGATGGTGGCCATTCGTTGTACGGCCTGCTCGGCGAGATTTCCGTAGGGCATGGGATGACGAACCGATACGACCCGTTTGCCCGCCGCCCTTAAGAGTGACGCGATGAATCTGGACACCTGGCTCTTGCCGCAACCTGTTCTCACGGCGGTTACCGCGATAACCGGTTTGGTTGATTTCGCGAACGTCTCGGCAGTTCCCAGCATCTGGAAGTCGGCGCCGGCGGCGTTAACCATGGCGCCGATGTGCATCACGTAGTCGTATGGAAGATCGCTGTAGGACATTACCGCCAGATGGACCTCCCGCTTTTTGATGATCGACTTGAGGTCTTCCTCCGGCACGATGGGAATGCCGTCGGGGTATAGCTTTCCAGCCAGGGCCGCCGGGTAGGTGCGGTCGTCGATGTTTGGGATCTGTGTCGCTGTGAACGCCACTACTTCAACGTCAGGATCGTCTCTGTACACCATGTTGAAGTTGTGAAAATCCCTGCCTGCTGCTCCGAGGATGAGAACGCGTTTTTTTTTCATTTTTCCACTCCCCTTTGTAGATCTTCTTCTGTTTACGCCCGCCTCGCCCTGCTGCTGGACTTTGAGGCGGCTCCGTGCTACCAAGCCCACCGCCGTTGTTCCCGTGCCGGAGTGGCGGAATCGGTAGACGCGCCGGATTCAAAATCCGGTGGGCTTATGCCTGTGGGGGTTCGAGTCCCCCCTCCGGTACCGGCGACCCTTTCTGGTCCGTTTTTTGTAGCAACTAGCTAACCGGCAGCACTAGCAGTTCAAAGCCATCCTCTCTCGCTGTCTCCATGGCGACGAACTCTCTGGAAGGGGAGAGCAGCATGGTGTATTGCCCTCGCATATTCGGGACTGGCATCTTCTTCATCTCGACGGTGTTTTCCTTGCGGGTGTCCACTCGCCATAACTTGTCGCCCTCGTCTATCAGAACGGAGCGATTGTCGAGCCATTGAGGAGGTGTGGCGCTGATACGTCCCTTGCTTTCTGGAAGCTTGAACACCTTGAGGTCGATTGCTTTGTCGCTCCATGATCCTTCGTCGCTTGTGTAGACCACGACGTTTCCGCCGTTGCGGGGCTTGCACGCAACGCGCTTTCCATCGGGAGAGATGGACGGGTAGAGCCCGAACATCACCGCGTGCTCCACGCCGTCTATTCCGACAATGTGTGTCCGGGCGCCGCCGGTTGAGTCGAATTCGTAGTGGGCGAAGAGTTTGCTGTCAGGGAACCACGAAGTCGTTCCTCCATACCATTGGTTATCGACTTTCACCGGCTTCTTGCCGTCGACGGGGCAGATCCCGACGAAATTGCGATAGGGATAGGCGTTCTTGGACTCGCTCTCTTTGTCGTAAACATTGTTGATAACGAACACGAACCACTTGCCGTCGGGTGACAATTGCGGTTGTCGCTTGGGCGAGTTCTTGAACATGGTGTCGATACCCAGCAGGGTCGTCTCTTTTGATTGCGAGACCGCGACGATCTGGTTTTTCCTCTCCATTATCACCGTGTTGTCTGCGGTGATGCAGGGGTGCTTGCCCGGGCCGATGACGCGGATTTCACCCGAGTTGATATCGGCGATGCACACCTCGTCGCCGCCCCGAACGTAGGCCACCCAGCGGCTGTCCGGTGCCCAGTTGATTGAGAAGATCCCGTTTTTGGAAGCGTCGATGCGTTTCATTTTAAAAGTACTTTCGAAGGAACACTTTTCGCCAGATCGGGAATGCTGTCCAGCACAATCTGCCCCACGGCGGTCATGTTGTCCGGGGACAGTTTGTCGACGGTGTCGTCATCGGTGTGCCAGTAGGCGTTCGACGTCCATCCGGGGCCGAACCGCAGGTCGATGAGGTTGGCTGCAGGGATCCCGATCTTCATGAACGGGACGTGATCGTCCTCGATGGCCGCGCGCGGGCCTGCGAAGATGGGTTCGTATCCCAGGCGCTTCGCCGTTTGCTCGAGCGTATGGAAGACCCAGCGGGTGGACATGGTATCGCGGAAGATCTTGAGGCGCTTGTCTCCGATCATGTCAATGTTAACCATGGCCGCGAACATTTTGTGCTCGTTCTTTTCGAGCAGGTCTGCGGCCATTCTCTTTGAGCCGTAGAGGCTATCCGAATCGGTCCATTTCAACAGCGACTCCTCCCCGTCGAAGAAGGCTATCCTCACGGGCGCCGCCGGGGGATTTTCTTTTAGACAGCGCGCGATCTCCAGAAGTAGGCCGGTGGAGGATCCTCCGTCGTTGGCTCCCAGGAACACGCCCTTCTCGATGATCTTTCCGTCGAAGTGACCGCCGATGAGGATCCACTTCTTTCCGGGGCCGGGTATGTCCACGGTGATGTTGGCCATCATCACCTCTTTCATGTCCGGGTGAGGAGTGTAGGCTTTGAAGTCGCGGCGGACCGGCTCCAGCCCGAAACCGCGCAGGGTATCGACGATCATTCCGCGTGCCTTTTCCAGGCCCGGGGTGCCCGCATGCCTCGCTCCGAAGCTCACGAGTTTCTCTATATGAGCAAGGGCCCGTGCTCCGTCAACGCAGGCCGCCGCCGCGGTGGAAGTTTTGCGGAGGTTCCCGCCACCAACGGCCGGTTCGTGATTCTTGACCGGCTCGGTTGCCTCCGTCCCGCACCGCACCGCACAGGACACCAGGAGGACCGCAAGGATCGGTGCCATAAGGGAGACCGGCGAGTGGTGGTTTTGCTCTTTCATGCTCATTGGAGGGAATCCTTGAAAACCTTATCTTTTCAGTTTTTCAATGTCGTGGTTGTTTTCTATCCTGCTCAATATATAATTCGGTTTATAGATTCATATAAAGCGGAGTTTGCGAACGCGCGGTGAGTCTCCTGTTTTCTACGTTTTTTTGGAGAAAAGTAATGAAACATATTTGCATCATAATTGCCATCGCGGTTCTCTTTGCGGGATCGTCAGCGCTGGCCGGTGCCCGTCAGCACTTCATGGCCGGGCAAGACTACTACACCCAAGGCAGGTACGACAAGGCCATCGAGGAGTTCGAGGAGGCGTACCGACTCGAGCCGAAGCCGCTCCTTCTGTACAACATCGCCATGGCCCAGGAGAAGGTCGGGGAACTCGTGAAGGCGGTGGACTACCTCAAGCGCTACCTGGACGCCACTCCGGACAACGAGGACAGGACCACCCTTCTGGCGAAGGTAGCCAACCTGGAAGCCCGCATCGCCAAGACGGGAATCAAGATAACCGCATCGGAGGCGGAGGCGACGGTATACGTGGACGGCAAGGATATCGGCAAGACGCCCGTGGCCGGCGTGATCCCGCTTCCGGTGGGGGCGCACAAGATCAAGATATCCAAAAAGGGTTTCGAGGATTTCAAGATGAACGTGGCGGTATCCTCCGGCCATACCACTCCTATAGAGGCTGCCATGGAGAAGGGGCAGGCTGGACCGGCCCCGGTGATCGCGGAAGGCGACGAAGAAGAGGGCGACGAAGAAGAAGAGGAAGACGGGGAGGGCGTGGAGGCCCTGGATGTGGTGCCCTGGGCCGTCGCGGGTGTGGGAGGAGTTACTGCCATCGTGGGCTGGGGGGTTATCGGTTCGCTGGCAAAGGGCAGGCAACCCGCCGACCCGGATGCGGATCCCGCGGCGCAGGACGAGGCGCACGATATGGCGTTTATCGCCGACATTCTGGGCGGTGTGGGAGCGGCCATAGCCGTGGGTGGAGCTGTCTGGGGAATCATGCGACTGACCAAGAAGGACGGGGGCGATGAGGAGCCCGGCCTTGAGGACGAAGACGAGACCGACGTCGACGTGGAGGTATCAGTGTTTCCAATCTTCGGAGACACAAACGGTGTTGCCGCTGTAGTTCGGTTCTAACCTGATCCATCGGACGGAATCCATACAATGAAAAGATACGAGAATGCGTTCACCGAGGTGGTGGCAAGGGCTGCGGGTCGGGACGAGGCACAGATCCGATCCCTGCTCAAGATCCCCGAAGCTCAGCGGGGCGATCTGTCCCTGCCGTGTTTTCCCTTTGCAAAAGAGATGAAGAAGAGCCCGGCCGCCATCGCGGCGGATCTCCAGGTCGCCGTTGGTGATCATCCCCTGTTCGAGAAGATCGAAGCGGTGGGTCCGTATCTGAACGCCTTCATAGAGCCAGAGGGCCTCATGAGTACGTTGATACCGGAGATCAGGGAGGCGCAGGATCGCTTCGCCACCTCGGATGTCGGGAAAGGGAAGGAGGTGGTGATAGATTTCTCCTCGCCGAACATCGCCAAGCCCCTCGGATTTCATCACCTCAGATCCACCATGATCGGGAACGCCCTGGGAAGGATACACCGGGCACTCGGCTACCGGGTTCAGGGGATCAACTTTCTCGGGGACTGGGGTAAAACCTTCGGCCTGCTCGCCGAGGCGTTCGTGCGTTTCGGTGATCGATCCGCGCTCGATGAAGGCGGCATCTCCTACCTGTTGGAACTCTACATCAAGGCCAACGCCGCTGCACAGGAGGATGAGTCGTTCGACGAGGCGGCCAGATTGATGTTCAAGAATCAGGAGGCCGGTGAGCCCCGGGCAATGGATCTGTGGCGTTTGTTCCGGGGGATCAGCCTGGCCGAGTTTCAGAAGGTCTACGACAGGCTCGACGTATCGTTCGAGTTCTTCGAGGGGGAGAGCCACTATCGCGACGTCCTCGACGAAGTGGTCGCACGGGTGGAGAGCACGTGCGGCACGCGGGAGGATCAGGGCGCGTTGGTGGTGGACATGGAATACGCAAAGGACGAGCCGCCCATGATGCTGCGCAAGAGCGACGGCACAACCCTGTACGCAACGCGGGATATCGCGGCCGCGATGGACAGGTGGGAACGGTTCCGGTTTGCCAAGTCGCTGTATGTGGTTGGGGTGGAGCAAAAGCGTCACTTCAACCAGCTCAAGCGCGCTCTTGGCGCCATGGGACAGGAGTGGGAAGAACGGATGACCCACGTTTATTTCGGGCGCGTTGCCGGGATGAGCACCCGGAAGGGCAATGTGGTCTTCCTGACCGAAGTTCTCGACGAGGCTACGGATCGCGCGCGGGCCAAGATGCGGCAGGACGACGGGGATCGAGGGATCGACATCGAGAAGGTAGCGCAGCAGGTTGGTATCGGCGGTGTGGTCTTCTTTGACCTGAAGAACCTGCGCACGTCGGATTACAGCTTCGATTGGGAGGAGATCCTCAACACCAAGGGGTTCACCGGGATCTGCGTGCAGTACGCCCACGCCCGTTGTTGCTCCATCCTGAGCAAGGGGGGTGGTGCGCCGTCTGCGGGGGAGACCGATCTGGGCCTTCTTCGCGCTTCCGAGGAGATAGCCCTCGTCAAAGAGCTCGGCAGGATCCCCGGGGCCGTGGAGGCGGCCGCCGCAGACCTGGAGCCGTCAAGATTGGCCCGCGCCGTATACGATGTCGCCCGGGAGTGGAACCGCTACCAGCAGTCGGGCAACGCAGATCGTTCGTTGCGGATTTTGGTTGAGGACGAGAGCGTGAAGAAGGCCCGCCTGGCACTCGTGGATGCGGTGAGAATAGGCCTCGAGACGGGGTTGAAGCTCCTTGGAGTATCGGCGCCGCAGGCAATGTGAACAAATTTAATGTATATTGATATTTTCCGATGCATATGTATGTTGATTTTTCCATCGGGTCATGGCTATACTGTCTAGCTCAATTCCAAAGATACGGATCGAAAAAACTCAAAGGGGGTTTTCATGTTCAATGCAATGAAAAAAATGGAGATTATGGCCATTCTGATTATGGCACTCATGGTCTTCGTCAGTTGTGATGATGATGGTGATGATTTGACTGCTCTTTCAGGAATAGTCGCAGACCCGGTTCCAGTAGTGATTGAGTGGGATGTCGGCACGTTGACTTTTAATTTCACCGGCGATCCCCTGGCTGCGGACAATGCGTTGGAAATGAAGCAGCTGTTGTCGAACGGAACGATCTTCCTGAACGTCGTCGCCACCGAAACCGGAACGAGCTACGACCTTCTCGGCGGCACATTGGTGGAAGTTGCGCCTGCAAGCAGCGGGCAGTATCAGGTCTCGGCAGATGAGACCGGAGCCATTGTCACGGTGCGGTTCTTCAACGATTTCCAGGGCAGCACAATTGCTCTTGGTGGAGTGTACAGCGCGGTCGTGAATGTGAACGCCAACGATTACTTCAAGACTGAGGAGTTTTCTCGCGGCGTACAAGTAAACTGACGAGCAAGTGTTTTCCTTATTGATCAGACGCGATGGGCTGATCGAGCCGCCGCCGATAGGTGAGCTGGACGCTCATTGCCACCTGCTGCCAGGGATCGATGACGGGCCTCCGAACGAGCGTGAGGCTCTGGCCATCGCACGGTTGCTATTGGAGATGGGTGTGAGGACGGTGGTGGCCACACCGCACGTTATCTCCGATGTGTACCCAAACAGCACCGATGTCATCATCAATGGTGTCAGTCGCATGCGCAGACTCCTCCGTGAAAGCGGGCTTGCTCTCGAAATCCTTGCCGGCGCGGAGTACTACGCAGAAAACGATCTGCTCGACCGCATTGCGAGGGACGACTTGCTGGCTTTTGGGCCGGAGAAGTACGTATTGTTCGAGTCTCCGGTCGAGCATCAACCAATGGTTCTCGAAGAGATTGTATTCAATCTGAGGTCGGCGGGGTACACACCTCTTCTGGCCCACGTAGAGCGATATCGATATTTGCAGGCCGACCAAGATCGCGTAGAGCACTTGCGGCGGCTCGGTGTATGTTTTCAGGTCAACCACCCATCGTTTCACCTGCCCAAGACAAGTCGTCGAGGTGAAATGGCGCGCTGGTTGTACACAAGGGGTTTCGTGGATTTATTGGGGACGGATATGCACCGTGCTTCCCCACTGATACAATCGTTTCGCGGATCCTTCAAACGCCCCGACAACCGGCACAGACCCTGACCCTGACTCTGTTTTATTATCAGGGTTCGCAGTAGCCCATCAGCACGGCGATGGAATCCGCTCCACGACTGGCCACGACGGCGTCCATCATTCCATCTCCGTCGAGATCCGCCATCTGTGGTTCGGAGGGACCGTCTCCGGCGTAGAACGCGTCCAGGTAGGTGAAGGATCCCGAGGGGCCGGAGTTCCCCTTGAGGATTGAAAGGGTATCCGCCTGCCAGTTCGCAACTATGAGATCGGGCAGGAAGTCGCCGTCGTCGAACACCGTCACGGCAATTGCTCGGGAGCCGTTGCCCGCAGTGTAGTCGTCCCGCGGATCGAAAGTTCCGTCCCCGTTTCCGAGCCAGACCGATACGTTGTCCGAAAACTGGTTTCCCACGACTATGTCGTCGTGGCTCGACCCGTCGAGGTCATCCACGGCAAGTAACATGGGGTTATTGCCGCTCGGGAGGGTGAGCGAGTTGGTGAAGGTGCCGTCGCCGTTTCCGATGAGGACGTCCACCTGATTGACCAGTCCGCACGCGACCGCCAGATCCAGATCCCCATTTTCGTCGAAGTCGGCGAGGGCTATTCCGGTGGGGGCCAGGCCCACTGCGAAGTTTCCGGCCGACGTAAAGGTGCCGTTCCAGTTCGAGTCGGGGCCTCCTCCCAGACGAACGGAAACACGCGGGTTGGTGTATTCGTTCGACGTGATGGCGAAGTCGAGAATGTTGTCGTGGTCGAGATCGGCGACTACCAGATCGTAGGGATCGCTGGAGACGGAGATGATCTGCCTCGGTTGGAATGTACCGTTCCATGTGGTGGAACCGTTTCCGATGAAGAGGGCTACTGCGGATTCGTCCCTCAGCGTCATCATGATGTCTGCGATGCCGTCGGCGTCCATATCGATGATCTCCACCGATGCGGGGTTCAATCCTGCCGTGAAGTCGATGGCCGTCTGGAAAGTGCCGTCGCCGTTGCCCAGAAGGATAGAGAAGGAGTCGTCCTGTACGTTTGTAACCACCACGTCATGGTGGGAGTCGCCGTTTATGAAACCCATGTCTATGTTTCGGGGCTCATCCCCGGCGGGGTAGAAGACCGGATAATAGAAACCGCAGCCCGTCGGTAGTGTCGGCGGACAGCTCGGTGCGAAGTTGGCGCACTGGGACAGTTCAAGGTATCCGGCCGGGCACATCCACTCGTTGCCGGGGCACAGCGCAGAAACAGACCAGTAATCGCAGCAGCCCGCAGAGCTGTAAACGCCGGAGACGTCAAGCAGGCACGCGGGTGGTGGGGCGGTGCAATCTGTGGCGGTGCCCGTATCGGTGCCCGTGTCGGTGTCCGTGTCGGTGTCTGTATCGGTATCGGTGTCCGTGTCGGTGTCCGTGTCGGTGTCCGTATCGGTATCCGTATCGGTATCGGTGTCGGTATCGGTGTCCGTGGTGCCAGGTTCGCAACACACCTGAGTAAGGACACCACAGTCGTACTCCCACTTGATCTCTCCACTGAGGGATTGGCATCCGAAGACGGAAATGCACAGGAACGGACAGTCGCTGGATCCCGTGCCGGTATCGGATCCTGTATCTGTGTCGGTATCTGTATCTGTGTCGGTATCTGTATCTGTGTCCGTGTCTAGTTCGCAGCAGATGTCGTCGCCCGTGCAGATGTATGCCGGGTGCTCTATTCCACCCTGGTTCCAGCAGGTGATGTAGAAGATGCATTCATACGGACAATCTGTGTCGGTTCCGGTGTCCGTGTCAGTATCCGTGTCAGTATCCGTGTCAGTATCAGTATCCGTGTCGGTATCTGTGTCGGTATCAGTATCGGTATCTGTGTCGGTGTCAGTATCGGTGTCAGTATCGGTATCAGTGTCCGCGTCGGTGTCCACGTCGGTGTCGGAATCCGCGTCAGTATCGGATGTTGAGGGCTCTACGCATTGGCCTTCCGGAGAGCAGACCATGCCGGGGGGGCAATCCGAGTCCTGTTCGCATTCGGCGAAGCCGAAGTTCCGCCCCCCGCACGCCGAAACGAATAGCAGAAAAAACAATAACAAAGATCTTGTTACATGAACGGTTGAAGACATGCCTCGCTCCTAATAAAAACCTGTCTGGTGGTCATTGTACCATGACAAAGAGGAGAACGGCCAAGAACAAGCAACTGGTCGAAGCGAGGTGAAGCGTTCGAGTTGTGCTAATGTGAGAAATTGATGAGGGGAAAACACGGGCCTAAGGAGACAGAATGACTATTTCCCAAAAGAAAAGTGTTTTTGCTGTGGCGGTGATGTGGATGTTGAGTTCGATGTGCGGGTGCGGCGGCTCGAACCCCGAGAAAGGAACGACGCCGACGGAAGAAACGAGCGCTTCGGAAAATCGGCCCACGGGTGTGGTCGAGGAGAATCCAGCGAGTGTTCAGATGGAGGGTCTGCTAGGGACCATTTCGCAGTACGACGTGGAGCGCGTCGTGAAGCGAGGGTATGAAAAGATGTTCCAGTGCTTTCAAGATCCATGGGATCTGCTCGAAGAGATAGAGGGCTCCTTCGAGTTGGTAATGGAGGTCGGCGCGGACGGTTCGGTGTCCCAGGTGTACTTGCGGGACGGTGATCTCGGATCGCGACAGGCCGAGGCGTGCATCGTGAACAAGGTGGCCGGGTTCATGTTTCCGGCCCCGGAGGGCGGAGACACGGCCATGATATCGTACGCAATGGAGGTCGAGGAGCCGTACGATCACCCCGAGCCCCATAACTGGGGCGGCGGTAAATCGAGAGAAACATTGGCCGAGCACATGGATGACCTGGAGACCTGCCTCAAGGGTGAGACCGGAGTTCGGTTGACTCTCTACATCGGGCGCGGCGGCAAAGTGGTCTCTGCCGGCGCCACATCCAGTTCCTACGAAATGTACGAGGCGGGGCTTTGCCTGGCGAAGGCGGCCGAAGCATGGATATACTCGGAGGATCCCGGCGAGAGACCCGCCAAGGCGGTTCTGGAGTTCTAGAAATTTGTGGATGATAGGATGAAAAATCGCGGCGTCGGAATCCTCCCGGCATGGATCGCGGGCGTAGTTCTCGTCGTTGTGGTGATTGTGGGAGGGCTGGCGGCTACCAGGCTGACAATCGTCCAGGACATCACCGCGCTCCTGCCGCGAGATGATCGGGATTCGGTGGCCTCCCTTGCCCGGGAATGGGGGCTGATGAAGCGCGTGATCCTGGTGATAGGTCCGGATGAGCCCGGATCCGAGCGCCTGACGAATGCGGCGGATGCGGTTGCCGGGGCACTGGCCGAGATTGACGGTGTTGCGGAGGTGTTCTGCGAGGTCGACATGGAGGGTGTTCGCAAGGGCGCCGGGCTGTTGATGGAGCGGGGGGCAAGCCTGTACAGGCCTTCGGGAGATAAGATCGACGGCGAAGTTGCGAAAAAGAGGCTCTCGTCGTTGAAGAAGAGGCTCGCCTCGCCGGAGGCGCTCGTGATGCAGGAGTATCTCCTGGCCGATCCCCTCGGCATGGCGCGCGACGCGCTGCGGGGGCTCGAGGCTGCGGGGGCCGCAATGGGGGCGACGGTGCGGCAGGGCCACCTGATGTCGGCGGACGAGAGGCACGCGCTGGTCTTCGTCAAGATCGGGTTCGATCCCATGGAAGTGGATCGCTCTGCGAGGTTCGTGAAGGATCTGGACGTTGCGATAGATAGTTCACTTAAAAAGGCCGGCGTAGAAGATCTGGATGTGTACGCCCTGGGAGGAGTGCACTTCACAGCTTCGAGCGCGGGCGTGATCATGTCGGACATACGGCTCGCGTTCATCCTGACCATCATCGGTGTGCTTCTCATTTTTACGTTCTTTTTTCGGCGGGTAGTCATTATTCCGGCGGCGCTCCTTCCGGGCGGCGTGGGTATTGTCGTCGCACTCGGCGTCATGGGCGCCATGGGGACGGAGGTCCACGCGCTGACTATCGGTTTTGCCGCGACCATCACCGGGATCAGTGTGGACTACGCCATCCACCTGCTCTACCGCGCGTTCTATCAGGAAAAAGGAACCACTCGTGAGAAGATGGGAGGGGCCCTCGCCGCGATTGCCATGCCGGTTGCGTTGGGGTGCGGAACCACGGTGGCGGCCTTTGCGCTGGTTGCCACTTCCAAATTTCCCGGGATGCGCCAGCTGGCGATCTTTTCCGTCATCTCCATTCCCACGGCCCTGGCGGTCACCCTGATCATGCTTCCGGCCTTTCATCGGTTCCTGCTGTCTTCGAAGACCGCCCTGCCGGGGTTGGCGGATCGGGTCGCCGCGCTGCTCGTGGGCATGGGAACCGGCCGACGATCCCTTATCGCAAAGTCAGCCGTTATCGGCGGCTTCATCGCGGTGTTCGGTCTGGGGGCATGGGGATCGTTTACAGCTCCGCGTACGGGAGACCCGCGCGCCATGGGCCATATGGATGACGATCTGGTCGGGCGGGAAGCGAAGATAAAAGAGGTCTTTCCCGGGCTCGCCGATCAGGCGCTCATCGTGGCGTCCGGCCCCGACAGAGAACGGGCGCTTTGGGCCAACGACGCTTTGTACAACGCCCTGATACAGGCGGGCTTCAGTCCTGAAGAGATCTTCTCCGTGAGCCCGTTCATGCCCGCGTCGAAAACCCAGGAGAGATCCGTGAAAGCCGCAAGAGAGCTATTTCGCGACCCCGGGGGATCCATCGAGGCGGCGTTTATCGAGGTGGGCTTTCGCGCGGATTACTTCCTGGCGCTAAAGGAGACAATCGAAGGGCAGAAGCTCACTATTGAGGATTACGAGGGAACGAGCCTGGAGCGTTTCATCACCGAGTCCGTGCTTCAGGCCGAAAATCGATGGGACGTGCTCACCAGGTTGAGAGCCGGCGGTGACGCCCAGATCGATCGACTGGTGAAGGTGGCCGGCTTGGTACCCGGTTGCAGGGTGGTATCCGAGCGACTCGAGACCCGCGCGGCGCTCTCGACCATGCAGGTCGAGATCATCAGGATGCTGGGTATATGGCTTGTTGTCGCGCTCCTCATGCTGACGGCAGCGCGTCGATCCCTTAAATTCGGTTTGCGGGCGGTTGCGCCGGCTGTGATGGGCGTGGCCTGCGGCGCTGGTTTTTTCGGCCTCGTTGGCAGGCCGCTCACTCCGGTGTCGGCCGCCGCGTTGACCCTGGTGATGGGGCTGGGTATCGACTACGGCATCTTCATGCAGGGGGGGCGCAGGGCGACAGTCAGGGAGGCCGCTCCAGCAGTGCTCGCCTCCGCGTTCACCACCCTGGCTGCCTTTGGAGTTCTCGCGTCGGCACGTACCAAAGCCATGGCCGACCTGGGGCTGATCATCCTGGTGGGAGTGCTTGTTGCCGTATTCACCGCCATCGTGCTGGTCCCCCTGTTGAGTCCGCGGAGGGCAGAAAAGGCGGTCGAGCCATGAAGAGATGCCTGATAATTTTTATGCTTCTTTGCGCCGCGTGCGGCCCCCCTGCCGGCGGCCGGCCGGTGGGCACCGTTGAAGAAAGCGCCAGGCCTGCGGATACACCCGTCAAGATGCGGCATCAGATAATGGTGCAGTACGGTGATGAGGTACAGGTCTTCGAGGGGTACATGATCCGTGGAGTGGACGCCTTCCTCGTGCGGGCCTTCGCCGGTCCGGGAGTTGATCTTTTTACGGTGGCTCGCGACGGGGAAAGGCATCGCGAGGAGGCCCACATTTCCGCCCTCGAGGAGCGCCTGGATCTGGAAGCGGTGAGCATGGACATCGCCCGGGCATACTTTGGCGGGTGCGAAAGAGACGGCGCGAAGGCCGAATGCACGCTTCTGGGAGAGCCCATGATCGAAGAGTTCGACGAGCGCGGCCGACTCGTCGCCCGGAGGTTCCCTGTCGCCTACGGGATCGGAATGAGCATTGTTTACGAAGAGTATAAAGACTATCTCGACGGGCAGGCGCCGTGGAAGATCGTTCTCGAGTGGGGGGAGGGAAAGAACCGGATGGTCATCAAGCTGCTATCCGTGGAGGCCTTCGATGGATCGGTGGATGAGGTTGTAGGGCTCTAGCGTAATTTTCAATTCCAAGAATAGAATTGCATCGGGAACGTCTAGAATGTATTGGCCATTTCGGCAACGACCGGTTCATTGACAAGCTTGCAACATCATACACATTGCAGACCTGCAGTCTGTTTCACTTTCAGGAGGAATAAATGCGACCACAAACTCTGATACTGCCACTGAGCGCCATGTTCTTTGCAGCTACATTATCATTTTCATTGGCCAGCGCTCCCGTTTACGCCCAGTCCAAAGTTACCAAGGAGAAACCCGCAAAACTGACGTTCAAGGAAAAAAGAGCACGGTCGGCCGTCAAGCGGAAGATGAAGCATCTGGGTTTTTCAGTGGTCTCGGTGGAAAAGAAAAAAGGAGACAAATGGGAAGTCCAGGTTGAGAAGTTTTCAGCCAAAAAGGCACGACGATCCCTTCGCGGAAAAATTGCTCCGGCCAAAATGAAAACAAAGCACAAGGCCGGTGGTCCCGCAAAGGTAACCAAGGGCGTTGCGCAAAAACCGGGCAACATGAAAATGCAAGGGGGAGGTTTCCACGCCGGAGGCTCCAACGCCATGTCCGGTGATGCTACTGCCCTGGGGGGGGGGCCCAGCAGCGGTGGTCTGATCGGTGGAGATCAGAACCCCTCCGGCGGCGGATCTATCGGTGGAGATCAGAACCCCTCCGACGGTGATAGCGGCGGATTGGGGGGGGGATCTGTGGGCGATCCTTCGGCCGGAGGCGATGGACCTGCCATAGATGAAGCAACTCCAGGCCCAGGAAGCGGCGGCGACGGCGGCCGCGGCGATGATGACGATGGAGGTGACGGGCCGGGCGCCAATCAAGCCCAAGAAGGCCCTCCCAAGGGTGGCGACGATGGCGACGGCGAAGGTGGCGACGAAGGTGGCGGCGACAACGGCGGCGAAGGCGCCGGTGAAGGTGACGGCGAGGGTGGCGTGACGCCCGATGAGGGTGACGGTGGTGGTGACGGCGACGATGGTGACGACGATCCGTGGGGTGGTGACGTGGGAGGTGACGACGGTGGCGACGGTGGCGACGACGGCGACGATGATGACGACGATTTGGAGTTGAACCTGAGTCGCAACGTGGGCAAGCTCACCAGTTACGCGTCGCTCACAGTTTCCTATTCCAGTGAAGGTAGTCTTTCCCTGTCCGTGACAAGCCTCAGAGCGGTCGGGCTCGCAGCCAGCCCCTGTGTCCTCAAGGGCGGCGACATTCAAATTGTTAAATAGCGTTCCCGTTTTGCGCCAAACTGTTTGTTGCGCCAGGCTATATGCCGGATATCGGCGTGATGACAGCGGTCTGGCTCTCGTTGATAAAGCCTGTGCCGTAATAGATGTCGACGACAAACACGTTTACTTCGAACAGAACATGGTCCGGTTCACCAGTGTTCGGAGTGCTTACCCACAGCGCGAATCCGTTTGTGAAGCCACCAGAGCTGCGCCAGAAGACAGTTGGATTCGTCCCGTTCCAATCAAAACCGATGTCCGGGCTGTTGATGTAATACTCTCCGCCGGAGACTGAACCAATCTGAAGGTCGACGTCTGAAGCGGTCACGGAGAAATCATGAATGGTGTAAGTTCCGGCTGAAGAGAGAGCGCTCGCGAACTCGCCGTCGGTGACGAAGGTTCCCTGCTCCGTACCGGTTGCGGCGTTGGTCCAGGTCCACAAAACACCCGTGTCAGAATCGGTGTCCGTGCTTCCATCCATGCCCGCGTCGGCATCCGTGTCCGTGTCGGTATCGGTGTCGGTGTCCGTGTCGGTATCCGTGTCAGTGTCCGCGTCGGTGTCCGTGTCGGTATCAGTATCCGTGTCTGTATCGGTGTCCGCGTCGGTATCCGTGTCTGTGTCGGTGCTTCCGTCGCTCGTTTCGCCACAACCGCAATCGTCGCAGCCGAGTTGAGTCAATCCCAATGCGAGTGTCATTGATAAAACCAATAGAAATTTTTTCATTTTTCTCTCCATAAGTTGTGATCGAAGGTGGTTTCTAATCCTTGACTCTCCACAGTTTGAGCACGTCGGTGCGGCCGGGGCCGGTCATGTCCTGCATGCCGAAGGTGACGGCGATATCGTCGCCCGGAGACACAACGTTTCGTTCGAGAAGAACCTGCTGCGCCTGTTCCACAACGCTGTGAATTCCCTCGACCCATTGTGCCTTGACGGGAAGAACACCCCATCGAAGAGCCAGTCTTCTCAGGACTTCCTCGTGTCTGGACAGGGCGACAATCGCCGCCATCGGCCGATAAGCGCTGACGAGGGCCGCAGAGTGACCGGTCTCGCTGTAGACCGCCAGGGCCTTGAGGTTCAGATCTTCGCTCGCGGCCACGCAGGCCCGGGCTATGGCGTTGGAGAAGCTGTACTCGCTATCGCGAAACATATGCGGCATCCGCTCGAACAACTGGCTCCCCTCGACCTCCTCCAGGATCGACGCCATCTCCTCGACCGCCTTCACCGGATACTTGCCGCTCGCGGTTTCGCCCGAGAGCATCACGGCGTCGGTTCCGTCCAGCACGGCGTTGGCCACGTCGGATACCTCGGCGCGAGTGGGGCGCGGATTGTGGATCATGGAGTCCAGCATCTGTGTGGCGACGATGACCGGCTTGCCGCGAGCAGCTGCCCACCGGATGATTCGTTTTTGAAGTAGTGGCACCTTCTCCGCGCCGGCCTCCACCCCGAGATCGCCCCGGGCAACCATCACCCCGTCTGCCGCCTCGATGATCTCCTCGAGTTGATCGATGGCCTCCGGCTTTTCGATCTTGGCGATCACCGGAATACCCCCGGCCAGATCGACGGTTTCCCGCACATCCGCAGCGCTCCTTACGAAGGACAGGGCAAAGAAGTCGACCCCCAGCTCGCGGGCGAACTTCAGATCTTCCCGATCCTTGGCCGTGAGGGCCGGCGTGGATAGGGGTGTTCCCGGGATGTTCATGCCCTTTCGGTCCCGGAGCGTGCCGCCCGTGATGACCTTGCAGGCGATATCCCCGCCCGATACGCCTGTAACTTCGAGTTCCAGCAACCCGTCGTCGAGAAGGATCCTGTCCGAAGGTGAGACGTCTCGCGGAAGCTGCTTGTAGCTGGTCGAAAAACGCTTCTCGTCGCCCACGAGGTCCTCGGTGGTGATGGTTACCTCAGCGCCCTCCACCAGTTTTACAGAGCCTCCCCGCAGTTTACCCGCCCTGATCTTGGGGCCGCACAGATCCGCCAGGATGGCCACGTGAACGCCCAGCGACCTGGTGACCGAGCGAACGGTATCGAACATTTTTCGGTGATCATCGTGGGTGCCGTGAGAAAAATTGAGTCTGGCCACGTCCAGACCAGCGGCTACCAGCTTCGAAATCGTACCGGAATCCGCGCTCGCCGGACCGAGCGTGGCCACGATCTTGACCCTTTGCATTGCGTGTTCTCCCGTTTTCAGTCCGTCTCGGTGAGATCCGTCGAGAAGGCGTCGCTCATCATTATCTGGCGGGCGCCGATAAACAGGCTGGCGTTGTTGCCGAAGACAGGCAGGATCGTGGCAGACGACCAGTTGACCTTTTGGCTGTGGTTGAACCCGCCGAGCACTAGCGAGGCGCTGGGTCGATAACTATCCAGAAGCGAGTTGGGACGATCCTTGGTGAGCCCCAGGTTGGCGCCGATCACCAGTTCTGAGATTCGGCCCGAGTTGTCGGAGCTGCGAAGGAAAAGACCGACTTCTCGCTCCAGCCTCTTGTTGTCGCAGTTGATCGTTCGCACCCTTCCGTCTTCAATAACCAGGGTGACCGGGTGTTCGGTGACATCGAATTTGTGCTCGAACCAGTCGCCGATATTGCGATCGATTACATAGATGCCGCTCACGTCGTTGGGGTAAATGATGAGCTGCCCCGACGGCAGGTTTTGCCATCGATTTGGAATGATGAGGCCGTCCATCTTGTCGAAGATCAGCGGCGTGGTGTAATTGATTTCGAGGTTGGTCCCAGCGGGGGATGTCATCGTTATGGAGTTGTTCTTTTCGGCCAGGGCGATCAGTATTTCGATGAGCTTGGCGACCTCCCGGTAGTTCATGGAGAGCCCGTCAACGAACACCTCGTCGGTTATTGCCGGCATGTGAGCGTGGCGGATTTTCTGTTCGGTGACGACTTCGAGGACGAGCTTGCGCAGGGACAACTCTCCCCTGACGGTGGTGACCGCCATGGCTGACACCGTGGCGGATCTGAGCGCCGATGCGATCTGACCCGGAAGGGTCGGCAGCGGCCGATCGCCGATGGAGTCGAGGTTGAACGTTTTGGTTGGGGTTCCAATGGTGCGAAACGCACTGTCGAGGGCAGCCCCGACGTTGATGGTGGATTTGTCGTAAATGATTACCGCAGAATCATTGTTTGCGGCGGACAGGCAAGTGCCCACGGCGTTGACGGCGGCTTCGAGCATCGACGCGCTAACGTCGATTTCTGACAGAGCCCCCAAGATCTTGTTGTCCTCAACTGTCATCTCGTCTTTTGATCTCTAGCATTTGACTGTATTTTTTTTTATAGACTCGGGGTGAGCGGGCGTCAACTCCCAACAGACAAGATTGATCTTTCGCGTGGCGATGGAAAGTTTGTCCAACTCATGGGTTGTTTTTCATGGCCTCGACGAGGGCAGGGCGAATTCTTCGCGCGTTTGAGAGCATTCCGAGCAACTGGGAACGGAAGGCCTTTCTGTCGAAGTTGGAGTCGGTGTTCAGCACAACCGAGATGCGAATGGTTGCGGTGGATTCGTCCCACTCCAGCTTGGATGTCACCATCTGCCGGTTGCAGGCCAGGAGGAGCCGGGCCAGCTCCAGCCCCGGGCCTTCGGGTGTACCGATTTCCATGAACCGCTCGATGTAGATGTAGACAGTGTGTGTCGCGGAGCTTAACCGGATGGTTACGTCGAGAGTGGGGCCCTGCTCCCCGAGTGTTGTCGGGAACACGCAGGTGCTCGCGCGATCATCGCAAACGGCGTTGATATTCAGTCGAGCGATCTCCTGGCGGATGGCTGTCATGTATCCGGGATCGGATATGTCCTGTGCCGCAACCGTCAGGGATGCTGTGAGGATTATCAACGACAGGGCGTGGCGCGCTAGTGAAGCCATGACAGGAAACGGCGGGTCCAGACGAGGTCGCCGCTGTCCTCTCCGGGCCACAGGAGGAACACGGCTTCTCCTATGCACCCTTCGATGGGTACGACCCCGAAGTTGCGGCTATCGCGCCCCAGGTTTCGGTTGTCGGCCACGAGGAAAAAATGGCCTTCGGGGACGACGACACCCCTCGCCTTTTTCCCCTTACCCCGGTCCATGAGGGCGACCTCGTACAGTACCCCGCCAAAGTACTCCTCGGCGACGCGGACGGCGTATTCCATGTGCTCTCCGGAGGTGTTGTCAACGTAGATCATGGGGTCCACGATCGCGTGCTGCACCACATCACCATCGACCTTTATATGGTTCTTCCAGAAGGATACCTCCATCCCCGGGACGCCGATAATCCTGAGCACAACCAGGCTGGAAGGATCGTCCGGATCTTCACAAACGGCGATATCGCCCAATCCCATGACCCCAACGGTTTTCACGATGAAGAGATCCCCCGCCACCAGATTGGGAATCATCGAGTACGAACCCGTCCTGGCCAGATCGAAAAAGAAGATCTTTCCGATGACCGCGAGCAGCACCACGACCACCACCACTCCAAAAAGAAACTTTAGAAACTTCACGATGTATCCTCTTAAAGCTGGCCTCCATCAACTTCCCCTTCCCCTCGCAGGGGAAGGCCGGGATGGGGTCTTTGAAGAATGAGCTTATTGTGTGTGTGTCCCGAACGATGTGTCAAGAAGAAGGACGCCAATCAGGAGGGGGTGCTAAAATTCCCAGGCCAGGGGCGAGGCCGCACGTTCGTAGCTCGCGACCCGTCTGGTTGACTTGGTGAACTGCTTGCAGTTTGCGCATGAGAATGACGGCCACAGCATGGCGGACGCCTCCTCGAGGCAGCCGGCGTAGTGAATGCAGTCATCGCGTCGATGCGTGGTCACATTTGTCATGTCGAGGATAAAGTCGATTTTCTTCATTTTAAGACCTCCGAAAAAAGCAATACAAAGTGAGTTAATTAAGCTCTCTTCATACTTGGTTGTACGGTGGGCAAAAAAATTCCAAAAATGGTTGACAAAAAAATGTAATTGGTCGTCGAATTTTGAATCGCATTATAAAGCACCGGGTGATAACCGCGGCAACCCGTTGCAATTAAAGGAGTTTTAGTACGCGTTCAGCCACGGTGTAAATATCGCCGGCGCCCACTGTCAGGAAGATATCGCCCGGTTTCGAAACGGTCACGGCGCGGTGGGCTAGATCTACGAGATCGCCGATGTGCTCCGCGTCGGTTCCGTTTTTGCGCATCTCGGCGGCAAGATCGATGGCTTTTGCTCTTTTCGAGTCGTCGGGTTCCTCGCGGGCTGCAAAGATGTCGGTTACGAAGACCAGATCGGCGAGGCTGAAACATGTCGCCAGCTCGTCAAACAGAAAACCGGTACGAGATATCTGATGGGGCTGGAAAGCGACGATGAGTCTCCTCGACGGGTACCTGGATACAGCGCCCTGCAGCAACGCCTGGATTTCGGTGGGGTGGTGAGCGTAGTCATCCACCACGGTCGTGCCGCCGACAGTTCCCTTGACCTCGAAGCGCCTCGCGATACCGCTGAAGGTGCCGATGCCGTGCGCCAGCTCGGCGGCATCCAGACCCAGATCCAGGCCTACAGCCATTGCCGCCAGGGCGTTGGCGACGTTGTGAAGACCGGGCTGAGTGAGAATGACCTCTGTTGCGGCCTCGTTCCGATGAAAGAGTTCGAAGACCGTCTTTTCGCTGTTCACTCGGATGTTACGTGCTTCAAAGTCCGCCGTGCTCCTGGTTGAGAGGGAGATCTTGCGGCAGCTCAGATCCGGGAGAATGCGGCCCGTATTCGGGCAGTCGGCGTTGTGGAAGAGGGCTCCGTTTGGCGGTATTCGGGCGGTGAAATCGGCGAAGGCGTTCAGCACGTCGTCCAGGTCCGAATATATGTCGAGGTGGTCGGTTTCGATGTTTGTGATCACGGCTCTTTGCGGTGTGAGATTGAGGAATGATCTATCGTACTCACAGGCCTCCGCCACGAAGATATCGGAGTTCACCGATCGTCTGGGCGCAGAGAACTGCGGGATGTGTCCGCCGATTATGAAACCCGCGTCGATTCCGGCGCCGCCGAGCGCCGCGACAGTCATGGCCGCGGTCGTTGTCTTGCCGTGAGTTCCAGCTACAGCAATGCCGTCGTGACTATCGAGGATCGCTCCGAGCATCCCGGCGTATTTGACGACAGGAATTCCGCGCGAGCGGGCCGCCTCGAGCTCGGGATGCGTCGAGGGGAGTGCGGCGGTGGCCACTACGAGCTGCGTATTTTTCGGGATATTGCTGCCGTCTTGAAGGGTGTGGACCGTGACACCCGAGGCGACAAGACGCTCGATCGTTGATTTTTCGAGGTTAGGATCGGATCCCGTTACTGTGAAACCTCGTCGGGCAAGAAGGATCGCCAGGCCGCTCATGGCGCTTCCTCCAACGCCGGCCAGATGCACGGGCCTCGAGATATCTAGATCACCCAGGTTGGTGGGAAAGCGCTGCGGCTCGGTGTTCAATTCAGGACCGACCCTTGCCGGTGCTCCCGTCGGGGCCACTGTCCTGATCGGTATCGGTATCGGTATCTGTGTCGGTGTCCACATCGGTGTCCGTGTCGCCGGCATCCCAATCGTATGTGTCGGTCGATTGATCGCAGATACAGACATCCTCCGAGCAAGCGCCGCCGGAGAAGCCGTTTTGCTGGCACGAAGACATGCAGTCTGCGGCCACGCAATGCGCGCTGTTGTTGTTCTGGACTTCGCAGGCGACCAGAACCGACATGCAGATGAAGAAGCCGACGGCTGTGACGATCTTGCAGGCGATCATGTTCTTCTCCTGTTCCACGGGCGTTTGTTTTTCAATGGCGACTATATCACATGAAAAATGCGATAGGCATATGGACGGGAATGAAATAAGTTTGGAAAATAATGAAACCCAGAAATGAAGATACAGGTGGAGCAGCCATGTCTCCCATTGAAGATGATCGCATAATTGAGAAAGCTGCAGTGATACGGCAGACGCTCACCCGTGAAATCAAACAACAGATAGTGGGCCAGCAAGATGTGGTGGAACACCTGCTCGTTGCGTTGCTCGCCGGCGGGCACGTTCTGCTGGTGGGAGTTCCCGGGCTGGCCAAGACCCTGCTGGTCAAGACCCTTTCCGACTCGCTGTCGCTTTCTTTCGGCAGGATCCAGTTTACACCTGATCTGATGCCCACGGACATCACCGGTACGGATATCCTCGAGCAGAGCGATGGTCGGGGAAGGCAGTTCAGATTTCTCAAGGGGCCCCTGTTCTGCAATCTATTGCTGGCGGACGAGATAAACCGAACACCACCCAAAACCCAGGCGGCGCTGCTTCAGGCCATGCAGGAAAAGGCGGTGACGGCCGGCGGACAGACCTACGATCTGGATCCACCGTTCATGGTGTTCGCCACACAGAACCCCATCGAACAGGCCGGAACCTACGCGCTTCCGGAGGCACAACTTGATCGTTTCATGCTTCAGGTGGACGTGGGATATCCGAGCGGCGACGACGAAGTGGAGATCGTCAAGCGGACAACTTCCAGGGTTTCTGTCGAGGCCGTGCCAGCCATCGACAAGAGCCAAATTCTGGAGCTGCAGGATCTGGTTCCTCGGGTGCCCATAGCCGATCATGTGGTGGAGTACGCGGTTAGGCTTGTGCGCCGATCGCGGCCGCAGGAGGTCGACGCGCCGGATGCGATCAAACAGTATGTTTCGTGGGGCGCTGGACCGAGGGCGGGCCAGATGCTCGTCCTTGCGGCAAAGGCAAGGACACTTCTTCGAGGGCGTTTTACCGTGGACGTCGGCGACATTGTAGCCCTTGCTCCCGCAGTGCTCAGGCACCGGCTGGTCCTGAGCTTCGAGGCGGAGGCAGAGGGTGTTCGATCCGACGAGTTGATAGCCGGTATCATCGAGTCCATCTCACAATGACCGAGCGAGGGGAGCGCTCTCGAGGTCCGGTCGATCCGGGCGTCCTCGAGGCAGTCTCGACGCTGGTCATCGAGGTCAGGAACGTGGTCGAGGGCTTGCAGGGAGGTGGTCACGCTTCTTTGCATCAGGGTGCGTCAGTCGAGTTCGCCGAGCACAAGAAGTACTGCCCCGGAGACGATATAAGGCATATTGATTGGAGGGCGCTGGCCCGAACGGATCGCTATTTTGTCAAGGCCCACGAACGCGAGGTGACGCTGCGTTGCCTTCTCATGCTGGATTGTTCTTCGTCGATGGCCTATCAGGGTTCGCGGGTTGCCCGGTCCAAGCTGGATTACGCCCGTGTGCTTCTCGGCGCAATGGCGCACGTGCTGGTTCGCCAGGGTGATGCGGTGGGGCTTCTTCCCTTCGCGAGTTTGCCGTTGCCCCATCTCCCGCCTGACAGGAAACCCGAGTACCTGCCCGCCCTCATGAACAGGCTGGCCTCGTTGCAGCCGGCGCAGGACGGGGGCACGGGATTTGTGGAGGCCATACACAGGGCGGCAGATCACGCAGGGCGAAGGGCGATGATCGTGATGGCGACCGATCTCTGGGACGCCGACCGTGATGTGGAGGTGGCGCTCGCCAGCCTCGCATCCCGGGGCCACGACGTGACGCTTTTCCATGTGCTTTCGCCTGACGAAATCGATTTTCCTTTCGATACGACGGCCACCTTCAAGGGGATGGAGGGTGGCGGCGGAGTACAGGTCGATCCGGCTCTCGTGCGGGAGGACTACAGGCGCGCGGTCATTGACATGGACTCGCGTTGGCGCAGGGTGACCGGGGAGGCGCAGATGGATATGGTGTCGGCCACGACCGACAAGCCACCGGAAACTGTGCTGGCGGAATTCGCCTCCCGGAGGCACAGGGCCACGAGGAGACGATGACGTTTGGGTCTCCATGGATGCTGCTGGGCCTGGTGGCCGTGGGCGCGGTCCTCTGGCTGCACCTCAAGCCTCGCCGGGATCTGTTCATACCTTTCCCGGCGGTGGGGATGCTCAGACGGATTGCCCTTCGACGGGTGCCTCGGCTCAAGGTGCGCAGCCTGCTGATCCTGCTGGCGAGGATCCTGGCGATCGTTGCGCTGGTCCTGGCCGTGTCGAAGCCGGGGCTGACGGTTCGTCGACCCGGTGGTATCCGCTCGGGCATGGCGCTCGTCCAGATCATTCTGCTCGACGACTCTCTCAGCATGCGACAGACCGGTCCGGGTGGACGCACGGCTTTTGATCGGGCACGAGAGATGGCCGTGGCGGAACTGGATCGTCTGAGACCCGGGGATGCTTGCGCGCTGGTCCTGACCGGCGCCCCGGCGCGCGCGGTCAGAGGCGAGGCGCTGTTCGATCTCGAGCACGTCAGGCAGGACCTGTCCGCAGCGAAACCCAGTTACAGATCGGGGGATATGGTCGGGGCTCTTCGGCTGGCTGCGAAGATGCTGGAGGATAGTCCGTTGCCTCAGCGCGAGGTAGTGCTCGTCACCGATCTCGCCGATGATATGTGGAAAGATATGGATCTCCCCTGGTCCGACAGGGCCGGCGTCGGTTTTCGCGTCATCGGCGCGGTGTCGGAACAGCCGCCGGCAAATGTCTCGGTGGATCGAGTGAAGGTGCAGCCGCTGGGCGATGGTGTGACCCGTGAGGTGGAGGTGGAGGTGGTTGTCACGAACCATGGCAACGAGGCGATTGTAGGCAAGGAGGTCATGCTCGAACTGGACGGGCAGGAAGTGGCCCGGGGGAGCCTCGATGTTCCCGCCAACGGGTCTGCGGTGAAGAGATTTCATCATCGGTTCAGCGAGGAAGGGGCGCACAGGGGACTCGTGCGGATCGACGGGGACGCGCTTGTCGAGGACAACGTCAGGTACTTCTCTGCTGTGGTTCGCCGCGCCCTTAACGTCTTGGTGATCGACGGCGATTACAGGCCAGGCTCTTACCGGGACGAGGCCTTCTACCTTATGCGAGCCCTGGAAACACCCACCCCCTACGATATCCCAATCAAGCCGATGGTGGTCGATGTGGCAACGGCCGGCACCGGTCCCCTTGGTGGTAACGATGTGATCTTCCTGGCCGGAGTCGAGTCAATCCAACCGCCTCTTGCGAACAGAATCATCGATTTCGTGCGTTCGAAAAAGGGGCTGTTCATAGCGCCCGGCAACCGGGGCACTTCTGTGGCGGAGCTGGCCTCCATAATGCCCGGTCGCGTACGCTCCGTTCGATCGGCGCGGCGGGCCGGGGGCGCTTTCTCGGTGGACGCGGTCTTGAGGTCCCATCCGATCTTCAAACCATTCGGCGAGGGTCTCACCGGGCTCGAGAAGACTCGGGTTCAGACCCACCTCCTCGTGGATCCCGATCCGGCGGTGGAGCGTTCGGTGGTGGTTCAACTGAAGGGCGGATTGCCGTTGCTCCTGGAGCGAAAGGTCGGCAAGGGAATCGTGATGCTGCTCACAACCACCCTGGATCGGGACTGGACGGATCTGCCCATTCGCCCCGGGTATCTGCCACTTGTGCAGCGGGCGGCGAGATATCTGGCAGGACGTCTGGGGGATCGGGAGCCGAGGCGCGTTCAGGTTGGTCGGCCTATCGACCTGGAGGTGAGCGAAGGAATGCGTCGGTTGGTGGTGCTAGATCCGGGAGACGAGAAAACGGTGTTTGCCGCCAAGGAGCTGGTGGATCGTACCAGGGTTAGGTTCACCGGCACGATGACGCCGGGATCCTACAGGGTCTGGGCGCAGATGCCCGGATTCGGAGGATTGAAAGAGCTGTCGGATCTGGAGTTCGTGGTGGGGGCCGATCCAGTGGAGTCGAACCTGGCACGGGTGGCTAACGAGGAGGAGAGCAATGTTGCCGGTTCCCTTGAGGGGGTGGTGGGCGTGCTGCCGATCTGGCCGTACCTGCTCCTTTTCGCCGTGCTCTTTCTACTCTTCGAAACCTGGCTGGTCGGATACGGTTTGCGGAGATCACACGTTTCAAAATGACAACCCGGTTGCCATTTTCTTGAAAACCAGGTTGTCATAATGTGTCTGGCACCCATACAGTCGTACTGGCCTTGATGACTACAAAGCCAATATAATCAGATGATTAGCAACGGCACCTTCATTTGGCCGGCTATTTGCATTGCTGATACAACGTCATGAGCCACACGTCCATGAAAAATACAGGCACAAATGCAGGAACATTTTTTCATTGAAAACATATAATTGGTGCAACAAAGTGAGAAAGGGAAAACCAATTCGAAATTACATGTTGGGTTTCGAATCGGTTGCGTTTGATTTCTAACAACGTTAGAATGCGAGCGCGAAAAAAACGGTTTTCCAATCTCCCAAAGGAGGAGAACGTCATGAAGAGGTTATCTCTCGCAATTATGGTTTTGGTCGTCGGTTACGCGATGATGCACATGGGTTGCATGGATCGCGAGCCCGCGCCGGTCTGTCCTGTTCCCACCGAACTCAACGAAACCGACGCCATGATCGGTGGTTTCGAGGGCGTGGACATGCTGGTTGTCGTGGACAACTCCATTTCCATGGCAGAGGAGCAGGAGGTTCTGGCCACCGCGTTCTTCCCCCTGGTCAATTCGCTGATCAATCCGCTTCCGGGCTGGATTTATCCCCGTGCGGACGATATTCGTATCGCCATCGTAACCTCGGATATGGGACTGTCCTGGGGTGGACAACCCTACTCGGAGGGTGACGGATGGCCGGGAACAAACCCGTGCTCCGCGTCGGGTGACAACGGTGTATTTCAGACCTACGCCAACGGCTCAACCATCAATATCGAGGATGACGTCATCCCGTGCGACGGTTCCAGTGCCCAGTGCCCCACCGGCTGGGACTGCAGCGTAACCGAGCTCGACGAGATCGGCGCCTGCATGGCCCCCGGCGGAGACGGCAGCGGCCAGGTTTGTCCGGACATGAACTCCACCTGGTCCGAGACCACGGAGACTGCCCCCAACGACGTAATGGCGTTCGAGGTAGCGTGTCTGGCGGATCAGGGTACCACCGGCTGCGGTTTCGAGCAGCAGCTTCAGTCCGCCGCGGCGGCGCTGAGCCGGTCCGACCAGGAGGCCTTCGTTCGAGATGAGTCCCTCCT
>JAUVDV010000136.1 GCA_030595125.1 Deltaproteobacteria bacterium
CGACGAACTCTTCCCCAGGCTCAAGGAACTCCCCGGCGCCGCCTCCGACGGCCGCCGCCGCGTCGTCCGTGATGTCTTCGAGGATGCCTACAACTACATGAAGTCCGGCCAGCTCCTGCGCCAGGTCGTCAACAAGATCACCGGCGTCGACTTCAACAACCTCGCCGAGCGTCAGCACTTCGGCGACATCTACGAGCAGATCCTCAACGACCTGCAATCAGCCGGCAACGCCGGCGAGTACTACACGCCCCGCGCCGTCACGGCGTTCATGGCCGACCGCATCGATCCCAAGCCCGGCGAGTTGCTCTACGACCCCGCCTGCGGCACCGGTGCCCAACGACAATTAAAACTGAGCGCCGACGACAACTATAACTGAACACTCCTCGGGGCGCCCTTCGACCTTCCGGGTCCCCCCGGCCCTGGTCGCCTCTCCGGAGGTCGGAGGGGGCGAGCGTAGCGAGCCCCCGAGGACCGGAGGAGAGGCGACCAGGGCCGGTCCACCGATTCTTCCGCCCCCCAAAACCTTCCGAAGACTGCCGCCTCGTGGCTGGAGTGGAATTGGTCACCATTATCGTTTCGATCCGGATTCTTCTCGCTCAGGATCTGAATCCGTATCGGTTTCCGGCGTATTGATGTCGACTCCTCTGTTCCGATTTTCCGCTTCCTCCAATCGATGACTTTTCTTGCGAACCAATTCCAGGATTGTTGAATGATGAACGAGCCGCTCGATTGCGCATGCCGTCGTCATGGGGTCCTTGAAAATCTGACCCCACTTCGAGAACACGAGATTCGACGTCACGATCACCGATCGGCGCTCGTAGCGTTCGCCCAGGAAGGTGAAAAGAACCTCGACCTCGTCCCGTTCCTGTTGGACATAACCGATGTCGTCGAGGATCACGCAATCGAATTTGTCGAGACGGCACAAGAGCTTCTCCAACTCCAACTCGCGTTTGGCGATCAGCAGCCGCTGCACAAGCTGGTGGGTCGGTATGAAAAAGACCTTGTAACCACGCTGAATCATCTCGTGACCAATGGCTGCAGCCATGTGCGACTTCCCCCGGCCCGGCAAACCGAACAACAGGATGTTTTCCGCCCTGTCGAGGAAATCCCCCGAAACCAGCGACGCCACTTGGCGACGGACCTTGAGGGTGTAGCGTTTGAGATTCAAGGTATCCAGGGTCTTACCTGCCGGTAGGCGCGATGCCTTGAGATTACGTGCTACTCGCCGGACCCGACGTGCTTCCACCTCAGCATTTGCCAGATGACCAAGAAACGCCTTCGGAGTCCAGTCGTTGGCTTCGGCGCGTTTCGTGGCTTCGTCAAGCTCAGACGCCATCGTCGGCAGTCTCAGGCGCTGGAGTAACTCCGGCACGTTTTCCGCCATACTCCCTGTCGTGGGGGTCGTATTCATAAACCACCACCCGCACTGAGCAAGAGATCGTAGACCCCCAGATCGGCTCTCAATGGCGCCATGGCCGGTATTTCGATTTCATCCTCTCCGACAAGACGTTTCACTGCATCAACGTGAGGTACCTCACCTGCTTCCAAAAGAAGCACCAAGGCGATCTGCACTTCGCTCTCCATGGTTGCTGCCGCCAAGTGAAGCAGTTTCAAATAGGCCAAATCCGAACGACGTCCAGCACCGTAGGCTTTGATCAATTCATCGTATGCCCTTCGAAAGACCAATGATGGAAACATCGCTTCCCGGTGCCGGTAACGGACAAAGGCACCCGGCTTTTTCACCAGCGACCAGATAATGTGTCGGTAATCGATGCACGCTTTTCCTTCGCCAATCAGGCGATCACAGACTAGCTGGATCTTGCCCTTGAATCGGACTTCGATCGTTCGCTCGTAGACTCGAACTGGCACTTCTTCACCGATGAGACGGGAAGGCAGTGAGTAGGTGTTCTTCTTGATGAGAATGGTACTGCCTCTGGTCACGCGGCACCGCATCTCGTCATACTCGGCGATTCGCTTCACGTCGAGCTGACGCATCTTCTTCATTTCGGCGCCGAGCCGCTCTCGGCGTAGGTGGTTGCGCTTTGTCATGACCTCCTGAATCCAGCTCTCGAGATCTTCGAAGCTTGAGAAGTCTCGGCTGCCACGCAGCAACAGGTGTTGCTCCAACGCTCGTTTGAAGGCCCCATTTGCCGCCTCGATGTCACCGTTCTGCTCTTTCTGACCAACCGCAGTCGTGCGCGGCTTCATTTTGAAGTGCTCGACTAATCTGACGTATTCCTCGTTGAAATCACGCTTTCTCTCTGAAACTTGATGAGTCGCAGCGGTTGAATTGTCCGTCTGGCTATACTCCGGTATCCGCCCCAATTCGAACAATGCCGATTGCATGCCACGACGCAATGCCAACAGCGATTCCGACAGGCACAGGGTGCCCCACTCCCAGTTGCTGTACGGCAGAACCTGGTGGCACAAAATCTCTCGAATGGACTCACCACAGACGGTCAACCTCAATTCCCCAAGGTAGGTAAAGTCTGTCTGCATGGCTTCTCCAGGTCGGTGCTCTTGTGGGAAAAATACCATCTTCGGTGGGCCGAACGTCGCTCGCCAATCGCGGACATGGCGCTGAAAGGTCCTCAGTTGTCCTTCTTGGTAGGCGTCCGGCTTTTTCTCGCACAAATAGTCAAACACCGTTTTAGCCTCCAACGTGGGCGCTTGAATGAACATCTCTACCGCTTCTTCCCAATCCTCTGCAAATGGATCCTCCCTCGTCCTCCATGTCCGCTCCGGTTTCATGTCCGATGGCAGTCTCCCGGCCTTCGCGTATCGATAGCCTGTCGTCCGACTCATCCCCGCGCTCGCCGCCGCTTTACTCATTTCTCCGGATCTCTGTAACTCTTGCATCAGCTTCCTCACCTGCTTGTCTGTGACCAATCCCCCTCCACCGATCGGGATCGAACCGTCTCCCCATCGGTGTCCAGTTATAATCGTCGCTGATGTCCAGTTCTAGTTGTCGTCGGGCACCCGTGTCCCAGCAGGCAGTAATCGGTACTAATCGGTACCACGTTTAGCATTGGGGCATAAGGTTTGGCTGCTGAGAGCCGACAATACCCCAATGCTAAACGTGGTCCCGGTGGCTTCGAAAATCGGTGAGAAGGTGGGGTTAGCAAGCCGCCCGAAGCCTTCGGTCAAGTTCTTGTACATCCTGCCTCTGTCGAGGGGTTGTGCCCCAGACCCGCTGTTTCTTGATGTGATGGTGATTCGGGATCTTACTCTCGGTTGCTCTTTCGATTTCCTGAGCCATGAGTTCGCCCTCCTTCTTCTCTATCTACGAACAGAATTGGAAGGAGTACAGACCCAAATTGATGAGGCGCTTTTCAGCGGGGTATTGAATACCTTGTCGTCATTTTTCATGGTATTATGACGGCGTTATGTACGAAGCCGTCTACCCCAGGATTACCACCGCACCTCCAAAGAGCTTTTTTTTGTTCGGAGCTCGAGGGGTAGGCAAGAGCACCTGGGCACGACATCATTTCGGCCAGGCTCGCCGCATTGACCTCCTTGATGAGGGCCTGTACCAGAGTCTCCTTGGCGATCCGTCACTTTTTGCAGGTATGGTGAGGGCAGTTCCCGACGAGTCCTGGGTAGTTGTGGACGAGATTCAGCGGATTCCTGGCCTGCTGAACGAAGTTCATCGATTCATTGAAGAAAAGGACGTGAACTTCGCCCTTCTCGGTTCCAGCGCGCGCAAGCTGAAAACCGCCGGCACCAACCTGCTTGCCGGGCGCGCCGTGTGGAAGACGATGTTTCCACTGGTCCCGGAGGAATTGGGAGGCGACTTCGACCTGGAGCGACTGTTGCACTTCGGAAGCATTCCGTTAATTTGGAACGCGGAGAATTCACGAAGCACGCTGGAGTCATATGTCCAGCTGTATCTGCGCGAGGAGATCAAGGCTGAGGCTTTGGTCAAAAACCTGCCGGGCTTCGTCCGGTTCCTTCCCATCGCCGGCCTGTTTCATGGTCAATCGATCAACGTCTCCGCCATTGCGCGTGATTCCGGCGTTGCTCGTACTACGGTGGCCGGGTACCTCGAGATCCTCGAAGAAACCCTCCTGGTCTCGCGCCTCCCCGCGTTCGAGGCTCGATTGCGAGTTCGAGAACGCAAGCACCCCAAGCTCTATTGGATCGACCCAGGGCTGGTTCGCGCGGTAAAAAAACAGCTTGGACCGCTCGCTATCGAGGAACGGGGGTCTCTCTTGGAGGGTTGGATCTACTCGCTGCTGAGTGCCTACGGCCATGAACGGGAGCTGTACGAGGAAATATCATATTGGTCCCCACTCCAAGCACGAGGGGTCGAGGTTGAGTTCCTGCTCCGGCGCGGCAACGAGCTGCTGGCCATGGAGGTGAAGGCATCGTCCACTTTCTCGCGGTCGCAACTCTCCGGCTTGAAGGCCATCGGCGATCTTCCCGAGGTCATCCGGCGAATCCTGGTCTACACCGGCCCACATGAGCTGAAGGTCTCCCAAAACATCGAGGTCTGGCCGGTCAATCGTCTGCTCGAGGCACTGGCGAGTGATCAACTCTGGCCCTGAGCGCCAATGTAGCGGAGCGATCTACAGAGGACAGTGTTTTTTTTCCACGTTCGGACAATGGCGGGGTCCGCGTCGGCCTCAAACAGAAAGGCCTCGTCCGGCACCATCGGAACCCGCCGGCCGTCCTCCAGATGCAACTTCACTGTGCCACCTTTACCCGTTCCGTTCTTGTTGAAACTTGCTTGACAGGCGTAAAAATCAAAGGTAGCCTTTAGAAATGATGGGTAAAGACCGATTTCTCGGAAACAAGATCAGGAAGCTCATGACGCTCTTTCCTGCGGTTGCGGTCATAGGGGCTCGGCAGTGCGGGAAATCGACTCTCGTGCAGGGGCTCTATCCGGAATGGAAATACTATGACCTGGAACGGCCGGATGACTACCGGTTGATCACCAGCGACCCGCTGGGTTTCTTCAGCAGGCAGTTGGGAAAGACCATCATCGACGAGGCCCAGCAATTCCCTGAACTCTTCAGCGTCCTTCGTGGGGTCATTGATCGTGACCGCTCGGCAACCGGGAGGTTTCTGCTGACGGGTTCCAGTTCCCCTGACATCGTCAAGGGCATGTCGGAAAGTCTGGCCGGCAGAATCGCCACCGTTGAACTCTCGACTTTCAAGGCCGCCGAGTTCTATGAACGCCCCTTTCCCGATATTTATGAAAAATTGACCGACGGTCAGACGTCAATCGAAAGCCTGACGGATTGCAGGCAGAAGGTCGAATTGCAGCAGATGTATGACCACTGGCTGGGGGGAGGTTATCCCGAGCCTCGGATCAAGGGGAAGTCAGAACCAGCATTCCACGGGCTCTGGATGGATGCATATTTCAGTGATTATGTCAGCAGAGATATCCGCCGGTTGTTTCCAAGGATGCAGACCCACAGTTTTCGGCTGCTGATCCAGAGTCTCTCCTTTCAATCGGGCACGATCATCAACAGGTCAAAGCTGGCCAGAGCCCTGGAAATCAGTTCGGTGACCGTCCAGGAGTACCTGGAGATACTGCACGGCACCTTCTTGTGGAGGACCCTTCGATCCTATGAGCGCAATCCCCTGAAGAAGGTCCAAAAGATGCCCCGGGGCTTCTTCAGAGATTCCGGACTCCTCCATCATCTTCTCAAGCTCACCGATGTGGACACCCTCCTGGTCCACCCTTGTGCGGGCGCTTCGTTCGAGTCCTTTGTGATCGAAGAGATCATCAGGGGATTTCAATGCACAGTGCAGTCCGGAGTCGATTTTCACTACTACCGGACCAAAGACCACTCAGAGATCGATCTCATCGTCGAGGGACCATTTGGCTTGATACCAATCGAGGTCAAGCTGGGTCACAGCATGAGAAAGGGCATGCTCAAGCCCCTCCGGGCATTCCTGAAAGACACTGGCGCCGCCTACGGCATCGTGGTCAACAACTCAGACAAGATAGAGATGCTCGCCGACAACATTATCCAGATTCCGGCGATATATTTTTAACGCGAGGCTGGTCTTCGATCTTGCGTAGGTTTCCAGGCACCCCCGAAGGCAATTATTGGAGGGGCCCTCGTCCTGGGAACCACCACGATCAAGACCATTCCGGACGATCAGCCGCCGCGTTGATCTCACGCCGACGCCGGTGGTACCTTCTCCAACTGAAAGCGAAAGGGCCACAGACCCAGGGGGCCGCCGTCCTCTGGAGCGAGGATTGATGAAAGATTACGACCAAACTACCAGCGGTGAAGTGCAACTGCCATTGAACGACACATCCGATGCCACCGTGTCGCTTTTTTGCGGTTTGACGCCGGCCGGAAGAATCGATGTCCGACTCGGGGCGCCTGAGGATGGCCCCCCCATGACTGTCGCAACGGCACAACGGATCCTTGATGGGTTCGACCACGGTCGAGGGCCGGGCGTTCTTCGCCTGGGCACGGCGGAACTCGGGCAGGATCTTCCCCCAGCTCTTTCGTACTGGCGTGATTTCGGACGGACCCTCGTGATCAAGGTCTGTGGCGCAGTTGACCCCACCAATCCGACGTCTTTCGTCGTCCCTGAACTCACCTCGGACGACCTCGAAACCTTTGTTCGGTCAGCTCCTCCCATGCCGGGTGCAGAGCTGATCACTGCTTCCCTCCTCGGCGAATTATGGTCCGATATCGGCAAAGCCCTGGCCACGGAGGCATCGAAATTCAAGGAGGGTGTCCAGGCCTACCTCAGAAAACAGAATTCAGCCTGGAACGTGGTCGGACGGGTCTGCTTCCATCTCGCCGAGAACAAACGCGACCCCCAATTTCCCTTCGCTTTCATTGCGACCTATGCGGACAGGATATCCAAACGCGCCAAACCCCGGCACCTCCCGCTCGGAAGAGCACTCTCGGAATACGCCGGCGCCAAGAACCGCCAGAAGCTTCTTGCCCTCCTTTCGCCCCTCTCACGAGCGGCCGAGCACAGTGATTTTATCCGTGACTTGGTCGACTCGGGTGATATCTATCACCCCCTTTCCTGGACTCCCAGGGAGGCCCACCGTTTCCTCCGCGAGATCGCGTTGTATGAGCAGGCGGGTTTGGTTGTCCGCATGCCCGACTGGTGGAGCGGAAGAAACCGCCCACGGCCCAGGGTCTCTGTGGAGGTCGGCGGCAAGGCGCCGTCGAAACTGGGAATGAAAGCTCTCTTGGACTTCGACGTCAAGCTGACACTGGGCGGCCAGAAGATGTCCAAGGCGGAGATCGAAGAACTCCTGGCCGCCGGCGAAGGTCTGGTATTGATCAAAGGTCAATGGGTCGAGGTTGACCGAAAAAAGCTGATGGACGTCCTCGATCAATGGCACGACGTTCAAAGGCAGGCCCAGGCCGGCGGCGTCAGCTTTGGAGAGGCCATGCGCCTGTTGGCCGGCGCCCAGCTTGGCGATGCCGAAGCCCGTGACGGCGAGGATCCCAGACCGGATTGGTCGGAAGTCATCGCCGGGAAATGGCTCTCATCAAAACTGGACGAGCTGCGCTCACCCCAGTTGCAGGCCGAGATCGAAGCAAACGCCGGCCTCAGGGCCGAACTGCGGCCCTACCAGAAACTCGGAGTTCAGTGGCTTTCGACCCTTCGCAGTCTGGAACTGGGCGGCTGTCTGGCCGACGACATGGGCCTGGGCAAGACCATTCAGGTGCTTGGCCTTTTGTCCATGAGCCTAAGCAACTACGAGACCGGCACAGATCTTCTCGTCGTGCCGGCCTCGCTGATCGACAATTGGCGACAGGAAATCGAGCGTTTCGCCCCTGAACTGAAGGTGCTGATCGCTCACCCCTCCCATATTCCCTCTCCCAAGCTGAAAAAGCTGACCAAGGACAGGGTGCATCGACACCACGCCGTGATCACCACCTATGGCACTGCCATGAGGACCGGATGGATGAAGGAATATCCCTGGCGGAACGTCATCCTCGACGAGGCCCAAGCCATCAAAAACCCTGGCGCCAAGCAGACCCAGGCGGTCAAGGCTTTGAAATCAACGTGGCGCCTGGCACTGACCGGAACACCTGTGGAAAATCGGTTGGGCGACCTGTGGTCGATCTTCGACTTTTTGAACCCAGGGTTATTGGGAACCGCGAAGGCATTCAACGGGCTGTGCAAATCCATGGCCTCAGGTAACCACGGTGGCTACGGTTCTCTGCGCACATTGGTTCAGCCCTATATCCTGCGAAGGCTCAAGACCGACAAGAGTGTCATTTCCGACCTGCCCGACAAGACCGAGGTCAACGCCTACTGCCTCCTGACCAGGCGCCAGGCCGCGTTGTATAAGCAGGGGGTTGATGAGATGAGGCAGGCCATCGAGGAACTGGACGGCATTGAAAGGCGTGGTGTCGTCCTTGCCTTCTTGATGCGCTTCAAACAGATATGCAACCACCCCTCCCAGTGGCTTGGTGACGGTGATTACGAGCCCGTCGACAGCGGCAAACTCTCCCGGTTGCGCGAACTCTGCGAGAGCATTGCCTCCCGTCAGGACAAGGTGCTGGTGTTTACCCAGTTCCGCGAGATGACCGAACCGCTCGCCGGGTTTCTTGAGGACGTCTTCGGCCGAGCCGGCCTCGTCCTCCACGGCGGCACCGCGATCAAGAAACGCCAGAACCTGGTCAGGAGGTTTCAAGAGGATGATCGGGTCCCCTTCATGGTGCTCTCACTCAAGGCAGGAGGAACCGGTCTCAACCTGACGGCGGCATCGCACGTCATCCACTTCGATCGCTGGTGGAATCCGGCGGTTGAGAACCAGGCCACGGACCGCGCATTTCGAATCGGCCAGAAGAAGAATGTGCTCGTTCATAAATTCATCTGCCGAGGCACAGTGGAAGAACGTATCGATGAGCTCATCACGGCCAAGCAGGAGCTCGCAGGTGAGATCCTCGGCGGAGGGAAAGGACCAGCCCTGACTGAGATGAGTAACGAGGACTTGCTGTCGATGGTGTCACTCGATCTCAGCAGTGCCATGGGGGAAGAAACCGACAATGCAAATTCACTCGTCGATAACAGGGTATGAGGTGAACCGATGAGCCGGTACGATCACGGAGGCTGGTCGCCCTACGTTCCGGTGGCCAAACGGCGCCTTCAGGCGGCCAAGAAGGTCGCCAAGATGAAGAAGGCCGGGAAATCGATCCATCCGATCGAGATTGAAGGCCGCAAGATTGCAACAACTTTTTGGGGCGACGCATGGTGTAAAAACCTCGAGGCATATAGCGATTTCTCCAACCGCCTCCCTCGGGGACGGACCTACGTCCGCAACGGGTCGGTGATCGATCTCCAGATCGAGACCGGCCACGTCCGGGCCCTTGTCAACGGCTCTGAAATCTACAAAGTTGACATTAAGATCAAGTCCCTGGCGAAGAAGCGATGGGCCGACGTCAAGAAAAAATGTGCGGGGCAGATTGGCTCCTTGATCGAACTGCTGCAAGGATCGATCTCCAAGGGTGTGATGGAAGTCGTCACCAGCAAGGACACGGGGCTGTTTCCCTCACCTCGTGAAATTTCCCTGGATTGTTCGTGCCCTGACTGGGCGACCATGTGCAAACACGTTGCGGCAACACTCTATGGCGTAGGCGCGCGCCTTGATCATGAACCGAAATTACTGTTCAGCCTCCGGGGCGTCGATCCGGCCGAGCTTGTAGAGGCTGCCGTCGGCCAACTGCCGGCAACTCGCTCGTCCCGGAGGGGGCGGACTCTCAGGTCCGACGAACTCTCGTCAGTCTTCGGCATCGATATCGATACAGACGACACGACGCCCGAAAATGCCCCAAAGACTCCCAGGCGAAGCAAGGGCACACGATCTCCCGAACGGAAGACAAAAAAAACGACCTCCAAAGCGAAAACAAAAAAGACCGTAAAAAAGACCGCATCCAGAAAAACCACAGGCAAAGCCACCGCCAGGACGGCCGGCGCCAGGAAGGCAGCGAAAAAATGCCTGACGCTATTCTGAACGCCTTCTCCATCCGTGGAGTCGCTCAATCCTTGTTTGGGGAAATCCGGACCTTGTCAAGCTCACGAAACACGGGCGACCGGTTGCACAGGTGTCGCCGGCTACACCCAGCCCCCACCGATATCCTCAAGAGTCTCTCTTT
>JAUVDV010000054.1 GCA_030595125.1 Deltaproteobacteria bacterium
GCGGAAATAAATCCCGCGGCCAGAAATGCGCCACTTCGGGTCGGAAAGGGCTTCGCCCTGAAGCACTGAAAGTCCTAAGGGTTGTTTCTGAAGTGTCTTTTCGTAGGCCTCGGGCCTTTTGTGTTCTTCATTTCTGGCCGCGGGATTTATTTCCGCGGTACAGGGCCAGGCGAAAAGCATCGTTGAAGATGTGATAGATCTTCAAGGATCCGCCGCTCCCCTCCCTTGCTGCTTTTCCTCGTACGTGGTACCGATTTTGCCGTGAAAGACGACGAGAAATCAGTCGAGGAAAGGGCGGCGGAGGCGTTCGCGGATCTGACGAAGATCATCGCAAAGTTGCGCGCGCCGGACGGGTGCCCGTGGGATCGGAAGCAGAACCATAAGAGCCTCAAGTCTTTCATTGTGGAGGAATCCTACGAGGTAATGGATGCCATCGACAGGGGCAAACCGGCCGATTTGAAGGAAGAACTCGGCGATCTGCTTCTTCAGATCATGCTTCAGTCCGAGATCTCGAGGGAAGAGGGCGAGTTCGACATAGCCGATGTGGTGACGGGCCTTTCAGGAAAAATGGTGAACAGGCATCCTCACGTGTTCGGAAACACTCCGGTCGACGGCGCCGATGAGGTGCTGGTCAACTGGGAGAAGATAAAAAAAGAGGAAAAGAAGGGTTCTGGCCTGTTCGACGGGCTGCCGCTTCATCTCCCGGGGTTGGTCAAGGCTGCCAGGATGGGAGAGAAGGCCGGACGAGTGGGATTCGACTGGCCCAAAGCGGTTTCTGTTCGGGACAAGGTTCGCGAGGAATTGGAGGAGTTGGACGAGGCAGTGGCGAGCGGGGATCGGGCCGCCATGGAACACGAGCTGGGAGATCTCCTCTTTTCAGTGGCCCAGTGGGGCAGGCACCTGGGGCAGTTTCCGGAGGAGGCCATACAGGCGTGTTGCAGGCGGTTTACCAATAGATTTAAAGGTGTTGAAGAAATCGTTCGCGATTCGGGTCGCGAGATTGCGGATTGCACGTTGCAAGAACTCGAGGATGCCTGGCACGAGGTCAAAAACAGATGAACACCCTCCCCAAAAGCGAGCAGCCCATGGCCGTTTTTGATCCGGATTCCTCGGCGCTGGTGAATGACATCAAGGAGATTCTCGGTGGTTTGCTGGGCGACAGACACCTCACCATGGAGACTGATCTGTTCGAGCTGGGCCTGGATTCCATGGCAAGGCTGGAACTGCTCGCGCTTATCGAAGAGAGGTTTGGCGTGGAACTTACGGAGGACGTAACCCAGGAGTTCAGGACCATCACGCGGATCTCAAGGGTCATTCGCAATGCCTCGTCGCCCGTCGATGGGTAAACCGATTGCGTATACAAGTTGTTTTTACATATTCAAGATGTTTTCATGGATGTTGACTGGTCGAGGTGAGTTTGGTAACTAGGATTGATCAATTGTCTAAGCATTTTCATCGTCTGGAGGACTGCGCGTGAACGCTCGGTTGTTGTTATCAAGCATATGGTTGACGGTAATTGTTTCTTCGGGCTGTGCCCCGATTGAACTCTCCGTCGTGGTGGTCAGCGCCTCCCAGGCAATTGCCGAGGCAGAGGTCGCCGGAGCTCATTGCACCCCTGAACAGCTCGATCGGCTGTCTCCGGTTACCGAGAACCTGGCAACCGATCCGGGAACGGAGCTCGTCTCCACCGAGGAGGGGCAAATCACCGGCCTGACCGGTCTGCCCATGTGCGATGCTCCGTATGAGTACTATTCCGCCGTGGAGTTGATCCACAAGGCCCGCGAGGAGGTCGGCTACTCCGATTACGAGGCTGCCGTCGAGTACGCCCGGGAAGCCCGAACTTTTGCGCAGAAAGCTCGCGATATCGCTATTCAACGCACCAAGGAAAGGGGCCGATAGATGTCCGTTCCTGTTGTACGAGCACTGGTAGCAGCATTCATCGCGTTTGCGTTGGGCGCCTCGGGTTGTGCGGAGACTGCCAAGCTTCGAGGAGGCATCAATACCGCGCGGGCAAAGTTGGAACAGGTTGAGAGAAACGGTGCCTATGTGTGTGCTCCCAAAGAGCTCGCCATGGTCAAGACGCATCTCAAATTCGCCGAACTCGAGATCAGCCAGGGCATGGGAAGTCGTGCCAGGTATCATTATAACTTGGCAATCGAAAACTTGGCCATCGCCGACAAGAACTCGCCGCCGGACAAGTGTGCCGGCCCATCGGTGGTTGTAGCGGAGCCGTTGCCTCCAGACTGCATCGACGAGGACTTCGACCGCATCTGCGCCGATGTAGACAAGTGTCCGAACCAGGCCGAAGATTTTGACGGCTACGAGGACGAGGACGGTTGCCCGGAGGATCAGGATACCGACGGTGACGGCATTATGGATCTGGTTGATCAGTGCGTGCTGGAACCCGAGGACAAGGATGGTTTCCAGGACGAAGACGGGTGTCCGGAACTCGACAACGACCTGGACGGAATACTCGACACGGTTGACAAGTGCATCAACGAGCCGGAGGATCCGGACGGATTCGAGGATGACGACGGTTGCCCGGACAACGACAACGATGCAGACACCGTGCTCGATGTCGATGATGAATGCCCCAATGAAAAGGGCATCGTTGAAGAGAAGGGTTGTCCCAAGCGGTACGAAGGTGTGGAGATCACAGAGACCCATATCCGCATCAACCAGAAGATTCATTTTGCGTACAACAAGGCGAAGATCAAAAGAGACTCATTTGGAATTCTCGCCACTGTAGCGATGGTGCTCAAGGACAATCCTGAGATCAATCTCAGTATCGAAGGGCACACCGACAGCAAGGGCAAGGACAGGTACAACAAGAAGTTGAGCAATAAGCGTGCGAAGGCAGTGATGAAGCACCTCACCAAAAAGGGCAAGATCGACAAGGATCGACTGGAATACGTTGGATGGGGTGAGGAAAAACCGATTGATACCAATTTGACCGATGAAGGTCGGGCAGCCAACAGGCGGGTGGAGTTCGTAAGGACTGACGTGCCGCCCAGCGAATAGGAACGGATGCGACACATGAGAGGATTGCCTTTGTTTGTGGCGGGGCCGATTGGGGCCGTGTGTTTGGGGGTGTTGTTGTTTTCGAGCAATGTTGTCGCTCAGGCCGGCGGGCCTCAGGCAACCATCACGCAGCTTAACCAGCAAGCGATGGAGGCATACGGGAACCTGCAGTTCCCCGAGGCGATGCAGTTGCTTCAGCAAGCGGAGTCACTGTGCAATCAGTACAATCTCCGTGGCCCCGCGCTGGCGCGCACATACGTCAACATGGGCATGGTGGAGTTCGGCGGCAGCGGGAACAACGCCGGAGCGCTGGAGTATTTCAAAAAGGCGGTGTGTCTGGACAGGGCCGTTATGCTCGATCCGCTCAACTCCACCCCCGACGTGGAGATGCTCTTCAAGGGTGCCCAGAGTCAGGCTCAGGCCCCCGGGGCATGCCGCGGCGGAGCTGCCGCCCCACAGCCGGCCTATCCTCAGCCCCAGCCGGCCTATCCTCAGCCCCAGCCTCAGCCGGGTCCGGCGACAATGCAGCTGTTGCAGCATACACAGGTCACCCAGCAGGTAAGGTTGACGCCCATTCCGATCTTCGCGCGGGTCAACCCCAACGTGCAGGCGGGTCAGGTCATACTTTTTTACCGAACCATCGGCGAACGGATCTATCAACAAGTTCCAATGCAACCCAATGGAAGCGGCTACTCTGCCATGATCGGTTGCGACGTGATGCAGACCTTCGATCCGACCGGAATCGAATACTACATCGCGGTGCTCGACACTTCCAACCGGTTGCTCGGTACCTCGGGCACCGAGGCACAGCCTCATCAAACCTCAATTGTGCAGACACTGACAGTCCCACCGCCGGCGTTGCCCAACGAGGCTCCGCCCGGCGCGTGTCAGGAGGAATGTCCGCCCTGGAACCCAGATTGCAACAGCGCATGCAAGCAGTTCGGCGATCTGTGCGATTCGGATTCCGAGTGTTGCTCGGGGCTGGCATGCATCAGCGAGACGTGCACCCAGACCGATGGTGATGGAGGCGGCGGCGGTGGAGGAGGATGGGGAGAATACGGGCCTCACTTCCGTATATCCGCTGGCGTCGGTACCGGCGCTGGGCTTGTCACCGGCGGCGCGGAGCAACCCTACAACCAGGTTTCCGATGGGAGTCTAACGGTTGGTACGGGCTTTGCGTGGTCCAAGTTCCATGTTCGGGTCAACCCCATGATCTACTTGCCTGTCGCAAAGCTCTCCATCGGTTTGACCTTCAGGGGAGACATACCCATGCTGGCCGATGTAGATTCGGCCGCAGTGTCCAAGAACAGGGCGATGCCCCGGGCTATGGAGCCGTCACTCATGTTGAGTGCTGCCTATCGCATTATTGGTTCGGACGACCACCGTTTGTTTGAGCTTAATGCCTTGTTCGGACTCGGATGGATGAATTTCCTCCACCGGGTCTCGTACCAGGACTGCCCGCCGGAGATAGCCTCCGATGATAGTAGCGATGCCGACGAGGATTTATGGGGGCATAGCTTCGAGGACGGCGAGCTCGTATGCAAGGAGGACAGTCTCGACGACAGCAATGGCGGATGGGACGGCTCCGACGCCGCGCCCCAAAATTTCTTCCGCAAGTCCGGACCTTTTGGGATCGAGCTGGGCCTCGATGGTTATGTATGGCTAGCAAGCCATTTCGGCCTCAATTTCGGAATAATCGTGGATATTCTCATGCCTACTTTCGCCGGGAATATCGAAGTTAAATTTGGACCTGCACTTCGTTTTTAATTGAGGTTTTCGGATGCACAAAGTCGTTACGGAGAAATGATGGTACAGCTCGTGTCGCGCGCATTCAAAACACTTCCGGTGTTGCTAATCCTGTTGGGACTTCTCATACCGGTAAGTGTCGGGGCTCAATCTGACCCGAAGAGAGAGGTTCTCTCTCTAGTCAAAGAATCAATGGACGCGTACTCCAATCTGGATCTGGAAGGCGCCACTGCGGCCCTCGAGGAGGCGCTGGGTTTTGCGCCGGATCTGGACAGGCAGACCCTCTCCAGGCTCTATGTCAGCTACGGTGTTCTGTGGATCGGCGGGTTCGGAGACAACGACAAGGCACAGCACGACTTCACCGTCGCTCTGTGTCTTGATCCGACGGTCATGGTCGACCCGTTCTTGTCCTCTCCAGATATCGACGTGATTTACCAGGCTGCTCAGTCACAGGTCAACGACTCGAAATGCCAGGCACTCCTCTCCTCCATCGTCGTTCCGGGTGAAACACCGGGTCCATCGCCCGTCGCCACGTACACAGGCCCCATCGAACCCGATGTTCCACCATGCGGAAATCACGTGCCTCCCGGGCAGCAGAAACAGAAGTACGAACTTCCGCTGTATTTGGAAATTGATCCGACCATGGCTGGATCAATCGCCTACGTGGTCGTCAAGTACGTATTCGATGGAGGAAAGCAGTTCAAAGATCTGCCGATGACCAACATGGGGCCTGGTATGGGCGCACAGGTCACATGCGACGAGGGGCAGATCCGCGTCTATGATCCGTCTTCAATTAGTTATTACATCGAAGGGTACAATGCCGGCGGCAATCTGGTGTGCGGCCACGCATCGAACACGGGGCCGTACATGGTCGGCATGGTGCCCGAGGCGAACTTCCTTCCCTCCTTGCCCGGCCAGAACCCGCCCAAAGAGTGCACGCCGTGTCCGCCGTGGGATCCCACCTGCGGCACATTCGGGAAGCCCGTCGAGGGGCAATCTTGCGATCCTTCCACCGGTTGCGCAACCGGGTTGATCTGCGGCGACGCGGGTGTATGCGAGCCCGCCGACGGCAACAAAGAGCCGAGCGGTCCGTCCAAGTTTTACGTCAACTTGGGCGGCGGAACGGGCTTCGGGATAATGTCCCAGAAGATGGAATTCAATAGAATCAGCAACGAAGACGGTGTAAACAGCATCGTCCGCGTCAACGCCACTCCCTCCGGGGCGGCCTGGGCCGGTATTCCCGGTAGGCTGGCCGTCGGTTACTATCTGGTTCCCAAACTCGCGTTGGAGGTAACCGCACGGTTCGACTTCATGATGGCCACGTTCACGGAGCCACAGAGTTGCTGGGATGCCACTGATGGTGACGAGGACAGGCTTGCCACGGCCTTGTGCAGCGATTACCCGGCGGGTGTGGCCCCTGACACGGAGGATGAGTGGAAGAAGAGCGTGGCGCTCACTGATTCCGGCAAGGCCGTTGAGGAGAAGGAGTCGCTATTATTCTTTCAATGGCTTGCCAACCTTCGTGTTCGCTACAATTTTGTGGAGTCCGGCGGGCTGCGGATCTCTCTGTTTGGAGGTCTGGGTTACGGGCACATCAAGTACCGGGTCAAGGGAACCGAAGACAACAACGGCGACGGCGATAAAGATCCCTACTTCCCCACACCGGGTTTCCTGAACGTGGAACTCGGCCCCGGCCTTGCCTACTATTTTCACGATAATGTGGGCATTGTTGTGGAGATTCCCATCGACGTGCTTTTCCTCGACGGGTGGGCCATCAACTTCGATATCATCGCGGGCTTTAGCTTCGGTTTCTGATAGATGACATTTTCCAAAACGCTTCTGGATTACTTCCTCGCTCGTGTGGACGAGATCCCCGACAAGAAGGCGTTGCTCGAGCGCCGAGACGACAGGTGGATTCCCTACACCTGGAGAGAGTGGAACGAGCGTTCCCGCGCCATTGCTGCGTCGCTCATGGACGACGGCGTGGAGGCGGGGCAGAACGTGGGGATCTTTTCCTATTCCCGCCGCCAGTGGGTCGAGTCCGATATTGCCATCCTCATGGCCGGGGCTCTTACAGTCACCATCTACCAGAGCCTCGGCAAGGAAACCGTGGACTATATTCTGGAGGACTCGAGCGCCACGGTCCTTTTCCTGGAGGGTCCCATCCAGATCAAGGCGCTCTGTGGCGACGACGGCAAGGCGCCCATATCGGATAAAATTCGCCGTATCGTTTACTTCACGGATACGCAGACACCGATGGCACGACCGGGCAAGCCGCCACCCACGGAGATAACCCTCGACGACGTCATGCCGACTGAAATGCTCGAACTGCTCGTTCCCTTTGAGGAATACGTCAGTAACGGCAAGAAGTTACTCGCTGACAATGGCGAAGCGCTCGATAAACGTATCGCCGCGGTGACGCCGGACACCCTGGCCAAGATAATCTACACCTCGGGAACGACCGGGCAGCCCAAGGGAGCCATGCTGACCCACGGCGCAATGGCCTCGGTGGTGGCTACAATCGACTCAGATCTTGGGATGCTCCCGGACGACATATGCCTCCTTTTTTTGCCCCTGGCTCACGTGTACGCCCAACTCACGTATCACGCGGCTCTGAGGACCGGTTTCACCACCGCCTTTGCCACTTCCATGCTCACCGCAATCGACGACGCCGGATCGGTCAAGCCCAGCTTCTTTACAACGGTTCCTCGCCTCTACGAAAAGATCCACGCCGGCGTGTTGGCCCAGGTTGAGGAAGCGGGCGGCCTCAAGAAGAAAATCTTCGACTGGGCTGTCGGTGTGGGCTCCATGGTGAGTGAAAAGAAGCAACACGGGGAGCCCGTGACCGGAATGCTGAAAGCAAAGGCGTCCATCGCGGACCGCCTGGTTTTCTCCAAGCTAAAGGCGCGTCTGGGCGGTCGGGTACGATTCATGGTTTCCGGCGGAGCGCCTATACAGCGCAGCCTCATAGAGTTCTTCCACGCGGCAGATCTCTTGATCGTGGAGGGATACGGGATGACCGAGAACTCGTCGCTCTCCAACTTCAACAGGCCCACGAATTACAAGTTCGGCACCGTCGGGCAGGCGGGCAAGGACATCGATGTGGAGATCGCCGACGACGGAGAAATTCTCGTTCGCGGTCAGGGAGTGATGGTCGGGTACCTCAACCAACCGGAGGAGACCGCCGAGGCGCTCGACTCGGGAGGGTGGCTTCACACAGGGGATATCGGCGTCATCGACGAAGATGGTTTCCTGACCATTACAGATCGTAAGAAGGATCTCATCGTCACCTCCGGCGGAAAAAACATCGCTCCGGCGCCCATCGAGACCAGGCTCCTCGAGAGTCGTTTCGTCTCACAGGCAGTGGTTTTTGGCGACGGCAGGAAGTTCCTGACGGCGTTGCTCACCCTCGATCTGGACTATGTCCAGAAATGGGCAGGAGAAAACGGCGTCGCCGCACGGAGCAGCGCGCTTAGCTCAGATTCCAAGATCAGGGACGCAGTTTCCAGGGATGTTGACCGGATGAACCGGCAACTGGAGTCCTACGAAACAATAAAGAACTTCGCCATCATGCCCACCGAGTTCTCAATGGACGCGGGCGAGGTGACGCCCAGTTTGAAGCTCCGCAAGAGAGTGATCGAGCACAAGAACAAGGAACTCATCGAGAGTCTCTATCCTCCCGAGACCGGGCGTTGTTGAGATGAGTATTGACGCTAATTTTTCCTTTTGATATGAGACGTTTGCTTCAAATAGCGGCATTCACGGCCGTTGAAAGGAAGGCACGTAGCTCAGTGGAAGAGCACTACCTTGACACGGTAGGGGTCAGCGGTTCAATCCCGCTCGTGCCTACAATGCGTGACGCCGGATCATGAGTAACCTCCAAGAACGGTTCGCCCCGGGTACCGTGGGGGCTGCGCTGGCTTCCTCGGGATCCATCGACCATGAAACGTTGGCCGCTGTCATCGACGGCGAGATCTTCGATCTACAGGCCCCTCTTCCGAAGGGAGCGGAGCCTGTAGGATTGAAATCGAGACAGGAAGGTGCGCTCGAGGTCATCCGGCATTCGACGGCCCACATCATGGCTGACGCCGTACAGCGTTTGTTTCCCGGCACCCTGGTGACCATTGGCCCGTCGATCGAAACCGGATTCTACTACGATTTCGATCGCCCCGAGGGAGGATTCACCGAGGAAGATCTCGAGGCTGTCGAGAAGGAGATGACCTCCATCATCAAGGAGGGGCACGACTTCATCCGCAGCGAGGTCTCCAGACAGGAAGCGCGCGATCTGTTTGAATCCATGGGCGAGACGTACAAGCTGGAGATCATCGAGGGTATCAACGAGGATGAGCCCGTCACCCTCTATCGCCACGGAAAATGGGTGGATCTCTGCGCCGGACCTCATGTCCCGAGTACGCGATTTCTCAGGTCGTTCAAGCTGCTCTCATCCGCCGGCGCTTACTGGAGGGGTGACGAGCACAACAAGATGCTGGCGCGGATCTACGGGACGGCGTTCGCCGACAAGAAGGATCTGCGGAAGCACTTGGCCGCCCTGGAAGAGGCCAAGAAACGGGATCATCGCAAGCTGGGAACCGAGCTCGACCTGTTCAGCATCGACGAGCAGATCGGCGGCGGGTTGGTGCTGTGGCATCCACGCGGAGCGATGATCCGAATGCTCATCGAGGATCACTGGCGTAAGGCCCATATCAAGAACGGTTACGATATCGTGTTCACCCCCCACATCGGGCGGTCCCGCTTGTGGGAGACCTCCGGGCACCTGGAGAACTACTCGGAGGGCATGTACGCCCCCATGGATCTGGAGGGAAACCCCTACTACATCAAGCCCATGAACTGTCCATTCCACATCAGCATGTACCGCAATAGCCTCAAGTCGTATCGCGACTTGCCGTTGCGCTGGGCGGAACTCGGTACGGTCTACCGGTACGAACGCTCGGGCCAGCTACACGGGCTCCTGCGGGTTCGCGGGTTCACTCAGGACGACGCGCACCTCTTCATGCCGCCTGATATTCTCTCGAGCGAGATTCAACGATTGCTTCAGTTCACCATTTCTCTGCTGGGCGACTTCGGCTTCGACGATCTGGAGATCAGACTCTCCACGCGACCTGAAAAGTTCATCGGCGATCCACAGATATGGGAGCACGCGGAGGCGGCGCTGCGCGAGGGGCTCGAGACTTCGAGCCTCGACTACAAGATCGACGAAGGGGAGGGTACGTTCTATGGACCCAAGATCGACATCAAGATACGCGACGCCATCGGGCGCCTCTGGCAATGCAGTACCATTCAGGTGGACTTCAACCTGCCCGACCGTTTCGATCTGGCGTACATCGGCGAGGATTCGAAGCGGCATCGACCGGTCATGTTGCATCGCACCATCCTCGGTTCCATGGAGCGTTTTTTCGGAATTCTCATAGAGCACTACGCCGGCGCGTTTCCCATGTGGCTTGCGCCGCAGCAGGTGGCGGTGCTGACAGTGACCGACGGGCAACACGATTTCGCAAGGGAGGTTGCAAACGCGCTGGAAGAAAAAGGCGCGCGCGTCGCCCTCGATCTGGACAGCGACAAGCTCGGAGCAAAGATCCGCAAGGCCCGGTTAGCGAGAATTCCTGCAATCGCCGTTGTCGGTGATCGGGAAGTCGAGCAACGGGGAGTTTCGCTTCGGACCCGCGCTTCGGGAGATATCGGGTTCAAACCGCTTGACGAATTTCTCGAATGGATGGTCAATGAGAGCATGGAGCCCAAAGTTTAGTGTAGTATTAGTATTGTGAGGGCTTTTTGTTAGCCCCTGATCAAGGAGGTCAGTTATTAGGAAGAACTTTTCACGTCAACCACGTCCCCCCAAGGTGAGGATAAACGACATGATCCGTCGAGCGGAGGTCAGGGTGATCAACCCCGACGGCCAGCAACTCGGCATCTATCCCATTAGACAAGCGATCACCATCGCCGAGGAGGCCGGGCTCGATCTGGTTGAAATTAATCCGAGAGCCGAGCCGCCCGTTTGCCGAATCATGGACTTCGGGAAGTTCAAGTACGAGCAAAAGAAACAGGCGAACGCGGCCAAGAAGAAGCAAAAGGTCATAGAAGTAAAAGAGATCAAATTTCGTCCGAAGACCGACTCCCATGACTTCGACTTCAAGATGAAGCACGTGAAGCGCTTCATCGAGGAAGGCAACAAGGCCAAGATCACCATTCGTTTCCGTGGGCGCGAAATGGCCCATCCGGAGGTGGCGGCCAGGCTGCTTGACAGGGTCGTGGCGGAGGTCAAGGACATGGTGGTGGTCGAGCAGTCATACCGCATGGAGGGCAGGACCATGACCATGATCCTCGCCCCGACTCCGAACAAGTAAAAAACCGCCCTACGGACACCCATCCGGCACCGGCGTGCACGTGTCGTCGAGGTTGTCCTTGACGTCGATGTCGATGGGTCCGGTGGTGAGCTGGTCCAGGAGGGCGCACACTTGGCAGTCGGGCAGGGCTTCGTTGTCCTGGATTTCCAGATCCTCAGTCACCGACGTTAACCCGCCCAGTCCGTCCAGGTCGTGAAGGACGGTGTTGCCGTCAATAATAAGGTCCTCGCCCACCGAGGTGATGTTGCCAAGTCCGCCCAGGCTGCCGAGGACAGCGTTGCCTTCAACCTCCAGGCTCCCGCCCACCGAGCTTATCCCGCTCAGCCCGTCGAGGTCGGTGAGGGCGGCGTTGTTGATAATGTGCAGGTACCGGCCCACCGAGGTGATGTCGTTCAGGCCCTCCAGACTCACGATGGCGCCGTTTTCCATGATCCTCAAGCCCCCACTCACCTCAGTGAAGGCGCTCAGTCCGTCCATGTTGGTGAGGGAGTCGTTCCCGACGATGGACAAGTAATCACCCGTTGAGGCGATCCCGCTCAACCCGTTCAGGTTGGTGAGGGCGTCGTTGTACTGAACGGCCAGGCCTCCGCCCACCGAGGTGATGGCGCTCAACTCGTCCAGGTTGGTGATGGTGTCGTTGCCCTCGAGCAATGAGCTCCCGATTTGCAGGCACCCGCCCACCGAGGTGATGGTACCCAGACCGTTCAAGTTGGCGAGGGTGTGGTTGCCTCCGACCACCAGGTCCCTGCCCACCGAGGTGAGGCAATTCAACTCGCTCAAGTCGGTGCACAACGGGCAGTTGATTGTCAGATCTCCCGTGACCGAAGTGTATCCCGCGAGGGTTTCAACAGCCGATTGTGTGCCGAGCCAGAAATCGCCGTCGAACTCCCCTTTATTGCACCCGGCCGATTCGGTATCGTCAGAGCACGCGCCGCAAACCAGCACTGCCAATAACAAGTATCTCATCGCTCGCCTTTCTTTTGGCCTGACGCCTGAGAGTATCCTATCGCCTTTCAAGAAAGGGTACTACCTGTCGGTCCATAACCCCCTGTTTTTTCTTGCATGCAGCCCCGGGCAAGTGTAAACACAGTAGCCCTTCGTCCACTGGACGGAGTGCCTGTTTAAAAATGATTTCGAAGGGATCGAGCGATGCCCAAAATGAAGAGTAACAGAGCGGCCGCAAAACGATTTCGTACGACGGCCAAGGGAAAGATACGGTGTGACAAGCCCCTGCACGGTCACATCCTCACCAAGAAGAGCACCAAGCGCAAGCGCAGGCTTCGCAAGAACGACATAATGGATCCGACCGCAACGCGTCAGATCCGCAGGCTCCTGCCTTATCTGTAGGTCCACACCTCACAGCAAGGCCGGCAACCAGGCTAACAAAAGGAGCAGCCAATGGCCCGTGTAACAAGAGGTTTCAAGGCAAGACGAAGACGCAATCGCGTATTCAAGCACGCGAAGGGTTTCTTCGGTTCTCGCAGCAGGTTGTACAAGGTGACCAAGGTCGCGGTCATGCACGCATGGCTCGACGCTTACAAGGGACGTCGCTTAAGAAAACGCGACATGCGACGGCTCTGGATTACCCGGATCAATGCGGGTGCCAGGCTCAACGGGGTGAGCTACTCCAGGATGATGGGGGGATTGCGCAGGGCAAAAGTCGAGATCGATCGAAAAATCCTCGCCGATATCGCAGTGGTCGATCCCGAGGGGTTTACCACGATCGTCAATATCGCCAAGACCGCCAAGTAGAGTTCCGGGAGACAACCTGATGGATCCACAGGAGATCATCAACGATCTGCAGAAACTGGCCGATCGTTTCGACGATTCCGTGAACGCTCTCGCCACCGAGCAGCAGATCAGGGACTTGCAGGCTTCTTTTCTGGGAAAAAAGGGTGAGGTGACGATGCTCCAGAAGCTGCTGGGCAAGCTTCCCGGAGAATCGCGCAGGGAAGTGGGGCAAGCGTTCAATCAGGCCAAGCAACGCATCACCTCGGCTGCGGGGGACGCAATAGACGGCCTTGTAAATCGTGAGGCAAGGGAATACCTCGATCGTCACACGGACCTGACCCTCCCGGGGCGCGCGCCGAGCATGGGTCGGATGCACCCGATCACAACGGTGATGTACGACATCGTCGATGTGTTTGTTTCCATGGGCTTCGATGTGGCCCTCGGACCGGAGATCGAAACCGATCTTTACAATTTCGGTAAGCTCAACTTCCCCGACGACCACCCGGCCAGGGACATGCAGGACACCCTCTTCATCAAGGAGGGCAAGACCCTCTTGCGAACCCACACATCTCCGGTCCAGATACGGACCATGCTGGAAAAGCCCCTGCCCATCCAGATAGTCGCTCCCGGCGCGGTGTATCGCCGCGATGACGATCCCACTCACAGCCCCATGTTTTTCCAGGTCGAGGGGTTGCTCGTGGACGAGGGGGTCAGCTTCGCCCACCTGAAGGGGGTCCTGCAGGCGTTCCTTGCGAGGATCTTCGGGCGCGACGTGCGCTCCAGGTTCAGGCCGAGCTTTTTCCCGTTCACCGAACCCTCCGCAGAGGTTGACATCGAGTGCATCTCTTGCAAGGGCGCGGGGTGCAATCTGTGCTCCGGCACCGGATGGCTGGAGATCCTCGGCTCCGGGATGGTGGATCCTACCGTCCTCGAGGGGGTGGGGATCGATCCTGAGCGGTACACCGGTTTCGCGTTTGGCCTGGGTGTAGATCGAATCGCGATGCTCAGATACGAGGGCATTTCGAGCATCCGTCTATTGTACGAGAACGATCCGCGTTTCCTCGAAGCTTTCAGGAGGTAGTCCGGTGCTCGTGAGCTACAGATGGATTTGCGAAATCGCCGGATTTTCCCCCAAGCCCGAGGAACTCGGCGACAAGCTGACATTCAGCGGGCTCGAGGTGGACGAACTTCAAACCGTGGGCGTTGGCTTCGATAATATCGTTGTTGGGGTGATAAAATCCCGGGAGCCGCACCCGACCTCCGGCAAACTTCATTGTGTCACAGTCGATTCCGGATCAGGCGTCGTCTCCGTGGTGTGCGGCGCTCCCAACTGTCCCGGGCCGGGTAGTCGCGTGGTGCTCGCTCGGGTGGGAGCCTCGGTAGGAGAGATCACCATCGAGTCCAGAGAGATCGCGGGCGTCCCTTCCGAGGGCATGCTCTGCTCCGAGATGGAACTGGATATCGGCCCCGATCAGGAAGGCATCATGATCCTGGACGGCGAGACCGAGGCCGCTGCCGGCACGCCCATCGACGATGCCCTTGGTTTGCAAGACTGGATCTACTCTATCGGGATCACCCCAAACAGGCCGGACGCGTTGAGCCATCGCGGAATTGCCCGCGAGATGGCTTTGCTGTACGGCAAACCGTTCGACCCGTCGGTTCCCGAGGCGGCGCCCGAGGGTGGCGACCCGGTCGGCAAGCACATCAAAGTGGACCTGATAGATCAAGAAGGGTGCCCCAGATATGCTGCGGCCGTGATCACAGGGGCGAAGGTCGGCAAGAGCCCGTTCTCGTTGAGATACCGGCTTCATAACCTGGGTGTTCGCCCCATCTCCAACCTGGTGGATGTCACCAACCTTATCCTCCTGGAGTACGGGCAACCGTTGCACGCCTTCGATCTGGACAGGGTTGCCGACGCCACAATAGTCGTGCGCAGAGCCTCCGATGGCGAACGGATGAAGACACTCGACGAGGTGGAGCGCACTTTTACCGGCGATGACCTTCTGATCTGCGACGGGGAGAGACCTGTGGCTGTGGCCGGCGTCATGGGCGGGATCGACACCGGCATCACGCAAGAGACGAAAAACCTGTTGCTCGAATGCGCGTACTTCAACCCGTCCATGATTCGAAGAACCTCGAAGCGGCTCAAGCTGGCGAGCGAATCCTCCTATCGATTCGAGAGGGGGATCGATCCCAACATGGCCGACGATGTGCTGAGGTCCACAACTCATCTCATATGCGACCTGGCCGGAGGAACAAGGGCTCCCGGTCCGATGGATTGCTATCCCGTGCCCATCGAGCGCAAGCGCGTTGCGCTGCGACCCGGACGTTACGAGTCCGTCATGGGGTACCCCGTTGAGGTACAGGAGATGCGGCGGATCCTCAAGGGTCTCGGCGCGGTTGTCACGGGAACCGACCATGAATTCTCTGTCCTCGTACCAACCAACAGGCCCGATATCGAGCGCGAGATCGATCTGATAGAAGAGATCGCGCGCGTGGTCGGGCTGGACAAAATACCGTCCTTGCTTCCGCGCATCCAGAGCTGCATTCCCGATCGGGAAGAGTACGAGGTGGGCATGCGAGTGCGGCAGATCATGGTTTCGTTGGGCCTCGAGGAGTCCATCAGCTACTCCTTCGTTCCGGAGGAGATGCTCGTCGGGATGGGACTTAGCGATCGCGTTATCAAGATAGCCAACCCCCTCAACTCAAAGCGTGAAACGATGAGGACCACCTTGTTGGCCGGTCTCATCGAGAATCTAAAGAGAGCGACAACGCGGTATGTGGGGCTGGTGCGCCAGTTCGAGGTAGGACGGACTTTCCACGACGAGGGTGGGGAGTTACCCCTGGAAGTTCTTCGCGTGGCGGCGATCATGAACGGATCGCGGGATTCGTGGATCGGCGAAGATCACGGTCCTGTGGATTTTTTCGACGCCAAGGGCATCGCCGGCGCTTTTATCAGGGAGTTCACCGGCATGGATCCGGTCTTCGAGCCGGTGACGGATCTCGATTACATGCACCCCAACCGGGCGCTTCGCGTGGTCGTCGGCGGGGACGATGTCGGAGTTGTCGGAGAGGTTCATCCGAAGATCCTGGCAGATCAAAAACTCGGCCGCGGAGCGGTGGGGTTCGAGGTGGACGCCATGAAGCTCTGGGGGATGCGAAAGATTTCGGTGGCGTCACCTCTGCACGAATTTCCTCCCATGGTGCGAGACGTGGCCTTCCTGGTCGAGGAAGCACGGGACGCGGCTCCCATCGAGGATGCTTTGCGCGACGCGTGCGGGCCGCTCGCTATAAGCGTGAGCCTGTTCGATGTCTACAGGGGCAAGGGAATAGAAGACGGCAAGAAATCGCTGGCGTTCTCGGTGGTGTATCGCTCACGGGAAAAGACCCTGACCGACGAGGAAGTGGACACCATCCATCGAACAGCCATAGATTCAATTACTACCGAGTTCGGCGTGCGAACAAGGTAAACGTTTCCAGGGGTTGAATCGTTTAAATTCATATGCTTAAATGACCCATCAATTGTGCAATATGCTCGCTTGCGCGAAGGAGAGGGGCGGATGACCAAAGCGGACATCATCGAACGTGTATACGAAAAGGTTGGAGGGTTCTCCAAGAAGGAGGCCGCCGAGATCGTCGAGGCAGTGTTTCAGGTGATGAAGCAATCGCTTGCATCCAACGAGAAGATCAAGATCTCGGGGTTTGGTAATTTCGTAGTCCGGCAAAAGAAGGAAAGAATGGGACGCAACCCGCAGACGGGGCAGCCCATCGTGATCGCGCCGCGCTACGTGCTGAACTTCAAGCCCAGTCAAGTGCTCAAGAATGCACTAAACACAAAGTCCCTGCCTTGAGCCCCGCGCGGGCAGTGTTCTGCCTGGTTGTCAGGGACGGGACGGGAAAACGGTGAGCCGTGGCACAACGGGCAGACTTACCTGACAAGCTTTATTTCAGGATAGGCGAAGTCGCCAGGCTAACCGGTATCAAGCAACACGTGCTGCGATACTGGGAGTCCGAGTTCTCGTTCATCCGACCGCAGAAATCCAAGACGAACCAGCGCCTCTACAAGAGGAAGGACGTGGAAGCGATCCTGGCGATCAAGCATTTGCTCTACGACCGCAAGTTCACCATCGAGGGCGCACGTCGTCATCTCAAGGAAGAGGGCGTCGGGGAATCCTTGCCACCGCCGGATCCGAGCGCAGTGGCTGCGGCTGCTCGGGAGGAAGCGATCGAGCATATGGGCGAGGAGGTGGTGAAGGCTCGCGGAAAAGTGATCGATTTGTACGAAGAAAAGTTGCTGGGCCTGCGCGGTGAACTCACAAGGTTCGTTGCGGACCTCGACGAACTCGAGGATGTGCCCAACACGCCGGAGAAGGAATAGTTGGATTTGTCCTTCGAGCCTTGCCTCTCCATCATCGCTCTGGTAGAGAAAGATTGATTTTCGGGGCGTAGCGCAGCCTGGTTAGCGCGCTTGACTGGGGGTCAAGAAGTCGGAGGTTCAAATCCTCTCGCCCCGACCGGAGGGTCCCTTATCGGACCCTCTTTTTATATGCAGGCAGGTTATTATCGTGACCGGTATTCTCGTACTCCTTACAAATGATGACGGCATCGATGCACCCGGCCTGAAGGCGCTCGAGGGGGCCTTTGCGCGACACCCGGATGTCGAGGTGTGGACTGTGGCGCCGGACTCGGAGCGTTCAACATGCAGCCACGGGATGACGCTCCATCGACCTATCTTTGCCAACGAGGTCGGCGAACGCCGCATGGCGTTGAGCGGGTTGACTGGCGACTGCGTGTATTTTGGGATGTTCAATTGCCTGCCCAGAAGGCCAGACGTCGTGATCTCCGGGATCAACAGGGGGGCCAACCTGGGTGGTGACGTGGTTTATTCCGGCACGGTGGCGGGGGCTCGTGAGGCGGTCATTCGCGGCGTGCACGGGGTTGCGGCGAGTCTGGTAAACGGCGATGACTTCGAACCGGCCGCCCGCAGCGTGGTAGAAATAGGGTTGCAAGTTGCCGGGTTGCCGGTGGAAATTCCGCGTCTCCTCAACCTCAACTATCCGTCCGGCGACTTCGAGGGCCCTCGGTTCGCCTGCCTGGGGAAGCGGTCATATCCCGAAGAAGTGGAGCGTCGCGAGGTGCCCATCAGTGGAAGAAACTATTACTGGTTGGGTGGCCCTCCCGTGCGGGACCAGCTTCTAAAAGGGACCGATGGCTGGCTCATTGACAGGGGCGTGGCTTGCGCGACGTTGTTGTCCACGGATCAAACCGACAAGGCGGCAATGGGCGAGGGAATCCTTCCATTCCCCGGCGCGGACGAGGAGGGCTAGATGGGTTCATCAAAGGGCGTGGGATGGCTCGGCGTGTTCCTGATCCTGGTCAAGGGTGGGCTTGTCGGTATAGCCAATATCATCCCCGGTGTATCCGGAGGAACCTTCGCACTGATACTCGGAATCTTCGACAGGATGGTGGGAGCCCTCAACGCCCTCGGTCTGAAAACTCTCAAGGCCACGTGGGGACTGATCGCCGGGGGGTTCAAGGCGCCGGCCAGACGCGGCTTCGCCGACGAACTTCGACGAATAGACGCCGGCTTCATCGTCCTTCTGCTCATCGGCGCGTTGATAGCGATCATGTCGTCGTCGTTTCTCATCAAGTTTCTTCTGGCAAAGCACTCTTTGCCGACCCTGGCCTTCTTCGTCGGATTGATCGTGCCCTCTGTCGCGGTGCCCTGGGCGATGATGGACCGGAAGGGTCTTCGCCTGTTGTGGGCCGTTCCGGGTATTGCACTCTCAGTCGGCATCGCGCTGGTCATGCCGGATAACGCCGCCGGATCGGATAACCCGCTTGTCGCCGCCGGCACGGGGGCAATAGCCATCAGCGCCATGATCCTGCCGGGGATCAGCGGCTCGTTCGTCATGCTGGTAATGGGGCAATATCAGAATGTCCTGGCCAAGCTCACGGGTCTGCAGACCGCCCTGGCACATGGGCGTATCGATGTGGAGGCGGTCGTATGGCTCGGCGCGCTGGCCCTGGGCATGGCCGTGGGAATTCTGATATTCGCCAGGCTGCTCAACTTCCTGCTCAAGCGGGCCAAGTCGGCAACCATGGCCTTCCTCATAGGTCTGCTGATCGGCAGCCTCTGGGTGCTCTGGCCGTTCAAGGACATATCGGCGGGGGCCGAGGTGACCGGTCGGGACGGCGAGGTGAAGCAAGAAATTCAGATAGCCACCGCCCCCAACCGTCTTCCCGAATCTGCCAGAGAAGGCCTCATCGGCGCCGGAGCCTTTGCCGTAGGGTTGGTGGGATCATTGGGTCTGATCGCTCTGGGAAGACGCCGCGAAGACGACGACGAACTGCAAGATAGCGGTGAACAATAGCTCCATGATACAGTGACCCGCATGGTTGCACGAACCCTCATACCGATCCTGTTTCTGATCCTGATTTGCGGATGCGGCTCAAGGTCGGTGGCGCCGTTGAAGGTTCTCGGGGTGTGGCACAAGGTCAATAGTGGAGACACGGTCGACTCGGTGGCCAGGCGATACGGGGCCGAGACGGAGACCATCGCGGAGCTCAATGACCTTCCTCTCAAGGGAGAGATCACCGGAAGGGACGAGATCTTCATTCCCAAGGCCGGCGGCAAACCTCCGGGAACGGGCGCCTCTCCGCCACCGGCAATTACGACCGGTTCGACAGGTTCACCGTCGAAAGTCGGTTCGACAAGCTCACCGGTGAAGGCCTCCGGGAAGTGCGGGGTTGACGGTCGCCCGTGCTTCGTGTGGCCGGTGGACGGAAAACTCAGCGCCCGGTACGGCACGCGCGACGGAAAGCACAACGACGGAATAGACATCACCGCACCAAAGGGCACCGCCGTGAAAGCCGCCGATACAGGCAAAGTCATCTACAGCGGCGACGCGATCAAGGGATACGGTAACCTGGTGCTCGTTCGCCACGACGGAGGCATCATCACAGTGTACGCCCACAACGACAAAAACGTTGTTGCGGAGGGGGACGACGTGAAACGGGGACAGAAATTGGCCGAGGTCGGTAGCACCGGATCCGCGACGACGGTGCATTTGCATTTCGAAGTGCGCGCAGGCGAGCAGCCCCAAGATCCGTTGCTCTACTTGCCACCAGTGGAGTAAGAAATGAACGAAAGACTCATCAAAATCGAGAAGCTCATCAGAGACGTGCCCGACTTTCCGAAGCCTGGAATAGTGTTCAAGGACATCACTCCGCTCATCGGAGACCCGGAAGGCTTGAGCGAAGTGCTGAGTCTTCTGGCCGAGCCGTTCGTAGGCAAGGGGATCACTGCGGTCGCCGGAATGGAGTCGCGAGGGTTCATCTTCGGCGTTTCCGTGGCAGAGCGTCTCGGCGTGGGTTTCGTCCCGGTGCGCAAGCCCGGCAAACTGCCCGCGAAGACCGTGAGTGTCGAGTACGAGTTGGAGTACGGTACCGACACCCTCGAGATGCACATGGACGCCCTCGGAGTGGATGACAATGTGCTGGTCGTGGACGACCTGCTGGCCACCGGCGGTACGGCGCAAGCCACCGTCAGGATGATCCGGGATCTTGGCGCGACCATCGCAGCAGCGGCCTTCGTGGTCGAACTGGATTTCCTCGAAGGTAGAAAGAAGCTAGAAGGAATCGATATTTACAGCTTGCTTCATTACTAAGGGTTCAGAGCCCTAAAGGAAGAACAGGTGGTCGATTGAAAGACAGGAAGTTAGTAGTTTTTGGCGTGCTGAATGTGGTGCAGGGGCTCATGGTGGGCGCGATCCCATTGCTGGTGTCGAGCCGCATCGATGCGGTCAACTGGTTGCTTGCCTTTGCGTCAATAATGATGGTCCTTTCCGGGCCGGTGTTGATCTTCGGTGGCAAATGGGGACGTAGGCTGGCCGCCTCGGCATGTTTGCTCCACTGGCTTCTCGGCCTGGTCCTCGCCGCACTATCCCTGATGTCGGCTTCGTACCTTTACGGTATCTACGGTCGTCACGGGCAATCGGCCGGGGCGATGGCCGCAGCAGTGGCCGTGGCCATCTTCATTATCTTCTGGCTCATACCCGCTCACGAGATTCACTTTCTGCGGACACGAGGAGAGACGAATTGAAGATCCCGGGAGTAGCACAACTGGGTGCTGTATCCGCGCTGGTGCTCCTCACGGCCTGGTTGCTCGCGCCCATTCCGTTCCTGATGGAGCCCACCGCCGAGAACCTCTCCGTGGAGCAGGCCGGATCGGCGCTCGGGTATCTTCGAAGGAGTTTCGTCGAGGACGAACTCCCAACCTTGCCCCGAGATCTTGCGAGCGCCGGCGACTACCGCTTGCCCCTGGTGATGACCGTATGGAAGGGGGGAGCGAGGCGCCGAGTCTGGCAGGTGGACGACAGACCGATGCGGGAGGCGCTCGAAATACTCGCCGGGAAACTTCGGGCCGACAAGAGAGATCTCGATGGGCCCTCCCTTCGGTTGCAGCTGGATCTGGTCATGGCGACCGGATGGGTTCCACAGGGCGGCACACTTTTCAGCCTTTCCTTCGTCGAAGGACACACGGGGGTGAGCGGTATCGTCGACGGTCGGCGGGTGTACCTTCCGCCGACTGAATTCATCAGGCAGAGAAAGTACGGCAGCTTCCAGCCGCTTCCCGGTTACGACGCGCGATTCAGGGTCGGTGTGGACATCGACCGGATCAGCAGGACAATTCTTCACCAGGCCGCCGTGCTGGGTTCCAGAGGGGAGATCGTGACGGAACTCGAGCGATTCCTTTCGCTGACGTTCGTGGAGGGAGCCGATCTGGAGCCGAGGAGATTGCTAAAGGGATCCCTGGAGCGGGACCCGGTTGGGAGGGCCGATCTTGAGGCGGCGGTGAACGCGGGAGCGGATTATCTCATGCGGGCGCTACGTCCGAGCGGCATGTACTTCTACAACTACGATCCGGTTGCGCACAAGAAGGTGGAGGATGCCTACAACTGGCCACGCCACGCTGGAACCTCTTACAGCCTGGCCCTGGTCGGCCGTATACTGAAGAGGCCCGATGTTGTGGATGGGGCGCGAAGGGCGCTCCGTCGCCTGGAGAGACAGCTCGACGAAGGCCCGGATGGATCCCTCTGCTTGCTGGCGAAGGGTGAATGCTACCTGGGCTCATCAGCCCTTGGCCTGCTCGCGCTGGCAGAGTACCGGTTGGCTTCGCAGGACGATCGCTTCGATGAATCGGCTTTCAGGATCAGAGACTACATCATGAGTATGCAGCGGTCCGACGGGTTCTTTTATCACTCGTGGAAGCCGGACACGGGCATCGACCGCGAAAAGATGAAGCTGTACGCCTCCCAGCAGGCGGTGTTCGCGCTGGGGAGATTTGCTGCTGCGTACGACGACAAGAAGGCCCTGGACGTTGCAGAGAAGGGTATGGATTTCCTCGCTGGACCGTATTGGGATCATTTTCTCGGAAGCTATTTCTTCGGCCAGGAGCACTGGTCATGCCTGGCGGCAGAGGAACTCTACGCGCGTCTTCCCAAGCCGCAATATGCCCGATATTGCCACGGCATCGGCGTCAACTACGACAACCTGACTCACGGGCGCCATGAGACGCCCTTCGTCGAGGATGCGGGCGGGATGTCAATAACCCATTTCTTCACGCCGCATACCGGTGGGACGGCAACGGCTGCAGAGGCAATGGTTTCCGCCGTTATTCTGGGGAAGGCCGAGGGTCTCGATGTGGATCCCATCGTGGAGCAACTTGTGGCCTCATATGAATTCCTCCTGAGAGCGCAGGTCTCCGAGCACGACACCTTCTGGATTCGCAGGCCCAGGTTGGCGATAGGCGGTTTCTACGAATCGCAGACGAAGACACGGATCCGCATCGACAACGTGCAACACGCCATCAGCGCGATAGTTCGTGGAATGGATCTTGTTGGGTTGAAGTAACTATTCGTCGCAGATGAGGCAGTCCCACATGGTTGAGTAGGAACCGGTGCCAGTATCAGTATCGGTGTCGGTGTCGGCGTCGGTGTCTGAATCCGTGTCCGAGTCGGTATCCGAGTCGGTATCCGAGTCGGAATCGGCATCCCCGTCCGAATCGGAATCGGAATCGGCATCGACGTCGAGGCCGTCGTCGAAGGTGTCATCGCTACATCCGGCAGAGACGAGTCCCAGTGCCAGAACAGCGACCAGTGATATCATAACGAGATAAATATATTTTTCCATTTGAGAAACCTCCGCTTCCTTATTACTTCAGTGCATCCATAATACCAAAAGGACGTTCATTTTAATATTTATTTTTAATCCTTTTGTGTTGTTACAGTTATTAGACGCCGGTTGACCCTGGAATATCGAATACTGTTGGGGTATTTCCTGAGAAACTCGCCAAGTGCGCGAATTTCCTCATTCTCTCTTCCAAGTGCTCTCAATGCTGTACATTTTCCGAAAAGGGCCTCCTGCGCGAGCGGTCCCGCAGGTCTCCTCCGCCCGTATTCGTTGAAATGCATGAGAGCTCGAGCCGGGTTGCCCAGGTGCTCCATCTCCACTTCAGCGAGGGGGAGGAGTACCGTAATTGCTTCGGGGCTGGCCGGATACTCACTCAGGATCTTGCCGTAGGCCCGGGCGGCGCCTGCCCAATCGCCCAATTTACGGCATTCCCGCGCCTCAAGGATGTACTCGCTCGGCGAACCTTCAGGCGCCACCGGTCGATTGGGTTTGCTTGCCGATGCCGTCGGTGTTCCGCCGTTCTTCGCCGCGCCCGTCTTTTTCGAGATTGCGGGAGGGGGATCTTCACCGGTATCAATTGCGTTCCGATTATCCGGATGTGTTTTCTCGGGTTGTTGCTCCTCGATCTCGGTTGCAAGGGACGTTTTCGCTTCGAGTTTCATGTGGAGAAGCGCTTTGATTTCGTTGCGCGCCTGCAGGTCCAGTCGCTGGACCTCCCCGTTCGAGATGGAGATCTTCTCTCCTTGCGCAACCGGCGTGGAGTTCGAAGAAACGGTATTGGGTTGCACCTCCACCGAGCCCCGAAGAACGCCGACCGACACGTCGAAGTCCGTTACCTCCACCATGAACACGGTTCCAGTAACGATGATGCTGGCGAGAGGTGTGACGACGGTGAGTTCGCCTTTCTCGTCCGGTACCAGATGAAAAGCCGCACGCCCCCGATGCAGATTAAACTCGATGGTTTCGTGCCGGAGACTTTCGATTTTTAGCTTGCTCCTCGCGTCCAGTCCGATCTCCAGCGCCGATCTCGAGGTGTAGAATGCGGGTTCTGCGTCGGTGGTGAGGACTTGCCCGGCGGTTGCGCGGCTGCCGTCCCGGGCTATCATTGCGTCGTCGTCTCCGAAGAGCATTGTGCCCCCAAATGGCAGGGGGATGATGCCGCCCAGCGCGAGTATAATCATGGCCGCGATGCCACAGATCGCCGTGATAGCGACAATCCTGGAGCCAGGCCGGCTTTTCTTTCCGTTTGCCGCATGTTCCGCAAGGACGCGGTCGGTCATTTTCCCGGCAAGTGGATCGCATGCAGGATCTTCGAGCTGATCCAGGGCTCCTTCGAACGCGGCGCATTGCGGGCACGTGGCGACGTGATGATCCATGAACCGCCGGTCCTTCGCGCTGATCTCGCCCTCGTCGATCAACTCCAGAGCCACCAGCTCGCCAAACAGGTCGCAATCGCCGGCGCCGTTTTTGAGATCTGTGTTCATCTCATCCACGGCGATTCCTCCCGAAGAGCTCCATGGCGACACGATCTGCGCCGATACTCTGCCTCAGCTCCTTGAGCCCCACGCGAATCCTGTCGCGGACAGTGTTCAGGGGCGCGTCGGTCAAACGCGCAATCTCGGCCACCGAGTGACCGTAAACAAGCCGAAGGACCACGGCCCTGCGCCTCTTTTCGGGCATCTTGGAAAAATGAAAGGCAAGATTGTCGGCCATCGCCGCTCGTGTCGTCTGGTGTTCCGGCGTGATCGGCGAGATTCCGGGTTCGTCCTGTACCAGTGTCACAGTGCGTTCGTTTCGTCGTTTCCTTTTGAGGAGACGCATGAGTACGCGGTATGTCAGTTGACCTGCCCATGCCTCTAATGAACCCGTTCCACGGTAGTTCCCCAGGTTTTCAAGAATGGCGAGCAAACAACCATGAACCAGATCCTCCAACTCCTCGTCCCTGCGCACGAGGAGCATCACTGTGTATTTGACGCGCGGCCCCAGACGCTCCATCAGGATTCGCGCCGCCTCCGGATCCTTCGCTGCCCTTTTGGCGAGCTTGAGATCGTTGAGTACGTCGTGGGTCAAGGGATTCTTTTTCTCCGATTTTTTTCTTTTTCCCTTGCCGCTACCTGTTGTGTGCACTGGATTCATGATTTGGACGGAAATCTACAGCAATGTGAAGGTCATGCCGAGGGCAAAGAGCGGTCCCACCCTCCATGGAGTCGTTATTACTATGGGGTCTCCAGTTGTTTCAAGGACATACCGGTTTTTGACCAGGGCCACGTCAAGATTGATGGAAAGGAAGACAGTCGCCACATCTCCGACCCTCCGGCCTATGCGCGTGGACGGGGAGATCAATGTGACGTACTTGCGTTTCGGTTCGCTGGGCTCCACGCGATTGTCGAGGGCCATGACCTCGAAGGTGACGAAATCTTCCACCATGGCGAGCCCGATCTCCAGGATCCATTTTGGGGAGCGCCAACGTCCAGCCAGGCCCAACTCAACCGGGTGAGGGCGGATGTCCGCAGCAACCAGTTCGGTAGCAAAATGCAGGGGGATCTGTAATCGATAAGCGGCAAAGATACGCAGCTGCCTGAACAAGCCGAGGGATATCTCGACTCGGGCTCCGTGGGCGATCGGCGCTTCAGTTGAGTAGAGTTTTGCCGCGTAGGCGATCGAGGTGTTGATGCGGTCGTAAGCGGGTTGTGTTTGCGCGGGTTTCGGGGGAGGGGCGGACACGCCTATACGTCCGCCATCCAGGATTGACTTGATGGCGCCTCGCACGATGACCGCGAGCGTCTCGAATTGTACCTCCTCACCTCCTTCGTCGGACCTGATATTTCTGACGAGGATGCGGCCGCCGCTCGGATCTTCGATAAACAGGAACACCTGTTGCGGCGCGCTGAGATCAATCCAGAATACCGAGATGGCGCCACGAGAACTCGCGATGTGGCGGGCCCGATCCACCCTCCGGTAAAACTCGTTCTCCCAGCCCTCCACTCGCTGCGCGATAAAACGTACCGGGATGTCGGTCAGCTGTGCCGCGATGGCGTCTGCGGCGCGGTAAAGCGCGTCGTCGGAGGTGTCGGGCAGGAGCATGACCACCGGCGCCGGCTCGTTCGCGTGGACCGGGTGCGGGAAGCAGGCCAGCAGCAAGACGACGCCGAGCACCGAAACGGTCAGGGCTACGGCAAGCGTCCGATTCTCGATGAGCATGGCATAGATCTAAACCGTTCACGCACCGCGACACAAGGTCTTCTCGATCGAAGCGCCCGGCTTCGCCTTACGGACTGCGGATCAAACCTTTCATTATTGCAGCTCGATCTCCACAAAATCGTAATAAGTGTCGTATCCCCACGCCGTGGGGGAACTCCAGCTGTTGCATGCAAGCTTCAGAGTATCGATGGCGCCCGTGTATAGTACGACCGTGGTTTCATTATGGTAGGAGAGCTGACCGGTGGTTTCATTGATCATCACATCGTCGATTACGATCAGACGGTTTGGGGTTGTGCAGGAAGCGCCGTAGTGATCATCCAGATAGGTGTGTCCGCAGAAAGTGTAGCCGCTGTAGTCATCCTCTGTGCGCCATGCGACGGTGATCGAGTAATCGTCGTACGGTAGCCCCAGCCATACAGAGAGCTCCGCCTCGTCAAACGAACCCACACTGATTACGTGCTCCGTTCCGTTGTTTAGAAACTCCGCGTTGTCGTGGTCGGCCGGATATGGATCGCCAAAAGGATACGCGATTTCCGTGAACAAAGTGGAACCGTTGAAATCATCGCGAAATGCCACTGGATCCGTGTCGGTGTCTGTATCCGTGTCCGTATCGGCATCTGTGTCTGTATCCGTGTCCGTGTCGGTGTTCGCGTCGACATCCGTGTCCGCGTCGACATCCGTGTCCGCATCGGCATCCGTGTCCATGTCTGTGTCTGTATCGGTATCCGTGTCGCTCTCCGAATCCGTGCCCGTATCCTCATCATGCAAGTCCATCATTGCATCGGCGCATCCGGCGATGAGCACGAGGAAAACAGCGATAACGCTTCCAACCGGCATCGGGCATGGGTGTCCTGTATTGGTCATTCTCTTTCCTCGCTCTCGGATGTTTCAATGGCCGCTCATCTATCCTGTGGTGGAAACGGGCCGCGATCGGGTAGAGCCGGCGCGTCTTTTTGATCGCGGCCCTACCCGATCCACGGTATCTGCCCCCACTTCTCAAGCAGAGTTCGAACGCAAAAAGTGGAAATGCCTTTTCAAGGAGAGAAATCATGACATTTATTCGATGGACAATTTTGACAATCCTGTGTGGCGCATTCATCGGAGTGTTATCGATGGGGTGCGAATCGAATTTCAATTCTTCCGGTTCGACCGATGGGGACTCGGATGCTGATGCCGATCATGTCCTCGTCGGAATCTCAATCGAGCCCATGAACTGGATCTTGGAGGTGGATCTGGATGCACCGACAACTATGCCCTATAAATGCATCGGCTACTTCGAGGACCTTGTTAACGAAGACCTGACCGCCGAGGTCACCTGGAGTTCGTCAAACCCGAACCTGGGATCCTTCAGCGGACCTGACCTGGAGATCCCGGCGATCTCCGAGGCCGGCGCCGAGGTGACCATGATCAACGCCAACTACAACGATCAGTTCGAGTCTGATGCCCAGCTGACGGTTGTGGCCTACAGAAAGACGGGTCCCTCCCAGGACTTCTTCTTCAGCCTGCCATACCAGGATCCGGGCGGGGAGCAGGAAAAGCCCCTGGACTTCTCCACCGAAGTGCCGGCCCTGGACGTGTTCTTCGACATGGACACCACCGGATCCATGTTCAGCACTATCAACTCTCTTCAGTCCTCTCTTACGGGTACAATCATTCCCAATATCCAGGCGAGTATCCCCGACACATGGTTTGGTGTGGGCGCCTACGAGGATTTTCCGATTTCTCCCTACGGCCACGATAGTTGCATGTCCTCAGGCGGCGAACCGGATCAACCCTTTGAACTCTTCCAGGAGATGACTGACAACGTGAGCCTGGCCCTGGCGGGTGTGAACGCTCTTTCGATCGGCACCTCTCCAATCGGCTGTGGCGCCGATGGTGCCGAGTCCATGGTCGAGTCGTTGTACCAGATCGCTACCGGCCAGGGGTTGACGACGCCCGGTCCCACCGACGTGCCCGCAAACACTTCAGGGGTCGGCGGTGTGGGTTTCCGCGAGTTCTCCATGCCGGCCATTGTTCCGCTCACGGATGTCTTTAGCCACAATGGAGTGGACCCCTCCGAGAACTACGCAGGTAGCGTTTCCCCGGTAGCTCACACCAGTAACCAAACAGTAGATGCCCTCAATGACATCTGCGCCCGTGTAGTGGGCGTGGCTACAAGCACGCCTTTCTTACCGACGATTGCCATGGGAGACCCGGATATGATCGCCATGGCCGAGGCCACCGGCGCGGTGGTTCCCCCAGTGGCCTGGGGTGACGCGGCGAGCCGTCCACCAGGTTGCGCCGTGGGCCAGTGCTGTACTTCCTTCAACGGAGAGGGCAGGGCGCCCAACGCTTCGGGAATGTGCCCGCTGGCGTACATGCACTCGGGAGGCACGAGCCTGGGCGATACCGTCGTCACGGGTCTGGAAATGCTCACCCACTATGCGGCCTTCGACTGCGTGACAGAGACCTCCGGCGAGGACACCGATATGGACGGAGTGCCGCTTCCCACCGGCTACACCACGGCGGACTTCATCAAGTCCATCGTGCCCAACTCCTACGTGGTTCCGTCCGATCCCCCCGGCCTGCCCGTTCCCGTGATGACCGCCGATGGATTCGACAACGTCACGCCCGGCACGGTGGTCACCTTCGATGTGGCCGCGTTCAACGATTTCGTGGAGCAGACTTCCGAGGCTCAGTTCTTCGAGGCGTCCATTACGGTTCTGGCCGGCGGCTGTTTCCCCCTGGATGATCGCGTCGTGCTCATCCTCGTCCCGCCAATGGATATCGAAATTCAGTAATTAGTTGGGGTGATCAAGGGGCGATGATCTCCACGAAATCGTACCATGTGTCGTAGTCTGAGTCTGCGCCTGCTGTGCCCATGCCCAGGGTCAGGGTACCGATGGATCCGGTATACGGAACGGAAGTTGTTTCGCTGTGAAGTGTAAGCTGTCCAGAGTGCTCGTGGATAACCGTACCATCCACGACGATCAACCTTGTCGGGATGGTGCAGTTGGCGCCGTACTGATCGTCGAAGTTGGTCAAGCTGCAATCGGTGTACGTGTGCGGATCCGAACCTGTCCGCCATTTCACGTTGATATCGTAGTTGTTGAACGGTAGCGAAAGCGTCACTTCCAGTATGGCCTCATCGTAGCAATCGGGATGGATGTTGTGCTCGGTTCCGTTGTTGGAGAAGGAGACTCCGCTGGAATATGGATAGCCGCAGATATCCGGATCGCCGAACGGATACGCTGTTTCGGTGAAAACAGTGGAGCCGTTAAAGTCGTCGAAAAACACCAATGGGTCGGTGTCCGTGCCCGTGTCCGTATCGGGGCCCGTATCAGTACCCGTGTCGGAGCCCGAGTCGGTGTCCGAGTCGGTATGCGAGTCGGTGTCCGAATCGGAATCCGTATCGGTGTCCGTGTCCGAATCCGTGTCCGAATCGGAATCCGTATCGGTATCGGCGTCGGTGTCCGAATCGGCGTCCGTGTCGGTGCCCGTATCCTCATCATGCAAGTCCATCATTGCATCCGCGCATCCGGCGATGAACACGAACAGAATGGCTATAAAGCTCCCAATCGACATCGGGTATGTGTGTCCTGTGTTGGTCATTATCCCTATCCTTCTGCTATTGCAGTTCGATCTCCACAAAATCGTAATAGGTGTCGTAAGTATCCGACGAATAGTATCTGGCGGCGCTGGCAACCGAGAGTTTGAAGTTGTTGATTGACCCCGTATACGAGACGACCGTCGTCTCACTGTGGAACAAGAGTTCACCTGCGGTCTCGTGGATGGCCACGCCGTCGATTACGATCAGGCGTTGTGAGGTTGAGCAAGAACTGCCGTAGTTCTCATCGAAATGAGTTTTTCCACAGTCACCAATATTCTCCCAGTAGTCCTCCCCGGTGCGCCAGGCGACGGTGATCGTGTAATCGTCGTACGGCAACCCCAGCCAAACTGAAAGCTCAGCTTCGTCGTATGCGCCCAGAACGATCTCGTGTTCTGTTCCCGTGTTGCTGAACCCCACGTAATTCTGGACAGGCAGATAAGGATCCCCAAAAGGGTACGTGACTTCCGTAAACAAAGTGGAGCCGTTGAAATCATCGCGGAATATGACTCCGCAATCGGCCGCACACGAGGTGGCGTCCTCGGATCCGTTGCAGCATCCATCTCCACAGGAGGCGCCGCAGTCCTGGTAACAGGTGCAGGTGTCCTCGCCGCCGGACGCCACGCAGTAAGTATCGCCGCAGGTGCCGACGCCGCAGTCCGCGACGCAGTTGCCCGGGTTCTCCGAGGCGGTGCAGCAGGTGTCTCCACAAGAAGCGCCGCAATCGGTCTCGCAGCTGCAGGTGGTTTCACCGCACTCGCAGGTGAAGTCGCCGCAGACGGCCGTCGACGCGCCTCCGGCGCAGACCCCGGAAGAGTTGCACGTCGTGCCGCCGGTGCACGGGTCGCCGTCGTCACAGGCAATCCCGGTAAGAACGGTCACGGAGCAGGTGGAGTCGCCGTCGCACTCCCGGTCGTGGCACTGGTCGTCGGCGCAAGTGATCGGCGTTCCCCCGGTGCAAATACCGCTCGCGTTGCACGCCTCGTTGTACGTGCACGGATCTCCGTCGTCGCAATCGGGTATGGTCCGCCACTGCCAGCTTCCGCTCGCATTGGTGCAGTAGTACGTTGTCCCTCCGCAAGTCATTATGTCGCACGAGTCGTGCTGCGAATCGCTACAGGTGAACGCGCCGCCTCCGCCGCACACGCCGTCGTCACCGTTGAGAGAGCATCCCGAGCATACGCTGCCCAGCGTCAGGACATTGGGATCGCCGCAAGTATCCGCTCCCCCGCAGGTGCCCGCCACCGTGTAGCATCCTGTGCTGTTGGAGCACGCTGCAACGCAACAGATGCTCCCGCCCGAGCAGACCGTCTCCGCAGCTGTACACGTGCATGGTGCGCAGGTCCCCGCTCCGTCGCAGTAACTTGTGCAGTTTGTCGGGTAGTTCCACCAGCTCCCGTACGCGCAGTTGTCGGCCGCGCATGCCACGGTTCCGCAGGAAGTGGTTGGTGGCAGATTCGTCTCGATGCAGCCTCCGGCGCCGTCGCAGACGCGACTTGTGCATTCGTCGTTCACGCAGTTGTATGCATTGGCCACGCAAGCGCCCCCCGAGCAGGCATCGTTGAAGGTGCAGTCGTCGCCGTCATCGCACGCGACCGCTGTCCTCCATTCCCACGTTCCTCCGTCGTTGCTGCAGTAGTAGTCCGTGCCGCCGCAAGTGATCTCTTCGCACAATGTGTGGTCGGAGCCGTTACAGGCGTGAACCTGGCCTCCTGTGCATGCGCCCACTCCCTGGGCGGGGCCGCAACCGACACAGTTCTGCGCGATGAGGAGTTGATTCGCGTCGCAGGAGTCATCGCAACCGTCATCGACAGTGTAGCAACCAGCCGCCGTCGAGCACATACCCGCGCAGCATTCGTTTCCGAGCCCGGGATCGCAATCCGTCGGCGCGATTCCCACGCAGGTACCCACTTCATCACAGTGGTCATCTGAGGTGCACGGCTCGTTGTCGTCGCAGGAGGTTTCGACATCGTAGTAGGCGCAGGCTCCGTCCCCGTCGCACATTCCGCTGGTTCCGCAGGTGGAGGGCTCCTCGGTCTCGCACTCGTCATCCGGATCGGTCCCGTCCGGGCTCGAAGAGCACACGCCCTCGAGCCCCGGCAGGTCGCATTTTTCGCAAATACCGTCGCACGCCTCGTTGCAGCAATAGCCGTCCACGCACGGCTCGCCTTCCATGCAATCACCCGTGTCCTCGCACTCCACGGGCATAGTATCCGATTCGGTGTTGGTATCGGTGTCGGAATCCGTATCCGTGTCAGTGACAGTATCGGAACTCGCGTCCGTTTCCGAATCGGAACCGATCATGTCATCGGGGGATACCTCCGCACAGCCAATCTGTACAACGAGCAATGAAAACGCAAGGCCTGCGGCGAAGCCTGCATTCATCCATTTGATTGTCTTCATATGTCGCTCCCTCTATTGCAGTTCGATCTCTGCAAAGTCGTAGTAAGTGTCATAGGTTATCGACATGTCGTACTTGGCGGCGCTGGCAACCGAGAGCTTGAAGTTGTTGATTGACCCCGTGTACGAGACAACCGTCGTCTCACTGTGAAGCAGGAGTTCACCTTCGGTTTCGTGGATGGCCACGCCGTCGATTACGATCAGGCGTTGTGAGGTTGAGCAAGAACTGCCGTAGTTCTCATCGAAATGAGTTTTTGCACAGTCGCCAATATTCTCCCAGTAGTCCTCCCCGGTGCGCCAGGCGACGGTGATCGTGTAATCGTCGTACGGCAAGCCCAGCCAAACCGAAAGCTCAGCCTCGTCGTAACAGCCCAGAATGATCTTGTGCTCTGTTCCCGTGTTTTCGAATTCTGCATAGTTTTGAACAGGCACATGAGGGTCCCCAAAAGGATACGCGATCTCCGTGAATGCCGTGGAACCGTTGAAGTCATCGCGAAAAACTACTGGATCCGTATCCGTATCGGTATCCGTATCGGTGTTTGTGTCAGTATCAGTATCGGTGTCGGTATCAGTATCCGCGTCGGTATCGGTATCCGCGCCTGTATCTGTATCGACATCCGCGTCTGAATCGTTGCCGGTATCCGTGCCGTTGTCCCTGTCGGAATCCGTGTCGTTTTCCGAATCGTTATCTGTATCCTCATCATGCAAATCCATCATTGCATCGGCGCATCCGGCGATGAGTACGAAGAAGACAGCGATTACACTCCCAATCGGCATCGGGCATGCGTGTTCTGTGCTGGTCATTGTTATTCTCCTCGTGCTCGGGTTTTCAAATAGCTGCCTGTTGACTTCGTGGTGGAAACGAGCCGCGATCGGGTAGATCCGGCGTGCAACTATTTTAATCTCGCCCCTACCCGATCCACAGCACCTGCCCCCACTCCTCGAACAGAACACAGAAGAAAAAAGGTGAGCCAATGAAATCTACTCTGCTCGAAATACTGGCGATGACCCTGTCGGCAATCTTGTTCGCCGGTTGCACGGCCGCCGGCACGAACACCGGCGAAAACAATGGCAGCGACGGTGATAGTGATACCGACACTGACAGCGACACCGACACGGACACCGATACCGACAGCGATAGTGATAGTGATACCGACACGGATACCGAATATGTCGGTCCGACAATCCCCGAGACATGTGCACAGGCCGCGCAGGCGACAACCTCCGTGGGCTGTCTGTTTTACGCTGTCGATCTCGATTCTCACGATATCGATGAGGACCAGCAATACGCGGTCGCAGTGTCCAACGTGAATCAGACAGACACAGCAACGGTGACTGTTCACAAGGGCAACGGCACAGGGTGGGATCTCCACGACACGGCGAGCGTCGGACCCATGAGCCTGCACACCTTCGAACTGCCCGCCTACAACATGAACTCCTCCGGGCTGATGCCCAAGGGGTCTTACAGGATTGAGTCGGACGTACCGATCATTGTGTATCAGTTCAATCCGGTGGACGGCGCCGTCTCCTACCTGTCCGACGCGTCCATGTTAATCCCGGTACCATCCCTCAGCCTGACATACGACATCGTGGGCTGGAAGCAGAACTGTTGCGACGGAGACATGCGAGCGTACTTCACCGTCGTGGCCACGCAGGACGATACGGTGGTTACGGTAACCCCATCGGTTGTGCCGTTGCCCGGCGGGGTAGTACCGGCTTCAACCAGTCCGTTCACCGTGGACATGGACGAGGGTGACGTACTCGAGGTGCAGACAAACGCCATCGGTGAATCCCTGACCGGTAGTCGCGTGGTGAGCAACGCCGGGCATCCGATAGTGGTCTTCTCCGGGCAGGAGTGCGCGAACATTCCGGAGAACGTGCCCGCATGTGATCATCTCGAGGAGCAGATCCCCGGTCTCCGCTTCTGGGGCACGGAGATCGTCGCCGCCCGTATGCCCGTGCGCAGCACTGCAGCCGCCGCCGAGCACGTGCTGTGGCAGATTTACGCCAGCGAGGACGATACCACCGTAACCCTGTCGGCCTCTCCCGGCGTCACCGGGTTGCCTGCTTCGCCTCTGGTTCTGGACCAGGGTGAAATGGTTGAATTCTATGCGGGAGGCACGCAGTCTTCGCCGGGAGACTTCCTCATTCAAGCGAACAAGCCCATAGGCGTGATGCAGTACATGACCGGCACCATGAACCTCACCTTGCCCGATGACATAGGCGATCCGGCGATGGTCTACGTCGTCCCCGCCGAGCAGTTTTTACCGCGCTACGTTGTGCTGGTGCCCTCCACCTGGATCAACGACACCCTGATCGTCACGCGCCTGATCGGAAGCACAGTGCTGCTGGACGGCATACCAATTCCGGACAGCGAGTTCGTTCCGGTGGCGGGTTCGAGCTACGAGGTAGCGCGACACGATACCGCGGATGGCATTCACACCATCGAGAGTGAGAACGGCGACGACGGTCTGGGCGTGATGGTGGTGGGATACGATAACTGTGACTCCTACGCCTACTCGGGGGGAATGGGGCTGTCCGCGATTAACCCGATAATCGAGTAGTGATCCGGTCAACCCGGGCTCGCCAATTTGTTTGCGCGCCCGACACAATAGAAGGAGGAAGATGCGATGAAGAAAAGATATTTGCCGACGACGACGCTGGTTGCGCTGAGCTGGATACTTGCATTCGCAGGTTGCGCTGCGAACGACACCGGGATCGTCCACGGAGACGAACAGGACTCGTCCGATGCAGACACTGACGGGGACACGGACGGCGATTCCGACGGAGATAGC
>JAUVDV010000171.1 GCA_030595125.1 Deltaproteobacteria bacterium
TACGGAAGCACGGCGATCTGCCTAAATGTGTAGCTGGCACCCTTGCCGTTGCCCTCCACCAGCCGCAGCTGGACGCCCATCGGCTCCTGCGTCGTGCAACTTGACGCCGCCGCCAAACCGACACACAAGACGGACCTCCACAACAAGCTCCATCCCGATTCCCGATTCCTCTTCCTGTAATACATGAAGACTACCTCCTATCTCGACAGTGGCGCGTTCTCCCTCATGCAGCCATCCCTAATCCCGGGATTTTGTCACACTCCGAGTGATCGAGGATGAATTTCTTCAGTTCAGGCTCGGTGATCCTATCCAAGAGAAATTCAGGGAAGCTTGATTTCAGGGCATTAGCAACCACCATCTCCGATGGAACAAGATCCTTCCTCATGGTCCGCAACCAGCTTCTGAATTTTGCCCAGACCACATCACGAAAGTTGATCGCCAAGTGCTGGAGGAGGCCCTGCACGATGCATCCCAGTTGTACGTATCGATGGTAGGCGTCCATTTTCCGTTTGACCGCGTTTCTGTACTCCACCGGTTTGCCCACCAGGTTCTGATTGCCCGAGCAGCGCTTGATCGGCTTCATGGGTTTCATCCAGAAACGATAGGCGTAAGTGCCAACGGTGTGGATGGCCTGCTTGAAGGAGACTTCAATCTTGAAGCGCAAGCCGTACAGCTTGGTGATCGTCAGTGCCTCGAGTTCAAGGGAGCTGGACATCAGGATGATCTTCCCTCGCGAGGGATGCTTGACCAGAATGAACCGCACCAAGCGTCCGACAGGTCGCCACAGAAGATCGACTTCGCGGTACTGGATGGTCACGTCTTGCTCGCCGTACACCGGGCTGGGTGCCTCTGAGAAAGTATGCCAGGCCTTGAACAGGTTGCGAAGCCGGACCTTGGTGCCGTATAGCTTCGGCCGTCCCCGCTTTTTCTTCTTCGGCTTCGGCGCGGGTTTGTAAGCCACCGAGTTGATCTTGGCTCTGGTGACCAGGTGATGCCCTTCGGCCAGAAGGGGGTTGATGATCTTTCGGCTGCCATAGTAGGCGTCCGCTACGAGGATCGCTTGCACGCCGGCATTCCGCACGACGCCTAGAAACAGATCGACGAGTTTGTCCAGCAAGGTCCGAGGTGCCTTGGTGCGACGCCAGACGAGTCCCTCGCAGATGCGCGAGACCAACGGTACGGCGAAGACTTGGCCACTGGATGATTCGGTCAACAGTGAGACGGCCTGAAACGAGTGCCCCATGATGAACTCGGCTTTGGAGTTGTCGCCGGACTCCTGGTGTAGGCTTTTGACGGCGGGCATTTTCTTGCCCTCCTTGGGGATCTTCAAACCATCAGCAACGAAAACGACATATCCGTTCACGCAGATCGGATGAAACAGGCGCATGGCCAGCTTGACCCAGGCCTCGAGCAACAAGTTCAAGTCGACAGCGCGCGAATGAAAAAAGTTCAGCAACAGGTGGTAGCAGAGCGGGTTGAGGAATGAGCTTCGCACGAAGCTGCTGACACCAAGAAGGTCGGGACGAATCGCCATCATCGCCAGGACCAGCGCCATCCACAAGAAGGTGATGCGGCGGGAACAGGCCGTGCGTAGCTTGTGAGTACAGCGGAACCACTCAATCCACAGGGCCATAATTTTCTCCTTTGCGTGAGGCCGATAGCCTTGCGAAGCTATCGGCCTCAATGTAAGAATGGCTGCGGATCTGTCAAGCAAGAACCGAGATGATTCTGTGGTTTTCCGAATAATTTCCCGAGGCAAAGGGACAGTTGCAAAACCACCGAAGGTCAGGGAGACTGTTGCTGGCGTGAGTTGGGAGACACGGGCATGACAAGCAAGAAGATCCAGGAATGGCAAAAGACGATTCAGAGTATCAAGGAGGAGCTCTCGCAGTTAGGCGACATGCGGCCAGGCTCTCTTTCGGAGCAATACAATGTTTGTGGCAATCCAACATGCCGTTGCAAGGATCCCAAGAACCCCCAGAAGCATGGCCCATACCACCAGCTCAGTTACACACACAAGGGCAAGAGCACGACTGAGTTCGTAAAGAAGGATAAGGTCGCCGAAATGAAGCGACAGATCCGGAACTACCAGACGTTCAAGACACTGACCGAGGAGTGGGTCGAGCTGTCGGTGAAGATCGGGAAACTGCGGAAAAAGATCCCCGCTTCATGAGTTCTGGCGGGTGCACAGTTGGACGGAGAACGTTGCACTGTCGAGTGTTAAGGACAGTCATTTCAAAGCACACTTTTTGCAATTTCTACGACTGACTCTGCCAGGAATCGACGGACCCTGTCAACGATTTGGGGACACTCGACGAACGCATTTAGTGTAGCGCCTCCATGCTCGAACTCGATGCACAGAAGACCGCCTTGGACGCTTCTGCCTCCTCTTCTTGTGAGTGTTGATGTTGAGGGATAACCAACTCGACCGCCTCGCGGTCCATCGCCACGAGAGAACGTGGCGGGTTGATCCAGACAGCCGTCGGTGCCGGCACCGGCCGAGGCGTCCCTCGAACGAATCGCTCGGGATGGGCCGCCTCGGCGGCCAACATCACGCGATGTCGTTTCGTGAGAATTTCTTCAGCTTGTCCGTAATGAACCATCTCCGGCGTCAGCATTTTGATCCCGCTGTGCCGGTGCTGCGTGTTGTACCAGGCGAAAAATCGCTGACAAAAAGCCAGTGCGTCTTCGAAGGAACCGAAGCGGTTGGGGTATTCAGGCCTGTATTTCAAAGTCTTGAATTGCGATTCGCTGAAGGGGTTGTCGTTCGAGACGTGAGGCCTACTGTGGCTCTTGTCCACACCGAGGTCGGATATCAGTTGAGCCAGCCCCTTCGACTTCATCGCTGCTCCACGGTCGGCATGTATGGTGAGCTGCCCGGCCTCTATCCCTTGCTTCGCGCAGCTTTCCGAGACCAATCGTTTGGCCAACTCAGTGCTTTCTCGGTGCGCAAGCAGCCAACCCACCACATAGCGGCTGTATATATCGAGCACCACGTAAAGATGAAAGTAGGTCCACTTGATCGGTCCTCTCAGCTTGGTGATGTCCCAACTCCACACTCGATTTGGCCCCGTGGCCAGTAGCTCCGGTCGCTTGTAGTTGGGGTGACGAAGTTGATTGCGGCGTTCGCGCACCTCGTTTTCGTCGGCAAGGATTCGATACATCGTTCGTTCCGAGCAGAGGTATTTTTCCTCATCCAGCAAAGTGGCCACAATTTGGCCTGGCGACTGGTCCATGAACCGTTCGGAGTGCAGCAGGGTCAACACCTGCTTCCGCTCAGGGACGGCCAACGCCCGGGCCGGCGTGGGCCTGGGCTTTGTGGGGCTCTTCCTGGCCTTGGTTACACGGCGTCGGTAGTAGGTGCTGCGCGCCACGCCCAGGGCCTCGCAGGCCGGCTTGGTGCCGGTCAACTTGTGCTGCCCAACAGCATCCATCATTTCTTCTCGTCGAGGTCCAGGGGCTTCATCGGGATCCCCAAGAGTTCCGAAGTTTTTTTTTGTATTTCGAGCATTAGCTCCAGCTTGTCGTTGCGCCGGAGTAACCGGCGATTCTCGCGTTCCAACTCCTTCTCCCGCAGGGACTTGCCGGGTTTGCCGCTTCCTTTGCGTCCACGCTTTTTGGGCACCAGACCCTGCATCTGGCCCTTCTCGCGTTGCTTTCGCCAGACTGAAAGATGGGAGGAGAACAGGCCCTCCTTGCGCAGCAACGTGCCCAGCGCGCCGGGCTTGCCCTTGCAGGCATCAGCCTTCTCCAAAATCCGCGCCTTGTACTTCGCCGAAAATTTCCTGCGAGTCGCCTTTTCCGGGACTTCAGGGTTGGGGGCTGGGTCAGGCGGCGCGACGGCCGGGGGGCCGCTACGCTCCGGCTCGCTCCGCTCGCCTCCACTCCGCGGCCCCCCGGCCGTGGTCGAGGCCTCCTCGACAGTGCCAATCTTCTTGCCTTCTTCGAATGTCATCTGGGATTACCTCCCCGCCCTCAATATACACTATTATCCACTTAGGCGAGTGTCCCACTATTGTTGGCAGAGAGGGCAGGCCAGAAGCCACCACCTAATATGGTTGCGGTTCGTCCGGCGCTACCTGCCTGGTGCTGTGGGCTACTCCGAATCACAGGCCTGTTACAAATACCTTGACAACGAACT
>JAUVDV010000179.1 GCA_030595125.1 Deltaproteobacteria bacterium
ATGCTCTCGGATTCGCGGGCGACTCGCTCGCGCGCGTCAACCCGGACGGCGGTTCACTTGCTGTTGGAGACCTGTACGAGGCCAACGGCGGCGCACGCCTGGTAGACGCCGTGAATATGCTCCGTGGTGAAGCCGGCTCACGCCAGATCGAGGGAGCCAAGCGAGTGGTTGTCCAGGGATGGCGCGGCCTGCCGACCGATTCCTGCGCCGTAGTGGTTCTGGACTCGGAAAGGAGGACGTCATGACTAGCAAAACCATGGGTAACCGCGTCGCCGTGATCGGCGCCGGCATGACCCGCTTCAATAGAAGGGCCAAGGAATCGTCTGGGGAGCTCACCGCCATGGCAGTCGAGATGGCCCTCGAAGATGCGGGTCTCACGATTGATGACATTGACTGCGTCTGCCTGGGCACCGCGCCCGACGCGTTCGACGGCATTCACATGAACGGCGAGAACCTCATCGCGGGGGCAGGCGGGCGCAACAAGCCGTACCTGCGCCATTACGTGGGTGGTGGCACCGGCATCATGAGCCCGATCCACGGCTGGATGCACGTGGCCTCGGGCAAGTTCAAGAATTGCCTTGTGGTCACCGAAGAGAAGATGTCGCCGTGCGTACCGCACCCGGCCGGCGCGTTTATCACCATCTTCGACCACACTACCGAGCAGCCGCTCGGGCTGACCCTGATTCATATCTTTTCCATCGAAATGTGCCGGTTCATGCATACATACGGCTACACGGAAGAGGAGATCGCCAGGGTCTCGGTGCTCTGCAAGAAGAACGCACTCGACCACCCGGCTGCACAGATCGCCGAGGAGATCACTGTCGAGGATGTGATGAACTCACCGGTCCTCTCGTGGCCGGTCAAGCGACTGGACATCAGTCCCACCTCCGATGCCGCCTGCGCGATCGTGCTGTCCAACGAACATTTCGCTCACTCCCTCAAGAAGGCGCCCGTGTTCATCGAGGGTGTAGGCTTCCGCCTCGATACCGCATACTGGTGCACACGAGATCTGGCCTACCCAACTTACGTGGCGACAGCCGCGGCCGACGCGTACCGTATGGCCGGGATCACAAAGCCGGCCGAACAGATTGACATTTTCGAGCCCTACGACCCGTTCGACTACAAGGCGCTCCATCACATGAACGCCCTGCTTCAGGACAGGAGCGGTCGGAAAATCAAGGATCTTCTGTTCTCCGGCGCTTTCGAGCGCGATGGATCACACCCGATGTGCCCGTCCGGTGGCGCCCTCGGTGTGGGCAACCCGATCGCCGCAACGGGTCTCATGAAGATCGCGGAGCTCTATTTCCAACTCTCCGGTCAGGCCGGAGCGCGTCAGGTCAAGAAGGACGCACATCGTGGTATCGCCCAGGCATGGGGCGACCTGATGCAGGTTGGCACAGTGGTGGTGATGAGTTCCGATGGTGCGATGCCGACGTTCCAGAGCAACTGGAGCAACAAGAAGACCGATGATCTTCCCGGCACGCCGCTCAAGGACGTCAAGGACGTGCCGCATATCGCCGACAGCCCGGACCTGCGTTACTCCTGGGATAACGGCCTCGCCCTGACCACCTACCTGGATGGCTTCAAGGAGGGCAAGATTCGGGGTAGCCACTGCCGCAACTGCGGCCGAATGATGATCCCGGCGAGGGCATTCTGCGAGGTGTGCAACCTCAAGGACGTGGTCGACTACTACGACCTGCCGGACACCGGCACGGTGATGACCTATACGCTGTCGTATGTCGATTGGGACTCCTCCAAGCTGCCCGACGGCAAGATGAGGATCTTCGCGGTTATCGAGATCGACGGGGCCGGAGAGGACATGGGTCTCATCCACTGGATCGACGAGGTCGACCCCAAGAAGATCAAGATCGGCATGCGGGTCAAGGCGGTGTGGAAGCCAAAGAGCGAGCGTGTGGGAAATGTGCTCGACTGCAAATACTTCCGTCCGCTCAAGGACGGCGAGAAGGCCGACGACAAGCCCGTCCGGATCAAGCCGATGGAGCTTCACACCGAGACCGTAAAGTCCTTCCCGGGCCGTATTCCGCTGAGCTACCTCTACACGGCGGGCATCGCGGGATCGAAATTCTATGATGAGCTGGCGAAGGGCAAGCTGACCGCAACCCATTGCGCCAGTTGCGACTCGGTGTTCCTGCCGGCGACCGCGTTCTGCGAGAAGTGCATGGTCGTTCTCGACCCGGAAAAGGACGCCCGCAGCGTGGATCCCAAGAGCGGCATGGTCATCGGTTGCACCGTTGTGCACGAGGATCGCTCGGGGCACCCTCTGGACAAGTCCAAGGTCGTTGTCCAGGTCGCGTTCCCCGGAACGGTGGGTACGGTTCTTGGTATGCTTGATATCGGCGATTCCGACGAGGTCGAGATCGGAATGATGGTAGAACTCACCAAGGCCAAGGGTACCGGTGCCGAGCACGTGGTGTTCAAGCCCGCGCAATAAGCTCTTTACCCTGACGATCCCCACCTTGTCATTGCTTCCAGTTTGACTGCATACTCGTCCTATGAAAGCGGGTTTCAAACAACCTCCCCTTCCCCTCGCAGGGGAAGGCCGGGATGGGGTCAATGAGATATTTTCGGACACCAGTCCCGAGGCGCTGAAAGTCCAGATCGAACTGCTGAGCGCCGCAGGCCTCAAGCGTCGTTTTGCCCTGGTGCGATCACTGAGCGAGATGGCGTCCGCTTTGTCCATGCGCGCTATTCGGCGGGCGAACCCGAACGATGATGAAAACCAAATAAAAATACGTTATGCGCGGCTGCACTATGGCGACGAGTTGGCGAACCGCCTGGCCGAATACATGAATCGAAACGCCACATGACCGCTCCGGATATCCTCATTGCGCTCGAACCGGTGGCCGACACGTTTGAGCGGCTGAACGTGCGATACCATGTGGGAGGATCCGTTGCCAGCTCCGCGCAAGGAGTAGCCCGAGCAACGCTGGATATAGACCTGGTGGCCGACCTCGGGGAATCTGATGTTTCAGGTTTTGCCCGAGATCTCGAGAAGAAATATTACCTGGATGAGCAGTCGATCCGCGATGCCGTGCGGCGACGATCGAGTTTCAACCTCATACACCTGGAAACGATGGTGAAGATTGACGTGTTTGTGTTGAAAACTCGTCCGTACGATTGCGAAGCCTTCGGAAGGATGATCGCCGATACCCTCCATGAAGGAGACGATGCCCGTAAATTCTATATCGCAACGCCGGAAGACATCATCCTCAGCAAGTTGGAGTGGTTCGAGATGGGCAACAGGGTTTCACCGCGCCAGTGGCGCGATGTGATCGGTGTAATGAAAGTACAGGGGGACACGCTCGACCGATCTTACATGGAACGCTGGGCGCTGGAGATCGGGGTGCTCGATCTGTTGAACGAGGCGCTCGCTGAGGCGAAGGATTAGTTTGCCGGATTGACGAATTCAACAGCCGATAGTAGAAAAATGCGGTCCCGGTCTTTAACCCCATCCCGGCCCCGCCTTCGCCAAGGAGGGTGTCGCTTTTCTACCCGAAGCATAGTTTGAAGTATATGGCATGTGTGGTATATTGGTCTGCATGAGCAACTCAAGAAGTTATCCCAAGAAGAGACCATCGAAGAAACT
>JAUVDV010000120.1 GCA_030595125.1 Deltaproteobacteria bacterium
GAAACTAACGATCCGACCCACGTACCGCGCCCTTATGAGGGCGCGGTCAGGATGACCTACTTTTCTGCAAAATCAGGGGGAGCTACCGGCCAAGCCCGGAGGGCTTTCCGGTTGACCATGAAACACTTCGCGGATAGTCGATCTGCATGAAACAGCGACATTCGTTCACGAACCTCCTGTATCACATGGTCTTTCGCACCAAGTTGAGGGAGCACTTCATCACCACACCCGAGGTCGAACACGCGCTTTTCGGCTTCCTCGAAGTCAAAGCTCACCACCCCGATGCGTATATTCTGGAGGATGGGCGGACGGCGTGTACGCCGTGACCGTGGATCCGGAAAACCACGATGGGCTGAAGGCATATATTCGCAACCAACGAAAACACCACGAGGAAAGAACTACCATCGCCGAGTGGGAGCCCGAGGAGTGAAGCCCGCAGGGCTTGGCCGTTCGGTACGCAGAGATCATTCGGCACCAGGCCATCCTGACCGCGCCCTCATAAGGGCGCGGTAAAAAGACTGGTCAGCATTGTTGGATCCGGATGAGCCCTAGAGAAAGACGTCGGTGTCCTGCTTCTCCTCGATGGCGAGGATCTCGATCAGCGAGGGATTGAAGCTATCATCCCTGCAGATCCTGTTGAGAATGCTGACCACGGAGCGGGCTGTGTCTTCCAGGCGATCGGGAGCCACGGAATTTCCCAGTCGTTTCCCGATGTACCCTCCGCTCTCAAGATCGATGATCTCCAGGTAGGTGGGATCCTCGAAAAACACCCGATCACTCTCTTTGCAACTTTCCATGGATGCTCGAACCCTATCGTCCAGCGTAACGCCCACGAAGATAGTCTGTTCGGATGGCATCGGAGGAAAGGCCTACCAGACCAGGTTGCTCGCCTTGCGAAGACGCGGAATGATCTGGGCCTCTTGCACGAACTTGTTGCAATCAAGGCAGGAGAAGGAACGCCAGCGCTTGGTGGACGCCTCGTTCAGGCAGCGATCGTAGTGTTTGCAGTCGTCCCGGCGATGGAGACAGATTTCGCGGATGTCCAGTGTTTCGTCTAGTCGTTTCATTTCGAAATCTCTTGGTTACCTTTCGTTCCCCCGAAAATCGGCCTTGAAGTATATGCCGCGAAGACGGCCAAAGCAAATATTTCTGCATTGGCAACTTCCTGATGACGACCTACTGAGTCTTTGAGGCTCTGTTTCGGGTCAATAAATCGTTCATTCGTATCCAACCGCACTGACAGGGCTGTTCACCGGCCCTTCTCCCGCGGGTGTAAAACCCGCGGCCACGATGCGCGCTTTGCGCGCAAGCCCTTTGGGCTTGGGCGATGGCTTCCCGGGCTTCACCGGGACGCAAGCTCATCCTGACCGCGCCCTATTCAGGGCGCGGCATGCAGGACGGCCTGGAATAGATCTCGCCTGGCCCCTTGCAGGGCTGTCCCTTGATGATCGTGAATGTCTCCTTGGGAACCTCGAAGACGGCCTGGGCCAGAGTGAAGCCCTTGACGTCGCCCGCCGGATGGCGGCAGGGGCTGTAGGGCTTGCCGTCGTGGGAAGACAGGGGAACCTTCAAATCATCGAGGGTGAGTGAATCGGCGCTTTTCAGTTCCTTCGCCCATCGGGAAATGACTTCCCAGCGAGATGTGGACGATGACGAGACGTACTTCTCATCCTGGTCTTCATCCCGCATGTCGTCGAAAACCAGGTGGTTTGTATGATAATACAAGCCGTTGATTTCTTTGACTTCTTTCTTTCCGGGCGACACTTCCACCGCCACGGATCTCTTCTCGGGGAAACTGGTGAACACGTGATGATAACCGAAAGCCCTGTCCGGGTGAGTCGACCATGCCAGGGCCTCGTCGATACTTGATGCCTCGAGGATCATGCGATCCAGGAAATAACGCCCGACGCCCAGTCGGACTTCCTTGCAGGCGATGTAGTTGGTTGTCTGGACCAGGCCCCGCGCATTTACCGCGGGCGCATTGCCCGGAAGGATGCCGGGATAGGAGAGGCAAGTATAGGGGATGCCGTCGTCGGGGACTGCCTTGATCATGAACATGAGGTCCGTGTAGACCTCGTGCCCGTCCTCATTGTGAAGATGAATCACCTGACCGTCCCGCGCAAACACCACCGTAGAGCAACCCGGGTTTCCCTCGCCTGTCTCCGTCGGCGTTTCCATCTCCTTCTTTGCGATCATCGCTCCGAACTCCGCCTTGAGATTGAGCACCATCATGGTTTCAAACGGAATCTCGGCGCCCTGCGCCCAACCCTGGAGCTCGTTGAACGCCCTGGGAGTGTGTTTCATCGCCGCGGCCACGAAAACATCATACGCAGGCTTGCCTTCCCCCAAGGCAAATGCTTTCAGATCTCCAAACCAGTCGGCGCGCCGCTCCAACCCCATACGAATCTTGTCACCAAACATCCGCCCGATCCCGCGCCCGATTTCCATGGGAGTGCCGGACACCTCCAGATACGGGAAGGCGGTGTCGCTCCCGGCCACCGACCTGGGAAACAACTCCCCGGACTCAGGGAAGGTATCTCCCTTGTCGAGAGTCTGACCCGGCCCACCACAGCCCCCGAAAGCAGACGCCGTGAACAGTCCCAGGGTTCCGAACGCTCCGTTAACGACAAATCGCCTTCTTCCTATCTTCATTTTTTTACCCCCGGATGTGTCATCTTGCTTCCTCGACCTCGACCTTGCCGATCAGATCTGCGGGGCCGATCCCCCGCGCCACACAATACTCCTCGAACTCGTCCACGATCTTCACTGCAATAGTGGGATCGGTGAAGTTGGCGGTGCCGACCTGGACGGCCGATGCGCCTGCCAGGAAGAACTCCAGCACGTCGCGAAAACAGGCTATGCCTCCCATTCCGATGATGGGAATGTCCACCGCCTTGTAAACCTGGTAGACCATCCTGACCGCCAGCGGGCGTATGGCCGGCCCCGACAGGCCTCCCATGACCGCGCCGAGACGGGGCTTGCGAGTCTCCACGTCGATGGACATGCCGCGAAAAGTATTGATCATGGAGATGGCGTCCGCCCCGGCATCCTGCACGGCCTTGCCGATATCCGGAAGATCCAGTGCCTCGGGGGACAGCTTGACTATCACGGGCAGGGTCGTCACCTCGCGGACCGCCCGCGTCACGCCGGAAGCCGATTTCCCCGATACGCCGAAGTGAATTCCCCCCTCCTTGACGTTGGGGCAGGAGATGTTCACCTCCAGCGCGGCCACGCCCTCCACGGTGTCGAACCGTCTGGCCAGTTCGGCAAACTCCTCGTGGGAGGTGCCGTAGATGTTGACTATGACCGTCGCTCCCATCTGCCGAAGGACGGGCATTGTCCGGTCGACGAATGCGTCGTACCCGATGTTGGCGAGCCCGATGGAGTTGAGCATTCCGCCGGGGGTCTCACAGACACGCGGCGGCGGGTTCCCGGCGCGGGGCTCCAGGGAGATTCCCTTGACGCTGATGCCGCCCAAGCGACTCACGTCCATGAAATCGCCGTACTCCACACCATACCCGAAGGTGCCCGAGGCGGTGATAATGGGATTGGCCAGGCGCAACGGCCCCAGCTGAACAGCAAGAATATCACTCATGACTCACGTCCAAATATCTTCACCGACTCGAAAGCCGGGCCGTCGCTGCAGACATATTTATATTCTCCACTAACGTCGAGGATCGCGCATCCCTTGCAGACGCCCATCCCGCAGGCCATGGGCGCTTCGAGGGCAACCTGGCACTGTGCGCCCGCCGCGACCGAAACCCGCGCGACGGCCTCGAGCATTGCCTCGGGACCGCAGGAGAAAACGCTGGCCGAGGGGTTGGCTTGCAGAAAACGCTCCAGCGGCGCCGTGACCAGGCCCTTTTCCCCGACGGAGCCGTCCTCGGTTGTGATCGTGAGGTCGCAGATTTTACCGATGCGATCTCGCAACGGAAGGTCGTCGCCGGTTCGTGCGCCGTACAGGAAAACCTGCTCGATACCCGTATCGGCAAGCCTCTGCGCCAGGAAAACCAGCGGCGCGACGCCGACGCCACCGGCCACGAGCGCCACACCCCCGCCGGTTTCGGATGGGAGCGAAAACCCGTGGCCCAGCGGGCCGAGCACCAGGAGCTCGTCTCCCTGCTTCATGGAGGCCAGCAGGTTGGTGCCCTCCCCCACGTTGCGCACGAGAATGGCGCCCTCTTTCCCGACCTCCACTAAGGAGAACGCCCGGGGCAGGATCGGATGAGCGCCCCAGCTTCCTCTGACCATCACAAACTGGCCCGGCTCCCCCTCGATGTCGCTATCACCACGAGACCCCATCCCGGCCTTCCCCTGTGTGGGGAAGGGGAAGTTGTTGGAAACCCGCGTAAACCTCAGGAGTACGTGATCACGCGCCGGGATCTCCATCCGTGTGATTCTCGCCTTGAAGTAGTCCATACAAACTACCTACTAACCAGCTTGGGGCTTGGCAAGCGTTTCACGTTGGACTACTAAATTACTCATGAAAACAATCCGCGATTTCCTGATTGACGAGCGCACAGTCATCGTCGCCATCCTGCTCAACACGGTGGCCCTGTTCCTTATTTCTTCCACCGACTCGGACAACCCGCTACATCGAGTGTTTTTCTGGGTGGACTACGCGTGCGTAATATTCTTCATTATCGAGGCGGGACTGAAGATCAAGGCCGACGGCTTTCGCCGCTACTGGACCAACACGTGGAACCGTTTTGATTTCACGGTGGTCATCCTGAGCCTTCCCGTGCTGATCGAACCCCTGGACATCTTCGACACGGGGGCCTTCGCCGTGCTGCTCACTCTCCGACTCGGCCGGCTCTTCAGATTGTTCCGAGCCTTCCGCTTCATTCCCAACCGCGAGCACCTGATCAAGGGGGTAAACCGCGCCCTCCGGGTCTCCATAGGTGTGTTCCTCGCCCTTTTCGTCATCAACATCATCTTCGCGATCGGCGCGTCCATGTTGTTTCGGGAGGCCTCCCCCGAGTTCTTCGGCAACCCGGGACTCTCCATCTATTCCATCTTCAAGGTCTTCACCATCGAGGGCTGGTACGAGATCCCGGATGCAATCGCCGCGGGCGCCAGCAATACCGGCATGGCTGTCCTGGCCAGGGTTTACTTTGTCGTGGCTGTATTTGTGGGAGGTATCATCGGTCTGTCCATAGCCAACGCCGTCTTCGTGGACGAAATGACCATGGACAACACCGAAAAGCTCGAAAACAAGGTCGACAAACTACTCGAAGAAGTAAAATCCCTCCGCGCCGAGCTGAAGACAAACAGGGATAGCAACTGATACTCCCAGAACGGTGCCAGTCACTTTTATTCTTCATTCATTTCATAATGTTTGATACGAAAAGGGGGTTTCCAGATGAAAAATGTGTCTGACACTCCAGGGAAGAGAAGGCCCGGGCAATGACCGACGATTACGAAGACTTTCTCAGGCGCTCGTACAAACACGACACCCCTGCCGGCAAGCGGTACTGGATATTTTCGATCGTGATCGTGGCAATCGTGCTGCTGCTGATCACAGCTCTGTGGGTATTCCAGGCTTTTCTATTGGGCTAGTTGTAATAGTGGTCTGGTAACGGCTAGATCGTGGGGTGGATGATCTCCACAGTCTCTTCTGGCGCCTGGTGGCAGGGATACTCGTCGCATTCTTCTCCGTTTGGATAGAACGTATTCCACTCCGGTGAGAAGTCCGCGCTGCCCAGTTCCTGGCCGTCGAAGGTGACGTTCATGGAAAAGGAACTCGGTGGTTCCTCTCCCCAGGCCACGTTGTAAGTCACTTGAAGAACGTTGCCTTCAAAATATCCGGCAAATTCCCCGTCGAGCATGTGGCAACCGGTATCGTCCGAAGTATCGCACGAGAGGGTATCGGCCACGCCCTCTTCCAGGAAAAACTCCACCTGGTAAGTGCCCTCGTCGAAGGCGCCCTGATCATCCATCGAGATCAGTATCTGCAATGAATCGCCGCACCCCATCTCGGTGCACGCAAGATCATCATCGGGACAACCGGAGAACACGAAGCCGCACAGGCCGAACAGAACAACGTAAACAATTTTGGATTTTGCATTCATGAGAGTTTCCTTTCCAATAAGATAGCAACCTATTTGACAACTATACCATCTACGTGGCCCGAAGATATCGATCCGGCTAAACATTTGAGCGCGCCATGATCAAAGAAGAAATCAGGAAAACAGGCGGAGTTGCTTCACCAGGTCCTTTGCCATATCCACAACGGAGGGTTCCTCCGCAAGAGTGGCAACACGTTTGAGACGCTGATCCAGCAACGTGGTGCGCTTTGGAGGTCGATTCGCGGCAAGAAGCTCACCTATCTTCTCCAGCGCCATCTCCACGTACTCCTCGTCCGAACACGACAGCACCTCGATGAGCACTTCGTAGTCGGCCGGAAGCGCCCACTCCTCCAGGTACGCGGCCACGGCATCGTCCCTCGAAGAAGACAGCGATGCGTCCTTGATCTTTTGAAGAGCGGCCATCCGTTTCTTGCCCTGCGGGGAGGTGTCCTTCAGCGCATCGAACTTTTCTTTGACGTGCGCGGGCGCCTTGCCCTCCCCTTCGAAGAAACCGTCGAGCCTGGACTTGTAGACCTTTGAAGCTCCATCGACCCGCGCCTGCTTGAAGGGGTTCATCTTCGGCCGATCCTCCTTGCGATGGGCAGATCGGTCCTTGCCGCGATCAATCTCGCGCCAGCTCCTCTTGGGGCGATCGCTATCGTAATCCCTGGGCATGCTCACCTCTAATTGTCACGGTACCACAAAAGGGTCGGCGGATGGTTGTTGCTCGAAGAAAAGCCGCCCTCCCCAACCTGGATGGCCTTAGCGCTCTCACCTCGGTGGGTGGGTACTTGTCCATCTTGCCGAAATGGATCATCACGTAGGGGATCATCCTGGCGAAGATGGCGCGGGAGCCCATGGTCAGCCGCAGGGGTTGAAGCATGAACCCGCGAAAGAAATACCGTGTATAAGGTGTGGGAGTAGTTAGATCTGGGTTAGATCTGGGTTAGATCTGGTTCGATCAGGGTTACCAGAAAATGGTGACCAGGCCTGTGCCTACCCTTGCACCGGCAGTGTTGCTCTGGGCAGTTCCGGAATTGAACGACCCACCGGCGCCACCGCCGCCGGTACCAGCGCCAGAGTACATAGTGACTCCGCCACCGCCGCTGAAACCACCACCGGCACCGCCCGCATATGTGGTTCCACCGCTCCCCATACATTGAATAGCGCCGCCCGCACTGCCTGAGCCGCTCGTACCTGCAGATAGCCAACCGCCGCCGCCACCCGTACCCCACGCGCCGGTTCCGGCGATTCCACCGCTACCGGCGGTTCCGCCGGCACCACCGGTGTGATTGGGTGAAACAGTACCTGATGTTGTTATCGGGGCCGCGCCACCGGCCATGCCCCAGCCTCCTCCTCCACCGCCGCCTGCAACAACAAGCGGAGTTGCTCCGTCGGACACATAGGAGCATTGTCCACCAGCTTGCGCTCCCGGGCGTCCGCCCACATAGAGAGTCAGAATTGTGCCGGGGACAACAGTGAAAACACCACTCATCCGTGCACCATTCCCAGCGGCTCCGCCAGAAGTGCCATTGACTCCTTCCGAACCCCATGCTTCAAGAGTGATCGAAGTGACGCCAACAGGCACGGTCCACAATACTGTTGTGCCCGTGTATGTGAACGGGAACGGCGCGGACACCACGTAACATGTGTCGGTCACAATGTCACAAATATCGCCCACGGAACATGTGCTAGTGCCGGGATCGCACGTATCGGTGGTCTCGTTGCAAGTCTCTGTGCCGTTGCACGTAACCGAGTCCATACAATCCAGGGTCGTACCCGCGCAGGTGCCAGTACCACACACGTCGCCGGTGGTGCAGAAGAAACCGTCGTCGCACGTAGCGCCGTCGTTGTCTGTCCAGGCCGTCGCAGAAGTTGCCGTGTCGCAGTGCTCGCACTCGTTGGCGGGATTCAGCTGGCCTTCTCCGTAACAGGTCGTTCCGATCACACAGCCGGTGCAGGTCATCGTGCAGGTGTCGGTGGCCATGTCACAGAGTTCGAACGCTGCGCAAGTAGTTGTGCCGGGATCACAGACATCGGCTGCCTCGTTGCAAGTCTCCGTACCGGTGCAGGCAACTCCGTCGTCGCAGTCCAAGGTCGTACCCGCGCAGGTGCCAGTACCGCAGACGTCGCCGGTGGTGCAGAAGAAGCCGTCGTCGCACGTAGCGCCGTCGTTGTCGGACCATGCAGAGACATCCAGAGTCACGTCACAGTGCTCGCAAACATTCGCCGGGTTGAGCTGCCCGTCCCCGTAGCAGATTGTTCCGATCACACAACCGGAGCAGGAGAGAACGCAAGCGCCCGCTTCGCAGTCGTAGCCTGTAGAACAGACCTCTCCGTTAGTGTCGCCGGACCCTCCGTCCACGCCTCCATCCAAAATGCCCTCTTCACAGTCGGCAGATGCGCCGCAGTACTCCTCGTTGGTGAGGGGATCTATGCAGGTACCGTCGCAGTTAATGAACCCTGCCTGGCAGTTGAGCGCGCACTCGCCCGTGCCGTCGCAGATGTATCCAGACACGCAATCTTCGCCGGCGTTCGCGCCGGCACAATCGTCTGATGCGCCGCAATAATCGTTGTCGTTTAGTGGGTTCACACACATTACATCGCACATGATCTGCCCGGTGGGGCAGTCGGCGTCTGTATCTGTGTCGGTATCCGTATCTGTGTCCGAATCCGTATCTGTGTCCGAATCCGTGTCGGTGTCTGTGTCCGCATCCGTGTCGGTGTCAGTATCAGCATCCGTATCGGTGTCTGTTCCTCCGTCGAAACAATCGTCGCAGTCGTCGCTACATGCCGCAAAAAAGACTCCGAGGCAAAATAACAGTACCCATTTACATGATCTCATAATTCCCTCCATTTAATGACCACGAAACCAAATCGCGGCATCATTGAATAATTACAGCAGCATTATCACGGGGACCTTTTGAACGCTAGTATAATTCAACCCAATCTGCCCGACTGCGAGGTGTGCGACTTGCTGGACCAGATCACCAGCACCCCCAGTTGGACATATGTCGAAAACAACCTCGACGACACCTGCACGCCGGTTCCGGCGAACTGCTCCTAGGAAGTGCGCCTTTCCTCGATCACTGATAGAATGCTCTCACGTGCAAAACGAAAGGCGGGCAGGTCAGTCGGACCGTTATGATCAGTAGTTGTCGAGCATTCGCTCCAGGAGGGCCTGTTGTGCAAAGGACGGGGAGATAAACTCGAACGCCTCGAAGTCATCGTCATGCCACACTCGCCTCGCGGTCAGTACAGTAGACATGGCGCCGGGAACCAGGTGCAACTCCAGATTGCATAACGACTGCTCGTGCCCGCCCGGGCCCTGACGCCGGATCTTGACACCGGATGGGCTGAGATCGCTCACGAAATAAACACGCTCGCCATTGCCCACTTGCCTGGTGACCGGCATTTCCATCATTCTTCTCGAACCGTTTCTTCGATTGACCATGCTTATAACCGTCCTCTTATGCTACATGTTACCACATGTGGCTACATGGTCCAGAAAATGGTACTATTCGGTGGATGATCGTTGAGACTTCTCATGCTCAGGCGCTGTCGATCAGCCTCATATCCGCATGCTTGCTGATTGCGTGCGGCGTTACGGACGAGCCCCGCACCGGTCCCGATCCCGCCGCGACATCACCTGTGAACACCTCGCTCGACGCCGGCGCGAAGACGACGGACGGCGGATTGCTTTCAGAAGAACCGTTCATCATTCACCAAGTGGAAAAGGGGCAGACCCTGTGGGATATTGCCCGGGCGTACGATCTTCGGGTCGTGGACATCCTCAACGCAAACTCCATGAGTGACGCCGACGCGAGGCGACTAAAACCAGGACTTTCAATCAAGGTCCCCGGCGCAGCCGAGCCCAGGCCCATCGAGACCGCAGCCGACAGGTCATCATCGGAAGAAGTCGCCCCGAAGAGGACGGGCGGCATCTACCACACAATAAAATACAGGCAGACGGTCTGGGACATGGCCTATCGCTTCTCTGTTCCAGTCGCCGAGATAATGGCGGCCAACGGCTTCACAAGGGAGGATGTGATCGCCCTTCGCGCGGGTCAGCAGGTGTTCATTCCGGGCGTCGAACGGGATCTCAAGGGAAAGGTGAAGCACAGGCAAACGCCCAGACAAACCAAAATTCAGCGGCGATTCGGGATCCGCGCAAACAAGCTCGAACTGGGCTCCCGGCGCACCGCAAGCTTGCTGCTGACAGGACAGGTTGATCCGCGCTGGGTAGCCGCCGCCGGGGGGGAAAGAGGTCGGATGCCCGGTACGCTGCGCTGGCCGGTCACAAACGGATGGTTCGTGCGAGGTTATGGGTCGGGAAAGGACGGATACCATCTGGCCGTGGATATCGCGGGGGAAATTGGCTGGAACGTACGCAGCGCTGCGTCAGGAATCGTCGGGTACTCCGGTGACGGCATGAAGGGATACGGCAACGTCGTCATGGTCGTTCACCCGGGGGGATGGGTCACCATGTACGCTCACAACTCCGTCAACTTCGTCGTGGCGGGACAGAGGGTAAAACGAGGGGAAATCCTGGCCGAGCTGGGAAGCTCCGGCATCAGCAGAGGTCCCCACGTGCACTTCGAGTTCATCTACAACCAGAAGAACTGCGATCCCGCTGTGCTGTTCAGACCGGGCATACGCCACAAGGACGGTCACCTGACGCCTATCGAATACACCACGTGGAAAATCCCCAAAAAGAAGCCCAAATGGGTCAAGTGCGCAAAGCGCAGAAACTACCCACACGACGATACCGAATTCAAGAAAAGCGACGATTCCGAAAAGGAGTGAGAGAGCCTGCTGACCGGTCTTTTCACCGCGCCCTCATCAGGGCGCGGTACGTGAGTAGGATCGTCAGTTTCTGAGAGTCACGGTTCATGTGAACACGGCTGGATCCGGATAAACCTAAACTATTCGATGACGACAGGCGCGCAGGTGGAGACGCCCGCGCCGACGATGTTGTGGCCTGTGTCGGTGATGTAGGGGGCCACGCTGCCCGAGGACATATCAACCTTGTAAACCGTCGTCGACGGGTCCGCCTGGCTCTTGTAGAAAATGTAGAACGCGTTGCCCCAGTACGCGAAGGCCCACGAGTTCGGCGCCCCGGTAATCACCGAGGATACGTCGTAGTACTTGTTGACTGAATCGATCATCGCCCCTGATACCTTGTCGATCTCGGCAACCGCAGGGGTGCCCGCCTGCGGGAAGAAACCCCACAGTTCACCCAGCTGGTTTCCTGTGAACTCGGCGCCCGCTACCGGCAAGGTGCCGCCCGTCGACGTGAGCTGTCCGCTGGACACATCGAGGATCCCCAGGGCGGGAGCCTCCGCCGGGATGCTTTGCCCGGATGCCGTAACGTACAGGCTCTCCTGGATCGTGGAAGGCCCGTCCGTCACGTAGCCCATCCCGAAGGTGCCGGGAAAATCACCGTTGCTGCCGCACACGAACGGAGTCGCTTCCTCGCACACGCCGGTCTGTATGCTGACCTTGTTCACCGCGACACAGTTTCCCAACACGGCCTGCTGGAACAGGATGTACGCGTAACCGTCGCGACCGACCGACATGGAGAACGGCTGCCCTCCGGAAACGCAGTCGAGAGTTCCAGTGCCGATCTGCACGAACGCCGCCGGGGTCGCGTTCTCCGGATCGAAGCTGTAGAGTATGTTTGCGCTATCGACCACGTATATCAACTCGAGGCCATCGATGCACTCATCGTCGGTGTCGCCGTCCGTATCGCTGTCGCCGTCCGAATCGGAATCTCCGTCCGTATCTGTGTCTCCGTCCGTATCCGAGTCGGAATCGGAATCCGAGTCCCCGCTGGGGAAGCCGTTGTCATCGTCCTCGCAGGAAACAGATACCAGAACGACCAACGCCAGAATCGAGAAGACAAGTGCTCGTGAATGAACTGTATTTTTCATTACTTTCCTCCAACTTTGAAAGAGCAAATCATACTCACCCATAGATGGTACATTTGTTTCACAAAACATATGGAAAAAAGAAAAACAATATGAAGCTCGTGGACACCCACTGCCATCTCACGTTCGAGCCCATGTTCGATCGCCTCCGCCCTGTTCTCGACCGTGCGCGCAAGGCGAACGTGGACAGGGTAATTGTGCCGTCCTACGATCTCGACTCCTGGAAACAAATGGAGCACGTCGCCGGATTTGAAGGAGTTTTTTGCGCTTACGGCCTCCACCCGTGGGTGGCGGATCAACCTCTTTCCCCAACCGATCTTGAACGGGCTCTCGATCGCGACAAGGTTGTCGCCATCGGCGAGATCGGCCTCGACTACAAGATTCCAGGATACGACCGGCGTCGCCAGATGGAGGTCCTCCGAACACAGCTGGACGTGGCCGTGGAGAGGAGCTTGCCGGTTATCCTGCACTGTCGAGGCGCCTTCGACGACCTGCTCGATGTGCTGGCAAGTTACAACGGCAACGTGACCGGCGTCTTGCACGCCTTTTCCCGAGGCCCACAGCTTGCGCTAAGATTTACAGATCTGGGACTTTACCTTGGATTCGGCGGCGCGATCACCCGGCCGGGCGCCATACGTTGCCATGAGAGCGCCGGAGTTGTGCCTCTTGGTAGCATCGTACTTGAAACCGATGCTCCTTCCATCGGTCTTTACGGCGTGGAGCCCACCGACGTAGAGCCGAAGCACGTGCTGGACATCGCTGAATCCCTAGCCTCTGCGCGGGATACCGATATGGTCGATGTCGCGCGGATTACAACTCGCAACGCCGAGAAGATCTTTGGTTTGTGAAGGTAATCGTTTTGATCGTCATCCAAGGTCCAAGATCTCGCCATAGCTCGCTTCAGCGAGCGACGGCGGACCCGTCACGACCTCAAAGAACGGCTATCCGGCGGATATCATTGGCTTCTATATATCAAGTGGCCGAATGTTTCCCCGAATATTCTCTTCAAGTTTCAGGGATCGGATCGAAGAATAAGTCGTTGCAGTCTGGGGAACATGGTCTTTGCCATTTCGCGGCGCCTGTTCTTCGTCATCAATAACCGCCCGATTACTCCCGGATCGATGATGGAGAGGTAGGTCACCTTTACATGGCCGGGGTAGTCCGGTGCATCATCTACCTGGAAACGTCCTTCGAACCTCACCAGGGACCCGGAGATTCTCTTCCATGTCACGCTTCTTGCCGACCGGTTCATGGCGACGGAGCACCGGATCTCCTTCTCTCCAATGGGTGAAGACAGGGCGTAGTTCCAGATGTTCTTTCCGGAGGACTTGATGGACACGATGCTGTCGAACAGTGAAGCTCCGGCGGATGGGTCCGTGATGACCTTCCAGGTCGATTCCACGTCACCTCGCAGGTAGGCTGTTGCTGTCAGGGCCATGGCGCCGGCACTATCGTGGAAATCCATTCTGGTGGGAGGCGGATCCGCCGCCGCTCGAAACGTGACCAAGAGGGAGAGCGCTATGATGAACCGGGCTGCGAGGAGAGCTTCTGGTCTTCGAATCGGCATCGTGCACCTCTGTTCGCTGTAGACGCGGAAAGTATAAGACACTTCGCCTGAGCCGCCATCCTTGGACGGGAGATTACAATCGAATGTTCATTGGCCGCAGGTTCACCAACTGCTGGGCGACTGATAAAAGGAGCCCACAAAGACACAGCGGAACGCCGCCATCAAGACGGTAAAGGCGTTTCACAAAAACTGTGGGAACTGTAAGAAATTCTGTGTAAACGGCTTTTGGGTTTAACAATCGGGTGAGGCCTCTACTATAGAGGAGGAACCCATGGCTGATATTCCCCAGAAGGTCATCGACCAACTACTGGCAAACTACGAGGGGCCCGAGGATC
>JAUVDV010000126.1 GCA_030595125.1 Deltaproteobacteria bacterium
CCGCTGGGGCGAGGACGGACATGTAATCGCATGGTGCGATTCTACCACGCTCGCCTTGCTTCTCGGCGCGTTCAATGTCGTCGGCTACCTGGGCCAGGTCGATGATCCGGTGGTTGTGTCGTTCGGCCACTACCTGTGCGACCCCAACGGCATCCCCTCTCCACCTCCGAGCTATACGCCCCTGCCGAGCTATGTCGATTACCTGGGCCAGAGCCTGCCCGCTGTTTATCAGGGGAATCCGGCGCAGATGGCGGCCGACTTCGACGTATTGATCTTCTGCGGGTTCGGGTATGGCTCCTGGAGTCACGACTGGGTTGACGAGATCGCCTCCTTTGCCACCGACCACGGAAAGGGTTTCCTGGCGGTGGGGGAATACGAGAGCCTCGCCCAGCAAACCGACTTCGACAACATGAGCGCGATCACCTCTTTAGACGGCATCGTCTTCAACCCGCTGAACCTGGACTGGGCGCCCACCTCCGTCTCGGTGGAGATCGATTGTGTTCCCGACCTGCCTCCGGTGATCGAGTAGAAACGATCGGAGTGACCGAACGACTTCTTCCATCCACCACGACAGAAATAGAGGTATACTGATTTCAGGAGAATCAACGGTGAAATGGAGTAGTTAGTGGCCAAGAGCAGCGCACTGACGAGATTCTCGGCGGTACTGTCGCTGTTGAGTGTCATGATTGTGATCACGACGGCGTGTACGGATGCCCACGTTGTAGTCAGGCCCGGCAAAAGCACGGACGCGGATACAGACACGGATGCCGACACAGACACGGATATCGACACAGACACAGATATCGACACGGATACTGATACGGACACCGACACGGATACCGATGCCGAGATATTGATCGACCTGACCCCGACCACCGGGACCACCTTGACTACTGGAACCCTCTACTCGCCAAACAAAGGCTACAAGCTGACTGTTTCCGTGGGCCTTGAGATGGTGGCGGCGGAATGGTGGGTCAATCTGCCTGCCGGCGCCACGATCGTCGTCGGATTGGCCGATTGGACCGGTGGGCCGCTCGCAAGTGGCACGGTGGTGGCGGGCGATGGCTCCATGAAATGGTATCGATCTGATCTCAGCTACACGTTGATCGCCGGGGAAACCTACACGATCTTCTTCTACAACACCGACTACGAGAATTCGATCATGCAGTACCAGGATCAACCGGACCAGCCTTTCGTCGTCCCCGGTGATTTCTATGACGTGCAGAGCAAAACGGGCGACTCCACAACGTATCCACATATAGATAGCTACATGTCGATACACATGCGGATCGTGGTAGCGGGCTGAATGGGCATCGCGTTGACGAGATTTCCTGCGGTGTTGCCGATCCTGGGTTTCTTGCTTGTGATTGCGGTGGCGTGCGTGGATGCCCACATAGTGGTCAGACTCGGTGAAGGCACGGACACGGAGACCGGCATAGACACAGACACGGATGCTGACACGGATACCGACATAGACACCGACACAGACACCGACACGGATACCGATACGGACACGGATCCGGTGAAGTTCCGTGATGATTTCAACGGTTCCACTGTGTTTTCGGAGATCGAGTATCCATTTGGGGATCCATATCTACCTGTCTATAATCTGGTGGAGTTTGAAAACACCGGAACAGAGCACAATATCATCCTGGGCGCATACGACGAGGCGGAGCTTTCGGTAGTACTGGGGTTGCCGAATGACGATTATACGATCACCGTCGCCTGGCGCACAGGGGAAGACTACTGGGAGATGATTGATGACTGCGAGAAAACTCATTTCGACGAGGAATACGGCAGTTCCTGCACAACCTCACAACGCCTGATTGTAATCAACGACGCAGTCATCCACGAAACCTCGGGTGAGCTTTTAGGTTACAGTTCAACCACGATAGTTCCGTATACCGGAACAATCGACAGCCTGAAGCTCTCGGTTGCCAGCGCCGCCAGGTATGAAATACCGATAACCTATGACACGTATTATGATTTCGTGGAGATCGCGCTGGAGTCGCCATGAGGCAGCTTTGCTTTGCAGCAGCAGTCCTGTTCATGACTATGTTTGTCACGAGCGCTGCCGCGTCCGATTCCGAGGAGCGGCTCATTGTGATGATCGTTCCGGATGGCCAGGAAGGCCTGGCCGGAGCCATGATCCGGGCGGTCACCGGACAGCTGAGCGGACTACCGGTCATCTTGCGTTTGCACTCGGTGCCCGTCTACCCCGGCGATCCCGACGGACGAATAGCCCTGTCACGACGGGTTGTCCTTGAACACAATGCGGCTGCAGTGTTCTGGTGTGATCTCGAGACCGGTAGCGAGATCTTCTTCTTCATATCTACGAGTCAGGGCGACCGGACCTATACACGCCTCATCGAGGATCCCGGCGACCGGGGCAGCACCGAGTCACTTGCCATAATCACGCGTATGACCATCCAGGAGATCTTGGCGGGAACACAGATCGGCGTCGCCGCATCGAGACCGGTCGCACCTGTCGAGCCCGAGGAAATCAAGGAGCCTGATAACGAAGTTCACTTTCTGGATCTACGCGTCGGTTTCGATCTCGCCATGCAGGCGGACGGGCCGATATTCTCACAAGGAATGGCCCTCGATGTGATAATGCTTTTCGAGTCCGGTTTCGGCCTGCTGGCCGGATATGATGTGTTGTCAACGATAAGAAATAGCAGCGATGAGGCCTCGATGTCGGTGAAGCGCCATCCGGCCCATCTGGGAGTGCATTATCGTCTGGGCCACGGTGTAATGCGCGTCGCTTTCGCGTTGGCCTTCTTTCTCGATTTCATCACTATCGAGCAGCACAACCTGGCCGAAGACCTGGTGCCGGATGATGATACCGACGATCTGGTTTGCGGCCTGATGCCTTCAGTCACCTTGTATTCCATTTTTCGCAATCGTATCGGGTTGTTTCTGTCTGTCGCGGGTCGGATTCCGTTCAAAGATTTACAGTACGTTGCCGAAACGTCAGAGGGAAGACAAGTGCTGATCGACTTTTGGCCGATACAACCGAGGCTGGTAGCGGGGATGGTAGTGGAGTTTCTTTGATGGAAAACAGGCCCCCAAAGCTACCCGGATCCGATCCGCGCTCCCACTAACAGGACAGGAGGTGCCTTTTCAGATGACTTTGATGGTCGCCATGCGTACCGACATTGACGATATCGGCCTTGCCCGGGCGGCCGCTCAGGGCGAAGAATGGGCGCAACGCAGGCTGGCAAAGCAACTGTTCAACCGGATACGGGCAACAGTGTATTACCTCGCAGGAGGACATCGGGACGTTGATGATTTCTTTCAGTTGTCGATGCTTGAAATTATCAGATCGACCCACACATTCCGGGGATTGAGTTCGATCGAGTCCTGGGCACAGAAGATTGCAGCACGCACCACGATCCGGCGCCTCAAGCAATCCAGGCATCATGACAACACGATGATGGCGCCGCTTTCCGATCGGAATCTCGATGCCGCAACAACAGATGATTCATTCTCAAAACACCAGATACGGGCAAGGCTCTACGAGTTACTTGGAGCCCTCAAGCCGAAACACCGTGAGGTGATCGTGCTGCATCTGGTGCTCGGTTACAGCGTGCCGGAGATCTCCGAGATCACTCGTGCGCGCTTTGAAACGGTACGCTACCGCTTGAAGACGGGGCGCAAGCAGCTCCGCCGACTCTTGGGCGACGACGCCATGTTCGAGGAATGGACAGGTGAAGGAGGCGACAGTAATGAGTAAGGAGAACTGTGCGCGGGCACACAAGCTCTGGCTCGATAGAGCCGAAGTGACCGCGATCGAGGAGTCCGACCTGGAGTGGCTCGCGATACACGTGAGGGAGTGTGAGCATTGCCGCAAGGAATCCCGGTTGCTCGGGATGCTCGAGCTGGACGACACGAGCGGACCGATTCCGGAGCTGGACGATCTGGCCAGACAAAGGGCAGTCGAGCAGTTTGTTTCTATCCTGGGTAAGGAGAAACAAGTCCTGACCGAACGCGACGGTTCGATGAAGCGCCTGGTAATGGGGATCGGCATCGGTTTTGCCGCAATGTTCCTGATCGCGTCGGTCATCGGAGCAGCGCTTTTCACCGGAGGATTTTTCAAGGAGACTTCCCCCCTTCCGACGAAGATCGCGAGCGCCGAGCCAGAGGATTTCTTCTGGACTCTCGAGCGTTCTTCCGGCGCTGTCGTTCTCACGAACGCCGGAGAAATCGAGGCCGTCAGACTGAAACAGGGATCCCGCATCTCCGTGGGGGAGGGATCGGCCGTGGTCGATTTTGAAGGGATTGTTTCACTTCACCTGGGCGAGGAGAGCCGTGCCTCGTTCGAGCGGCTGGACAGCGATAAACTCATAGTCAACATCGAAGCCGGCCACGTATTCGGAGAGGTCGACCCGGAAGCGGACGGGCCCACTCTGGTACTGGTCACTCCAAACGGCGAGGTCACCGTGACCGGGACCGTCTTCTCCGTGAACGTGAAGCCGGAGAAGACCACGGTCTGTGTTTTTCGGGGCAACGTTCGATTGCCCGGGCCGCAGAAAAACGCCCGAACCCTGGCCTCGGGGCAGGCCATCGCGTTGGGCGAGCCCTCGCCACGGACGATCACCTCACAGGAGAGAATGGAATACGAGATGATTCGCGAGGCTCTTTCGCTGACGAAGGCCTCGCAGACGGCATCGCTCAGGATCGCGAGCATTCCTTCCGGAGCCACGGTATCGCTGGACGATGTGGTGCAGGGATTGACTCCGTTCACAATGACTATCCGGGCGGGGAATCACGTCGTCGAAGTCTCGATGGATGGGAGGGAGACCGTGCGAACAACGCTCGAGATGGTGCCCGGGTCCATGGTATTCCGTGAGTTCGATCTGTCCGAGGTGCCCGAAGGGGAAACCGTTTTCGAGGAAACTTCCGCAGCGCCTGTTGCAAAACGGGCCACCGGCCCGCTCCCCGCAGGGCCGGATCCCGAAGAGCTTCTGGCGCAGGCACAATCGTTCCGCCAGGCCAGAAACTGGGAACAGGCGATCGTGACATACCGCGAGTTGATTCGCCTGCACCCGGGTTCGAGGCAGGCGCGCGCCGCCTGTGTTTCCATGGGAAACATCCAGCTCGATTATCTCCACCAGCCATCAGCGGCGCTCCGTTCTTTCGAACGATATCTGAAGAACGCAAAACCCCGAGGCGTACTGGTTCAGGAAGCATCATTCAGCAGAGTGCTGTGCCTGAGAGCCCTCGGACGGCGGGAGCTGGAACGCCGGGCACTCATCGATTTCATTCGCGATTTTCCAAATGGGATCCAGACGCCACGAGCGAGAGAGCGACTGGGACAGCTATGAACAAAATGATCATATGCTCCTTGCTGATGATGTGGTCGTCGGCCTGCCTGGATAGTCACGTTGTTGCCAGGCCCGAAAGTGACCTCGATGCCGATTCGGATACTGAGACGGACTCGGAGACGGACTCGGATACGGACACCAACGACGATACCGATGCCGGCCCCGATCCGTATTATTTCCGCGACGATTTCAATGGCTCGACTGTATTCACCGAATCAGCGTACCCTTTCGGAGAAGGATCTCCAGCCGATAACGATGCCGCGGAGTTCTACAACAACGGAACGGAACACATGATCATCCTGGGCTCGTTTGATGAGGCGGAGCTCTCGGCGTCGTTGGACATGCCTTCCGGCGACTATCTGATCACCGTCGCCTGGCGCACCGAGAAAGACTACAGCAGCTACGTTGATGCATGTGGCAGCACTCAACTCGACGATCAATACGATAATTGCTGTGTCATTCCCAACCGATCAATAGTGGTAAACGGCGTGGCGATTCACGAGACCACCGGTCAGCTCACCTACCACAATGAAACCACGGTTGTGCAATACTCTGGCGCCATCGATACTTTCAAGCTTGCATGCAACAGTTGTAGTTCCCCCACTAAGTGGGGATACAAGACATATTACGATTTTGTGGAAATAGATCTGGAATAATAATCCGGTAGTCTACCCGTTTCGCCTATTTGCTCCCCACCATACTGTTGAAACCGATAGCAAGGTCATAGAGACAACGGAGGCTAGTCATGAAATACCAATTTCCTGTGTGTGGAGTTCTTGTCGCGCTGGCGGCATTTCTTTTCTTTGGGCTGTTTGGGTGTGAGGACAATAGCCGCATAGATGGGGCGGGCGACTCGGATTCGGACTCGGATTCGGATACTGACACCGACGGCGATTCCGATTCAGACACCGACTCGGACTCGGATAGCGACACAGACGGAGACGAATGCACTGAAGCGATGGAGCTGGTGTACGTGGTGGACCAAAATGACCGCTTCTACAGCTTCGACCCACTGGCGCCCGCCGGTGCGGCGTTTCAGCAAGTGGGTTCCGGTATACTGTCGTGTCCGACGAGCGGTCATCCGTTCTCGATGGCTGTGGGGCGAGACGGCTACGCATATGTTCTCTACGCCTCTGACTCATTGGATTGCGTGGGCGTGAACAAGGTCAGTATCGATACAGGAATCTGTGAGGAGCAGACCCCATATTCCTGTGGAAGCAACCAGGATTTCGGCAACACCTTCGGCATGGGTTTTGTTACGGACGGACCAAGCACCAGCGCGGAGAAGCTCTATGTCGCCGGTATGGCATCGGGGAACTCGCTTGGAATCCTGGACGTCACCACCGGCGCCCTGGCCTCTACGGGAGGAGTATTTCCGGACCCACGCCCGGAGTTCACCGGCAACCAGCTGGGCGAACTATGGGCGTTTGCTCCGAATGCCTCTCCCCCGGTGATCGCCGAGATCGACAAGACAACCGGCCTGTACATTGACGAAACAACAAAGCGCTTCGAGCTTGGCGAGCTCTCCGGAACGCCTCTGTCCTGGGCATTTGCGTACTGGGGGGGGAGTTTCTATATCTTCCTCAAGAAGATCTTCGAGGACTCCTCCACTGTCTACAAGCTCGACATGGACGGCACCCTTACCGTCCATATCGCGGACTCCGGATACGACATCTGGGGCGCCGGTGTCTCGACCTGCGCTCCGATAATTATTGAATAGACGATCCCAAAAAGGACAATGTGATGACCAATGCAGGCCGAGTATTCATCGTGCTGACCACTGTGCTCTCATGGGCGTTTGTTTCCGCCTGTGATACTGAGAACACGGGTGACAGCAACGACGGATCAATAGACGACGGTGGGGCGGACACGGACACGGATACCGACACGGACGGGGACACGGACACGGATACCGACACCGGGGAGGATGATATTTGCCTGTTGACCCACTGGGAGCGATATTGCGATCCGTCAGACACCATGAAGTTGTACTTCACGCTTGGATCTCAGGGCGATGTAGCGGCAGTCCAGCTCCGATACGCATGGACCGGCCTGGAACACCAGCACGAAGAGATCCATGATCTGACTCTCATCGAGTACAACGATGTCACAACCGATGCGCTATGGGCGGTGATCCTCGATATTGGGGCGTCTCCCGAAGACCAGCTGAACGGCTCGAGCAGCATCGCGAACTGCGATATGTCTTTCGAATCAAATCTGACGATGATGGTTGCGGCCTATTCTGGCGGCGATGTCTGCACCTGCGATGTTGACGGGAACAACCACGATCCCGACCACTACGCCGACTGGGAGTGCCAGGTGTTGAATTAAAATACAATCACGTCGTCGATTATCATCCAGTAGTCCCAGCTCGGGGCATAGTATTCGAACGAAATGATCACGTTGGAGGATCCCACATACGAATCCAGGTCTATTACGACGCTCTCGCCGGGACCGTGATCCGCGTGATCGGTGGCCCAGTATAGCTCATTGGTCCAGGAGAACCCTCCGTCGTCAGATACATAGACCGCGAAGTAGTTCCCGAGGGAGTAATAGTTGAAGGATGCCAGAAAGCCCAGATCGGCCGAGCTTGCAGTGGACAGGTCGATCGCCGGAGAGTGGAGTTCGGTGTCCATCGTTGTTCCGGTGCCGCAGTGGTCGGAGTCGGCGTCGGCTGCGTTCCCGGTACCTGCGTAGTTGGGTCTTCCCCAGAAAGCGGTGCTGTCCCATACGCAATCACCGCCGTTGTTTATAATGGACCAGCCGGTCGGCGGCCAGGTCTCGAAATCCTCCATCAGGTACGCATTTACTACCTCGATATAACCCGTCTTGATCTCCGTGTCGGATCCATGGGTATTCGAGACTTGCAGCTGGACCGTGTACATGCCGGCCGCACTGAAGGAGACCTGTGGATTCTGGTGAGTGCTGCTGGTTCCACCGTGGTAGGTCACGGATCCGGGGCCGGTGAAGGTCCACGACCAGGTGGTTGGGCCATCGGACGACAGGTCGGTCATGTTCACGACCTGTCCGATGTCCAGCAGTGTCTCGTTTGCCGTGAAGTTGGCGGTGGGCGCCTCCGCCTCGCGAACCATGATGTCATCGACGGCCATGTCGCCGAGGAAATCGAAACCACGGGTGCCGGTGAAGCGAATTGTGATGGTGTTGCCGACGAAGCTCGAAAGGTCGACCAGGGCCTGTTTCCATGGATCGCTCCCCGAAATGTGCTGCTCCCCCGTTATGGTCAGGAGGGTTATGTAACCGAAGCCGGCGTTCGCCGCCACGGCCAGGTCATCGATATCGGCGCCGTACATGTGGTACCAGAAAACCAGTTGCGGATCGCTCGAACCGGTGAGATCGATAAGTGGGGTCTCCATGAAGGTAGTGTCCCCCACAACCGCAGGCGACGAAGCTTCTGTATAAGCGTAATTGCCGGTGCCGGTAGTGTGATCTCCATCCGGACCGGTGTCGAAGGTAGTGGTGTACCCACTTTGCGCCAACCAGTCGTACCCTGCGCCGGTGCCCGGGGTACCCGTCCAGCCGTCCTGACCATCGACAACGCCGTCTATGATGAAGTCCTCGAAGTCCTCGGAGAAATACCAGGACTGAACATCGATGTAATCGACTTTTGTTTCTGTGTCGGAGCCCAGTGCGTTTGTGACCTGCAACACGACGGTGTAGAGGCCGGACGTACCAAAGGATACCTCCGGATCCTGGTCGGTGTTGGTGGTCCCGCTCTGGTAGGTCACGGATCCGGGGCCTGTGATTGTCCAGAGCCAGGAGGTCGGAGCATGGTGCGAGAGGTCGATCAGATCGATCACCTCCCCATCACCGGGATTAACGTTGGTGGCCATGAAGTCGGCCGTGGGCGCCATCGGCTCACTTACCAGGATGTCGTCGATCGCCATGTCGCCGTGGAAATCGGCGCCGCGGGTACCCGTGAAGCGGATGGTAACGACGCTGCCGGTGAAAGAAGAGAGATCTACCAGGATCTGGGTCCACGGATCGACTTCGGAGTAGTGCTGCTCACCTGTGAGGGTCGACACGTTCGTGTAACCCGAGCCGCCGTCCACCGCCACGACCAGGTCGTCGATGTCGGCGCCGTACATGTGGTACCAGAAGGAGAGCACGGGGCTGGAGGCCGTTGTCAGATCTATCGACGGTGTTTCGATGTGCGCCGTTTCTCCCAGAATCGCTGGAATTGAGGCCTCGGTGTAGACGTACACACCAGAGCCTGTGGTGTGATCGCCGACAGGACCTGTTTCCATGGAGAAAGTGGGGCCCGATTCCGCGTACCAGTCGTACCCGGCGCCGATCCCCGGGGTGCCCGTCCAGCCGACCTGGCCGTCCACTACATCAATGGTGAAGGATTCGAAGTCCTCGAAGAAGTATTCCGGCAGGAAGGTGATGGTTATTGCAACGGCGGCAGCAAGTGGGGTTCCGCACGTATCCACGACGTCCGTATCGACGACGATGATGTACTGATCACCCGCCGCCACGCCCGAGAAGGCAACCTCGTAGATGCTACCACTCACCGGCGTGATGCCGCTCATCGTTCCCGAACCGGTGATGGGGGTCCAGCTGACGTTGCTGGTGTCAACGCCGGAAACGTCTTCGTTGAAGGTCAGGTTGTAAGCGCCGGTCGGGGCCGGACCGAAGTTCATGGAAAGTGGTGACGTGACGACAGGCGGGCCCACTACCGGATCCGCGCATGCGCCGACAGCAATGGAGATGCTCGCCGGTGATGCCATGTTGTTCAGGCAGGTGTCTGTGACGTCGGTGTCGACAATCAGTATGTACTGATCACCGTCGGCCACGCCCGAAAAATCGATATCGTAAGTGTCGGCACTCACCTGCGTGATTAAGTCCATTGTCCCGCTGCCGGTGATCGCAACCCAGGATACATTGCTCGTGTCCACGCCGAACACGTCCTCACTGAATGTCAGTGTATACGTGTCGGATGTCGTACCGGATGAATATGCCCCGGCTCCCGAGGTGACGATTGGTTGGCCGAGCACCGGGTCGGCGCAGATGTCGATATCGATCATGATGCTCACGGAAGCGGTGAGATGATTGCCGCAGAAATCCTCCACGTCCGTATCGATGATCATCAGGTAGCGGTCTCCATCGACGGCGCCTGAAAAATCGATATCATAATTGGCGTCGTCCACGTGGGTGATGCTGTCCATTGTCCCCGTGCCGATCACCGCCATCCAGGTGACGTTGCTGGTGTCCACCCCGAAAACGTCCTCGCTGAAAGTCAGGGTGTAGGTGTCGAAGGTTGTGCCCCAGGGATAGATCTCGTTGCCGGAGATCACTGTCGGCGCGCCGACTACCGGGTCCGGGCAGGTTGCGATATGAATGTTAATGGTCACGGTGGAAGCAAGCGTGTTGCCGCAGGTATCTTCAATGTCCGTGTCAATTATCAGAAGATAGTGATCTCCATCGACGGCGCCTGAAAAATCGATGTCGTAATTGATGTCGTCTGTGGAGTTGATGCTGTCCATCGTTCCGCTGCCGGTAACCGCAACCCAGGTGACGTTGCTGGTATCCGCCCCGAAAACTTCCTCGCTGAACGTCAGTGTATAGGTGTCGGAAACGGTGCCGTAGGGGAAGGTCTGGTCGGAGGTTGTTACCGAGGGATCTCCCGCCACGGGGTCCACGCACGGCCCGGTATCCGTGCCGGTGTCAGTTCCCGTGTCTGTGCCCGTATCTGTGTCCGTGTCGGTATCGGTATCCGTATCGGTGTCTGTATCCGTGTCCGTATCCGTGTCGGTATCGGTGTCGGTATCGGTATCGGTGTCGGTATCGGTATCGGTGTCTGTATCAGCATCGGTATCTGTATCCGCGTCTGTATCCGTGTCGGTACCGGCGTCCGCATCGGGGCTATCTCCATTGCCGCAACCAATCGGTGCGATTCCCATGAAAGCGATGATCCCCAGAACGATCAGTTTTTTATTCATCATCTTGATGCCCCCTTTTTCTTTCTTCTTGGAAGTTATGTTGGGTATTAAATCATGGGTAGGACAAGGAGCGACAGTGCTTATTCACTGCCTTCCAGATATTCCTTCTTAAAAACGGTGTTCGTTGTGAAAAAATGAACTTCTGTTGCAAATACGGGGTCCTTTCGAAGCCGTTGCCTTCACCACCCTCTTGCGCTACAAGAGCATTCCCTGGCCTGCTTAATGCAGGTTAAGCGCCCATAGCTCAGCCGGATAGAGCACCGGTTTCCTAAACCGGGGGTCGCAGGTTCGAGTCCTGCTGGGCGCGCTGAAATCGTTGGTCTTTTGGGCAAGCTGGTCGGCACTGATTAGCAAACTTTCACCAAACTTCATCCAAAACGTTCTGGCTGATCGGTGCCCTGGTATCATTGCGCTTCATCCTTTGCCGTCTCGTCGTTGCACTCGGTCTCCTGCGCGCGGCCTCGTTCGATCATCAGTGCGGCCTGGCGCAGGTCCTCGTCGTCGATGATGTTGTAGCGGTCGAACACCGACCTCGTTTTGTGGCCGGACATCTTCATGATCACCGATTCGGGCACCCCCCGGCGCCTCGCGTTGGTGATCGCCGACCTGCGGATGTCGTGGAAGATGACGTGTTCCAGACCGGCTGCCTTGCGTGCACGGCTCCACATCTTCTTGATGTCCACCCAGGCCTTGCCGGTATTCGGGTTGATGAAGACCGGAATGCCGCTCATCGGACGGGGTAGGGCGGAGAGAGCTTTCCGCGTGCGGCTCGTGAGGTAGATCGCAGGGGGCCGTTTCTTCGTTGTGGAGTCCTTGGGAGCGAGCCGGATGCAACCCTCCCTCATGTCGATCTCCTCGCCGGTCAACGCGAGCAC
>JAUVDV010000127.1 GCA_030595125.1 Deltaproteobacteria bacterium
CAGGCCCAACCCCAAGCAGCAAAGGGTCTACGACCTCCTGGGCAGTATCACCGTGTAGACAGTAACGGGAATTCGCGATCGAACCTATCTATCCGAATTCATGGCAGAACTGATTGCTTCTATTGGAGGAACTTCTGATTAGCTGGTAGAACGGCTCTACAAAGAAATGTTCGTAGTCTGGGAGCCCGGGGTTGTCCGCTTTCCATCTTTCGAACGACTTACTGTACACGCGACGGCGGGTTTCATTCGTGTCGGGCTTTTTGTTGGAGTAAGATTCGGTATACTTCCACTCTCCGAGTACGAGCTGAATTTTGCCGTCATGACGCCTGAAGCGAAAAACGAAGTCAGCACTGGTGGCCAGCGCACCCCGTTGACGCACCCCATCCTTTCGGAACTTGTCCCCCACCTCGCCAAGGTAGTTTTCCTCCCCGATCCATTCGAAAGATACGAACGGATGATGGTCGCTGATCTTGGACCCATCTGACGTCATCTCCAGCGGTTCCGCCATTTCGGGATAGTAAATTCCCAGTACCCGCTTGTGCAGTTCCGGGTCCACCACGAACGGCCACAGTGCGTTGACGCAGAGTACTTGCGATGAACAAAGGTGGTTGGTTGGAAATGTTTCCCCGGTGTCCTCGTTGCGCGTGGCCATATGCCAGGGGATCTCTCTCTCCTTGAAATATCGAAGAGCGCCGTCTCGAATGTCACGTTGGAGATTTTCGTGTCCCTGAGAATCCTGCAAAGCAAACTCCCGCTCGGTATCCCGTATCTTGCCCGGGACCTGGGCGACGGGGGAGAACAGTTTTCGCCGGATGATCGCTTGGCGTTGTTTTTCAGAGTCTAGAAAGGTCATCTGGTTTGCCTCCGTACCCGTCCTGAACCTTCAGGAGAACTTGATCGCGAGGCACATCTTTCTGTGCACTCTTCAACTTCGCAAGCGATACAGGTCGCTGTCCGTTCGACTGCATCTTTCCCGCCAGGTTCCACGCTATATCACCGGGGCCGTTGAATGCCTCTGAGTGTTCGCCGGTTGTGGGACTAAGACTCAGCACCAGTAAATGATCAGGGTTTTCTCTAAGACCAACCGACTTCCCCTGAGTCATCTTGATCTGCACCAACGTGCCATCGACTGCTACAGCGTCGTGAACCGGTGTGGAGTTGGGCAACAGTTCCAATCCGTACTCATACGCCGCGATAACTTCACCCAGGCTTCCAACCAGGTGACCATCAGGAGTGAACCGCCGATCCTTGGCACCGGGCAGTTTGCCCAGTTCTTCGACAACTTTGTAGAGACGCTTCACAAGCGCGGGGACGTTTTTCATTGACGTCATGGGGCTCCTTTATTCACAGCGCTTCGAAGGGATGAGAGAAAGTCCTCCAGGTTGGTGTGCACCGGGAGGTTGGTCGTCTCGAGCACTTCATCCAGGTTGACCAGGTGGGCTCCGGGGAAGGTTCGGCGGATGAGCGACAGGAACACGAAGAAATTCTCCCTCGGAGATTGCTTCAAAGCGTGTGGAGGCATGAACCGATTGTATCGCAGCTTTCCGGCGTCTATCAGGCACGTCCGGTGGGAGCCATGGGTACCGTGGACCAAAGCGACCAGCACGGCCGGGGGCGACGGCGGTTGCCCGGAGGAGAACCACTCGTTTGCCAGGTGGCCTCCAATGGTATCCACTCTTCCGGTCAGGATGGCTGTCACGGTACCGGGAGCAAGGATCATCATCTCGTCTCCGGAGCTCCGGCAGGTCAGGCCGGATCCGTCCAGATCGGAAACGCTCCATTCCCGAACGAAGAGCGCGGGACCGGCGGGTTGACGAGCGCGATCCGGAGATTGGGGAGCGGACGTGATCACCGGCGGGTTGGCGTTGTCGGCACCCTGGAAAGCCACCAGGGGAAGTTCGGCGTTATCTATTTGCAGGTACGGCTCGCGCTTCAGAACCCTCCGCTCGAAGTCGGTGAGCTTGAACGCTACCGCTAGCAGGATCCCGACAACGAAGCCTCCAATGTGTGCCCAGTAAGCGACGGATGAAAAATCACCGAACATCACCGCGTTACCAATCTCTGAAACAAGCCACAGGGGCAGCATCAGTGCAGCCGGCGCCTCGAAAACCCCGAACTTGGGCCTGAAAAATATAAAGAAGAAGTATGCGAACTTGATCTTGGTCCTGGATAACCGCACCAGGAACGCCCCCATGAGACCCGCGACAGCCCCGGATGCTCCAATGGTGGGGACGGGGCTACCCCAGTTGGCTGCACCGTGCACGGCCGCCGCAGCCAGGCCCAGGACGATAAAGGAGATGATCAGGGCCGCCCTGCCCCAGAGGTCTTCCAGCCTGGATGCCACCAGCCACAGGAGGAGCATGTTCATGATGAGATGCATTATTCCGTCGTGCAGGAACATGTGCCCCACCAGCCCCAGCAGACTCGGCTCGGCCGGCACGAACCCAAACCGCCGGGCAATTGTTCCGGCCGCAACCTCCCGGTACTTGGAATCCAATTCGTCCAGACGATCCTGCTGGTTCCGCCATTCTTCGAAATCCAGATCGCCGATCCTCACCAGGAACGAACTCCTGATCTTCTCCAGGGAGTCTTTCCTGACCGACGCTCGCTTGCCTTCCAGGGTGCGAAGTTTCTGATCCGCTCGCTCCTCTTCAGTAGCGAGGAACTGGCGTCCGTCTGATTCGAGGATGCCTTTGATCTCCCCGGTTGCTTTTTCCTGGTTGTCGAGAAACCACTCGATCCACTCCCCCTTAATGGCGTAGAGGGACTGATCTACCTCGGGGAACTGGGATAATAGATCTTCGGGAACCTCAAGATAGTCGTGCTCGACGTAGTAGTGAACAACTCTGGACCGTGACTCTTGCTCGCGCTCCAGGCCTTCATCCAGAGTCCCCCAGGTCAGGATGAACACAACTACGTTCAGAAGTATCAGCCCGATGGTGGCAAACGGGAGCTTGCTGAACATCAGTTCGGAATGGCTTATCGGTATTAGTATTATCAAAATTTCCCACGACGAATCTCAATCGAGCGCAACTCGCAAAAAGTCTATAATCCGTCAAGATGTTATGACGACTCCGACTCTTTGGAAAGGAGGGTATTATCGGTCCCGGGTTCCGTGTGGCTGTTTATTAAAACGACCGCTATTGGGGCGAGACCATAGAAATGGAGGAATACCCTTGCGAGACCCTTTGAAGCCTGGCCTCCGGCGAGGTACACGAAGTTTGGTGTGAGGAGCGCAACAAGGAAATAGAAGCCAATGAACATCAGACAGGCCATGACGAAGAGACCAAGGAGCTTGTCTTGCCAGATTCTCTTGAATCGAAGCAGGCTCAATACAAACAGAAACCAGATGATACCCCAGTTGCCACTTGTAAACAGATTGTTCGCAAAGGATTCGAGTATCGCAGGTACGCGGTCGAGAGCCTGATCACCAAGTGCAGTCTCATAGCGCCACCCACCGCTCTCCAGCCCACGAGCGTACTTGTATACGGTGTAGACGGACCAAATACCAATGCTGATACCACTGAAGAGAGATTGAACCCTTATCTTCCCGGTCCACCTTATTTCCTTCGACAGTAAGACCATCCCGAGCATCAGCACGGAATGACAGGCAAGATACCCTGTTCCTTCCAACTTCACAAAGGTGGTGAACCCGGAAAAGAGGGCAGCCATTACAAGGAGATGCGTTTGCCTCGTCTTGAACCACCAGAAAGCCAGAATGACAGTCGTACAATTGAAGTAGAACATAGTGAGGTCTCTGTACCCGATGGTGGCATGGTGCATGAAAAGTGGTGACATCGTCAGCAGAACCACGCTGAACAGAGCCCACCTCGGGCCGGTGAACAATCGGACGAAACCATACTGAATCACGGCGTAACAAGTGGCAGTAACGGGAAAGATGACTTTTACCAGATGGCCGTCCCACTTCCCAAGCATCATCGCAATCCATGACTGGATTAGAGGTATGTGAAGTGGATACAGTGGGTGGTTGTAGCGCGGCAGATCTCCAAAAGATTTGTCGTAGAAGAAGATCTTGGCCTTGATAGAAACGGTCGCCACCGCGTCCCATGCGTAGACCGGAAATGCAAACGCCCTCCAATAAACGTAGGCTCCACATGCGGTCAGATAGATGATCATGACTATAATCAATGGATCCGCCCCGAATCTGGGAACTACAATGATTGGTCCGGCGGATATTTTTCGCAGATAAACGAACAGTGCCAGACACCCCACAATAGCAACAGTAATGGGCAATCCCACAATACCAGCCTGGAAGGGAACACCGATAATCCCAAGAAAGAGCATCCACTGTGCAAAGATGCCGAAACCAAGTCCGAAGCCAAGCGCTACAGAAAGAGGAATGTCCATCCTCTTCCCCCTGAACAACAACGCAAGAATCACGAGGCCCAGCAACCATGGAATGGCGATCGCAAGGACCAGACAGAAATACGTCATTGTGTCGAAGAGTCCTTCCTGGCCGCAACGGCCATGCGCCTATTCAGTTTTCCTATAACCTCAAAGCCATCGGGAACGGTCTTGGTGAAATTCCTTTTATTGTAGAACAAAAAGTGACTGACTTCCTTCTGTCGTATGTTTCTCAGATCGGTCGGGTAGAAATGAAATACCAGTGCCCTATGAATGTACATTGCGGGATCGCGCTTCTTGTAGGGCATGTCCGTTACCAGTTTCAGTGTCGCCCCTTGCGGAATGTGTTTCTTGAAACGTTCGACTATGTTCTCAACCCTGGCGTTTGTTTTCTGGTAATAGAGGCTCTTGATCTTCGTATCCGGTTGGCGTTCCTGCTGGAAGATGCCGATCATGCCGATCAACTGGATAAGCGCGACCACCACGATGACAACAACCGCAACATCACGAAATCCGATGCGAAGATCGCCCAATTGCTTTCTCGGCAACAAGTGACAGACGGCGAAAAAAAGCGCGCGAATTACGAAGGACAGTACGAAGCACCCCGCGAATATCCACGCTACTTCAATATTGGCGATCTTGGCGTAATAACCATTGTTGAAATCTACGTGTTTGAAGACGTTTGAAAACTGATCAACCAGTGATAAAAGCGTGACGTCCTTCAAGTGCCGCAGTACGACCAAACAGATCGACATCGCAAGAGCCACAGAACCCATTGCTTCAAGATAACGACGCATCGCGATCAGAAATCTTGATTGTAACGAGGAATCACCCGGTAGCTGGCTCGAGTTAATGTTCATTTCAAGGATTCAGGACTCGCTATTATTTTTACTCAATTTGTAAAACAGCCACAAAACAAATTTGGAGGGCAACAAGTACATTATGCTTTCAGAAAAATATCGAACCACACCGTGTATCGACAAATATTTCAGATTAAATAAATAGTGGCTTTTAATTTTTATTGTGTTCTTGATAGATAGTTTTAAGTGTTCTAGCTTCCCCTGGTCTTCAGACTGCCGATATTTGTAGAATACACTATCCATATTCTCAAATTTGAGCCCCTTGTCTAGCAATCGAAACCACAATTCATAATCCTGACAAACCAGATACTCCAAATTATATCTATACTCTGACACTTCTTTTCTTAGCAAGAAACCTCCTTGTGAAAACGGAGAACTAATGAATATTTTCTTTATGATTTCTTCATAGGTTCTTGGATATTTCTTGACGAAGAGTTTTTTTAGATTTTTGTCAACATATTCAATAGAAGAACCAACCCCGGATAGTGTTACATTTTCTTCTAAATAGTTAACTTTCGCCATCAAGCAATCATCTACCAAAACATCATCGCTATCCATCCACAAATAGTATTTGCTCTGTTTGTTGATCAAATCCAAAAGAACGTTCCTGGTTTCCGGTCTCCCCAAATTAATTTCATTTCTATCGGCTTTAATTCGGTCGTTTTTTCTCATACATTTTTGAATTATCTGCCAAGTATCATCCGTGGAACAATCGTCAATAATGATGAGTTCCAAATTTTCATAAGTCTGGTTCAGAATGCTCTCTATCGCTTCCAACACGTACTCTTCAACATTATATGCAGGCATTAGTACTGAAACCAATGGTTTCACTGAAGCACCTCATTCTCTGCAAGTGAAGATGTCATTTTGATATTGTTTTGTCGCATTAATTACTTCTAATGTACAAACAGTTTTTTCACAGATTATCCCATCACCGGTCCGGTAGGCAATCAGTTCACGGACGAGTTCGACGTTGTTATGCAGGAGAGAAATTCGCAAATCATCAACCCTCAATGACAACTATTTCGAAAAAAATGCGGTCTGGGGGTGCACAATGCGGGATCGTGATTAAATATTGCCTGGAAAGGAGACGAGGCTTCGGCCTCGAGGAGATTTATCAATGATAAAAGTTACAAAAAAAGCGGCAGGAGAGTTGAAAGACGCGATGAAGGACAATGGCGACGGCCCATGTGTACGTATTTACGTTGCGGGCTATGGATGAGGCGGGCCCTCCTGGGGCATGGCTCTGGATGAGCCTTCAGATAACGACGAGAAGGTGGAGTGCGACGGAATAACGATAATCGCCGACAAGGAGGTCGTCTCCCAGTATGGCGGATTCAATATCGATTTCAGGTCCCAACCATGGGGTGGCGGCGGTTTCGTCATCCTGCCCGCCAACAGGGGCGCGTCGACTTGCGGTGACTGTAGCTGTTGACAGGATCCTCCGCCCGCGACAAAAATCACATCATGAGAAGTTGTCCACTTTGCGCCGTGGAGCTCCAGGAGGTGAGCCTCCATCACGAGCAGGTCGATATTTGCAGAGACTGCTGCGGTATCTTCCTCGACAACGGAGAGTTGGGTTCAATTGTAAAGATGGTCAAGATCTTCAGGGAGATTGATCTTGACGAGGAGGACATCGACACCATCTCGGTAGAGGACCATACGCGGGATCTATTCTGTCCCGTGGAGGGGGCGACGATGGAGCCGGTGGACATGAGCGGCGTGGTGGTGGATGTGTGCCCCGACTGCGGGGGGATCTGGCTGGACGGTGGTGAGGTGTCTGCCCTGCGGCTCGCCGAGAACAACCTCAGGGCCAACCTCAATCTGTATACGAGGCTGGGCAAATGAGCGGGACGAAGCTCAGGTACGTCAACAAGAAGATGGTGGTAGTCATTAACCGCCTCTGTCTCGAGGTCACCGGCACCGGCATGCTGGCATCCACAACCAATTTGCGTCCAGGGGTAGGGCTGGGGTTTGTGGATCAAATTTTCCACAACTCTGTGTTCGGGGAAGAGATCTATCCGGACATCTACCATCAGGCGGCGGCTTACATGTTCTACATCATCAAGGATCATGTTTTCATGGACGGCAACAAGCGCACCGGGTTGTCCTGCGCCGTGACCTTTCTGCAGTGGAACAAGGTGATGTTCAACCCCTTCGAGGAAGAGGCTGCTTACGCGTTCGTGATGGATATCGCGGCGGGCGTTAACGACCCAAAGGTGGTGGTCCCGAAAATAGCGACCTGGCTGAAGGATGCGAGCTGGGTTTCCGGCTAGTCAATCACAGTACCAACATCTGATCGTAGTGGGGAAGCGGCCACTCTTTCGCGTCCACCAATTCCTCCAGTTGATCGGATGCCTCCCTGGCCGAATCCATGTGGCGCCTCAACTCGTTTGCGCAGAACCTTGCCATCTTCTTCATGTCGCCATCGCTCTCAACCTTCTTTTCGTCCTGTGACAGCACGGAGATCGCCCCGGCGAGCACTTCTATCAACGCCGTCAACTCCTCGAGTTTTGCGCGAAGAGCGCTCAGGCCCGTCGCTTCGTTCCCCAGCGCGATCACCGTCTGGTTCAGGGTAACTGCGATTCGTTCCTGGTATCTTATTGCGGCCGGGAGCACCTGCGTGGAGAGCATTTTTCGCATCACCTTCAGTGCCACCGAGACCGACTTCACGTAGGAATCCAACCTCACCCTGTACCTGGCTTCGGACTCCTCCCGGGTCATCATTCTGTATTTTTCGAACAACTCGATGGTCGAATCCTTGATGAGTGCTTCCACAGCCTCAGGCGTCGTCCCGGCCGACCCGAGCCCCCTTTTCTTGGCCTCTTTCAGCCACTCCTCGGTGTAGTTGTCGCCGTCGTACCGTATCGCTGCGGTTTCCTCGATCACCTCGCCGAGCATCCCGAGGACGGCGACGGTGCGATCCTCGCCACTGTCCAGCCGCAGGGACAGGCGCTGCGACATGTGGTCCAGGCTCTGTGCCACCATTGCGTTCATCGCCGCGTTGGGCAGGGACACGGTGGCGGACGATCCCACCGCACGAAACTCGAACTTGTCACCGGTGAAGGCGAACGGGGAGGTCCTGTTTCGATCGCTGGTATCTTTGGGAATCTTAGCGACACCGGCTATCTCCAGATCTATCTCCTCCACCCGGCTCTTCTTCCCCGAGACCGCCGCGGCCAGATCTTTCAGTAGCGCGTTGAGCTGCTCCCCAAGGTGCACCGACATGATTGTCGGCGGAGCTTCGTTTCCACCCAGGCGCAGATCGTTTCCGGCGTCGGCCACGATACCGCGCAGCAGCGGTCCGTGATGCATGACGCCGCGAACCACTGCCATCAGGAACACCAGAAACCGTATCCTGGACGATCGATTGCTGCCGGGCTTCAGGAGGTTGACTCCCTCAGAGTCGATAAGGGACCAGTTGCAATGTTTTCCCGATCCGTTGACCCGGGCGAAAGGTTTTTCGTGCAGGAGCGCTTCGAGGCCGTGATGGGGCGCGATTCTCTTCAAGATCTCCATGACCAGCTGGTTCTGATCCGTCGCGATGTTGACCGAGCTGTACAGCACCGCGAGCTCGAACTGGGCGGGAGCCACCTCGTTGTGTCTTGTCTTGACCGGAACTCCCAGCTTGACGAGTTCCCGCTCCACGTCCTCCATGTACTCCAGCACCCTGTCCGGGATGGCCCTGAAATAGTGATCCTCGAGCTTCTGGCCGCGGGCGGCTCCCGCTCCGATCAGAGTGGCCCCGCAGGCGAGCAGATCCGGGCGTTGCTCGTATGTCTCCTTGTCCACCAGGAAATATTCCTGCTCCGCTCCTAAGTGAGGCATGGCGCTCGTGACCCGCTTGTTGCCCAGGAGTCGCAGCATTCTCACCGCGGACTTGCTCACGGCGCTGATCGATCTCAAGAGAGGCGTCTTCTTGTCCAGGACCACACCGTGGAACGACACGTAGACAGAGGGAAGACACAGGGTCGCGCTTTTACCCCGTTTCATGATGAAAGCCGGAGAAGACGGATCCCAGGCCGCGTATCCCCGCGCCTCGAAAGTCGATCTCAGGCCGCCGTGGGGAAAACTCGACGCATCCGGTTCGCTCATGATCAGCTGGTGTCCCGAGAAGCGATCGATCACCTTGCCGCTAGAATCGTACGACAGGAAAGAGTCATGCTTTTCGGCTGTCAGGCCGGTGAGCGGCTGAAACCAGTGAGTGTAGTGAGTCGCTCCTTTCAAAATCGCCCATTCCTTCATGGCGTGTGCGATCACATCGGCTGTTTCGGGCGAGATGGGGCGTTGATTTCTGATCGCAAATATCAGCTTTTCGTGAAATTCCCGGGGCAATCTCTCCTCCATCAGATCAAAACCGAATACGTTTTCGCCGATCTCTGCAGAAAGCCGAGACTTGTCGTTGTCCATCTTTCCCTCTTTTTCTTTTTCTTTATTAGGTTAACAGTGCAATATTCACCTGGAATGCTAAAACAAGCACACTTATCCCCATATTTCAATGTGTATTTCAGGGGAAATAGGGTTGTTGCCGAACTCGTGCGAAAAAGTATAATTCGATTAACTCTTTGGCTATCGAGAAACGTCCATACGGTCAGAAACGACTACCTCCGGCAACGGAAGGAGACATCATGCCCAGAGTCCATATCCTTGTCATCGCCGCTGTTTATACGGCCCTCGCGTTTACAGCCGGTTGTGGCTCCGAGGAGCCCACGCTTGTCCTGACCGTGAACCCTGCGAACGCAAGAGTTTCGGTAGACGGCTACGTTCACCCGGGTGGATCGCCGCACACCGTCACGTTCAAGGGACCTGGTCGCTACAAGCTCGACGTCTCCGGTCCGGGGCACAAGCCGGTGGAGATGATGATATCCCTGGAAAGTGGAGAGCATCTGACACAGGCGGTGGAGCTTATACAAGATCCTCTACAGATCGCGGGACAAGACAACCCGAACGCACCGCCGATCAATCTGCCGCCCCATTTCCAGGATCCCCTTCAGATTCCCGAAGGTCCGCCGAACGGAGTCGAGACATTCGTCGTCAACGTAACGTCCCGGCCCTCGGGAGCAACCGTGACCGTCAGGGAGCCGGGCATGGCTTACCGGCGCAATGTGGGAATCACGCCCGTCACAATTGCGCTTCTGTCGACCGGCGCCACGGAGGTACTGGTTACCAGGGCGGGCTATGCGAGCCATAGTCGACTGGTGGTGGCGCCGCAGGACGGAAGAGCCGTTAACATGGACGTCCTGCTTGCGAGAAAAAAGTCCCCGAACCAGCCATACCCGATACCCGATCCGCTGGTCCAGGTGGATCCGCCTCCCATCACCGATCCCGGATCCAAGGGCTACCTTTCCATCAACTCCAACCCATGGACGGCGGTCACCATCGACGGAAAGGCGGTGGGCAACACGCCGCTGGTCAACTTCAAGGTTTCCCCGGGCCGTCACATAGTACTCATGGAGAACAGGGATCTGGGAGTGCGAAGGAAACGTGTGGTGGACGTGCGCCCCGGCGAGACGGTCCGCATCTCCGAAAACCTTAACTAAGCTGGCTTCCATCAACTTCCCCTTCCCCTATCTCAGGGGAAGGCCGGGATGGGGTTAACTAAGTCTATAGGTCGAAAACGTCCTGACAGCCGTTCTGCATGAGCGACGACATCGACCCCAGGGCAGACTCAATGGAAGTGGCGCACATATCAAAGTGGCGTCCGTTGCCGCCGAACTGCGCGGTGAAGGCAATCACCTCGGGCGTGGGATCGGTTTCGCCGAAAAAGTCTCCATTGTTGCACCCGCCGTTTTCAGGGCCCGCTATGGTGGCGACGTACACGTATTCCTCTACGGGTATTGTCAGGCTCTCGTCATCCTTGGCGGCCATGATACCGTCGTAAATGTCTTCCCTGTCCATGGGCGACTGATCGTCCTCATCGGTGATGAAAACCATGAACAACAGGGCATCGTCCCGGATGAAATCTGCGTTGGCGTCCCACAGCAACGACTCCAGCCCCGCCTGCAGGGTGGGCTCTCCAACGGAAAGATCCTCCTGGCAAGGCAAGTTGCCGACGCAGTTGAACTCCGAACTCAACGTTCCCGAAGGTCCCTCCATCCACGGCTTTTCTGAAGCGAAATCGCAATCCTCGTGACCCACCTCCTGGCAACCGTCAATATCGTGAGAGACGCCCAGGGGCCAACCACGAGTCATGAAGGCGGAAGCATCCACGGACTGGCCGCCGATGTTCTTGGGTCCGTAGAGATGGTTGGTTACCCCCACGCGGATGGTGCCGGGTTGCGGGTAGGACGCCAGCATATTGACGAACCCGGAAAAACCATCCTGCACCAGGTTGTTGAGGGTGAGCATCATCGACTGTGAACTGTCGATGACAAAAACAATATCGATGTTGCAGGTGTCATGGGGATCTACCCAGGTATCCGTCTCGGTTTCAGTGTCCGTGTCGGAATCGGAATCGGAATCCGTGTCGGTCGTGCCCCCCTCACCCGGCAGTGCCTGCATCATCCAGCAACCCGATCCGAATTGAGTTACCAGAACAAAAAGCAGGGCCAGGTTCCGGAGCTTTTTTAATAAGGATGCTCTCATGAGACCTTGAATTATACCATTTCAATTCATGTGGTGTGCTCGGCAAAAAAAGTTTGTTCTTTTTTTCTTGACTGACCGGTCAGTCGGTATTAGAAAGGTGCCATCGATAAAGCGGACGTCAGCGTCAAGGAAGAAATTGGTTCTTCCCCCGTTTCGTGATGCCGCAGATGTTGCCCATTTACCCGATACTCTTCTCCAAGTCGTTCACGCGTAGTTCGGAATCCTGATAACGGAC
>JAUVDV010000121.1 GCA_030595125.1 Deltaproteobacteria bacterium
TTGCTACGGAACAAACGTGTGCGAAACAGATACATCATCGACATACTTCGGCCAGGTGGTGTGCAGCGGCGGCACCCCCGTGACGGAGGATCCGTGCAACGCCATTGACGACGACTGCGACGGCATGACGGACGAGCTGAGTTCGTACACTTGCGGAGGCTGCGATCCCGGCACATTCCTGCCACCGACGTACAACTGCACGACCGATCCCAGTGAGGGCGCGTGCCAGCAGGGAGTGTTCTCATGCTCGGGCTCCACGCTGGTGTGCACGGGCGACGTCGGTCCGCTCATTACCGATATGTGCGACGGCGTGGATAACGACTGCGACGGCACAACTGACGAGGACGAGCCGGTCCTGGTAGACACCTGCGGTCCCCCGTGTATGGACGGGGACCTGACTTGCCAGAATGGTACGATGGTTTGCCTGAACGCCACCGTCCCCCTGCCTGATCTATGTGACGGTTTTGACGATGAAGACTGCAACACAGTCACACCAGACGGGTTCGACGAACCCAACTTCGGTGGGCCGTGCGACGGTCCCGATTCAGACGAGTGCAACGAGGGGACCTGGATCTGCTCCGGCGGACCCGGGCTCGACTGCACGGACACCACGGGGAACACCGTGGAGATCTGCAACGGCATTGACGATGACTGCGATGGGGACACGGACGCGGTGGATACCGATCTTGGATCTGCGCCCGGCTCGTGCAGCTCGCATTGTCCTTCCACTGAAACCTGCGACGGCGTCTCCGGCTGGGTCTGTCATTACAGCGTTTGCGGCGTGAACATCGATTGCGTCGAGATAAGCCCCGGCGTGTACGATGATCGTTACGTAGTTGCTTCCGAGTCATTATGCGATGGCAGGGACGAGGATTGCGACGGCGATGTCGACGAGGACTTCCTCACCGGAACCAACGTGAATCACTGCACCGGATGCAATCAACCGTGCGACACCACCTCCCTGCCGTTGTGGGTCAACGTGGACTCCTTCTACTGCTCCGCATCAACGTGTCACATTCAATCTTGCACGGCTCCCTTCCTCAACGCCGACGACAACGAGGCCAACGGTTGCGAGTGCAACCCCGGCCCGGTGGAAATCCCGTGCAATGCAATCGACGATGATTGCAACGGCGAGATTGACGAGAACGATGCCACGGTCGAGCTTATCTGCGACGGCATCGACAACGACTGCGACGGCTTCACGGACATGGCCGATACAGATCTGCAAGGCGCGGTTCCGTCCTGGGTGTGCGACTCAAGTTGCACCGGCGCATCGGCCGGAACACCCCTGTGTGTAGACACCGGTTCAGGATACGACTGGGACTGCTCGTATCCCGCGCATGTGCAGACGGATGTGGGCGGAAACGTGGTGATCCACGAGACCTTGTGCGACAACATGGACAACGACTGCGATGGCCTCACCGACGAGGGTGGCGGCATCGTCAACGGAGATCTGCTCGGAACAACTTGTTCCGCCGGCACGGTGGGCATGTGCTACGTGGAGGGGACGTGGGCTTGCGATCCCACACCGAGCGCCAATCCCATTTGCTGCTCGGCGGTGCAGACCATCTGCCTTGCCGGTGTGGTTGTTCCTCCAGCGGCCCTCCCCACGGAAGATGGCACCACACCCAACGGAATCGATGACGATTGCGACGGCGTTACCGACGAGGGAGCGGATGGATGCCTGGTGACCGTCGATGTCAACACGGGCACTTCTGCCTATGAGATCTTCGCTTTTGAGGCCTCTCGCTGGGATGCGGACATCTCCAGCGTGGGAATCGGGAATACGGCGCCGTGCGCTGTCGGCAACAAGCTGCCGTGGGCCATGGTAATGCAGGAGGAGGCGGAGGAGGCCTGTGACAGGCTCAATTCCGCCTCGTGCGATCCCAGCACGGATACTAATTGCTGGGGAGTGTGTAGCGCCCAGCAGTGGGAGTACGCGTGCTCGTCCGGCAATCCACCGGCGGGACCGCCCCATGTCTACCCGTACGGAGACACTTACCAGCCCACCTACTGCAACGGACTCGATCTGGGAGAGGGACAGTCCCACGTAGGCGCAAATCCACTCATTACCAGCTGCCTCTCAGTGCACTCGGGCTCCGCGATCTTCCAGATGTCCGGAAACTTGGAGGAGTGGACGAGAACGGAGAAACCCGCAAGTTCGGGCCTCTATCAGATTCGCGGCGGGTCTTACAACGATGTGGGAACCGGTCTTGTTTGCGATTCGGATTTCTATACCGCCACGGATGATTTCTACCGCATGGACAACCTGGGATTCCGTTGCTGTAAGGGTGAGGACCCCGCAGATGAAGGTTGTACTCCCGCAGACTGCGGAGGTGGTGCGCCCCCGGATTACTGCGTCGGCGACATCGCGTACGAATACGAGTTCTACGGAAGTTGCCTGGCGGGCACCTGCTACTACGATGTCACCGGTCATTCGTGCCCGTTCGGTTGTACCTCGGGTACGTGCGACGAAGGGGACGGAGACGGAGACGGCTACATGGCATCCGAGGGCGACTGCGACGATCTGGAGATCGGCGTAAACCCGGGCGCCATGGAGATAGACGGGGACGGCGTGGACAATGACTGCGACGGTCTGACCGATGGCGCCGATCCGGATCTGAACACCGCTTGCAGCACGAGCACCAACTTCGACACGTCCGTCAACGCAGCCAAGGCGCTCCTGATGCTGAACGCAATGGATCTCTGCAAGATGTCGGTGGCTGATGGACACGGAGCCGGTAACAACACCTGGGGAATAGTGTCATACGCACTTACTCGGGCGAATGGAACAAATACTCCCAACTACAGACAAGTGTCGATAACAAATCAATTTGGCACTAGTAGCGGAAACCTGCCGATGGAGAACAGCACCATGGCGATGATGTCCTCCGGCCGAGCGAGGGACGCGTCCGATCCGAACAATTCCACAAATAGTTTTGATTATGAGTACTATACTGGAGATCCACCAGATGATTTTATTGCACCTCACTTCTATCAGCTTCCTTCCACCAATCCGAGTTGCACCAATGGTAGTGGGGCAAATGATTCGGTTTTAGTTGATGTATATATCAAGGTGCCCACCAACGCGGAGTCGCTTTCGTTCGATTTCAGGTTCTTCTCACAGGAGTACTGGTGCTGGACTTGCACCGAATACAATGATTTCTTTATTGCCATGCTCAACTCGGGCTGGGTTCCAACCGAGATTGGGGAGACCCCCATACCCGACGATTTGAACATTTCTTTTGATGACAGTGGGAATTACATATCCGTTAATTCTCCGGCCTTCTTCACTCACTGTATGACCAAAGCGGGATATCCTTGCCCCGATGGAACTTCAGAGCTATCGGGAACAGGATATGAATACTATTATGCTGGTTACGTTGGTTGCGGTGATTCGCGCGGTGGGGCTACAAAATGGCTGTCGACCCAGTCGCCGATATTGCCTGGTGAGACGATAAGATTGAGATTTGTCGTCTGGGATACTTCGGATATGATTTTTGATTCCTTAGTACTTATGGACAACTTCCTGTTCAGCGAGGATCCGTCCACTGGGCCATCCACCAATCCCAACTAGAAAAGATCTTTCACGTCAGCATATCGGGAATCAGGCGCATTTCATCCGCCGTCACCTCCCGATCGCACACGGCCCGTAGTTCTTCGCTCTTGCAATTGAACGCGATGGCAAGGCCGGCTTTCTTTGCGATCCAGACATCGTTGGAGTTGTCGCCCACGAAGGCGGCGCGCGATGTGGAAATACCCTCCCTGCGGCACAGCTCCACAAGTCCGTCTGCCTTTCCTTCCAGATCGTATGGGGTGGGCGTTCCACCGGATATCCTTCCGTCGGAGTCGAATTCAATGTGGTTTATCAACACGTGATCGAATTCAATTTCACCCAGCAGGTGATCGACCACGATATCGAGGCTGCCCGAGATGATCGCCAGCTTGTGCCCCCTCTTTCTGAGTTCGTTCAACGTTTCGATAGCGAAGGGCATGAGGCGCAAATCGTCGAGGAGATCGAAGATCCGGTCTCGTGTCGCGCCGGCGGCGATGAGGAGATCGAGATCGCATTCGAACCACTCACGGTAGGCAATACGCCCGGCGAAATAGTCCCGGTGAGCGTTTTTTCGTTTCACGGCGTCTGTGGCGAAGTGCTCGTGGAGGGTCTTCCAGATGAAGATCGTGTCGTCGATCAGGGTGCCGTCCAGATCGAAACAGACAAGCGGGTATCGCGAAGCCCGGTCATTCAATTTGTCACACGCTGTTTTATGAATTCGTCGATCTCGAGGGCCGTGAGGTTCGCGTATTCCAGGGGCAGAAAATGGGTGGCTCCTCTTATCTCCATGTAACGTGCGCCTGGTATCGCGTCTGCCAGCTCCTTGACTCGCGCGCATGGGACCAGGCGGTCCTTCTCGCCTCCAAGGGCAAAGACCGGAAGCTTCAGCGTGCCGAGCATGTGGGAGGCGTCGTGCTCGGCCGCCGCCTTGACGTACTGTCTGTAGGTGCCCGGATCCAGGTCGATGAAATCGCGGATCACGGCGTCGAAGACCAGCTCGTCCAGGTGCGGATCCACCAGACCCAGCCGCTTCGCCCATCGCGTGGGATGTTCGATTTTCCTGAGCATCGATTTGAGTTTTTCAATGCGATCGATCCTTTCGGAAATCCATTCAACAGCACCGGGAACCGCCGCTCTGAGGCCCAGCGCGGCTGCCACTGGTTCGCTCTCCTGGTGATCCTCAAAGGGCCTGCCGGCCACTCCGCAGATAGCCACGAGCGCGGAGATCCGGTCCGGGTATCTGTCGCTGAACTCGAGCGCCACCTGGGGACCCATGGACCAACCCACGATACAGGCGCGCTCCACGTTCTCGGTGTCCATCACGGTTTTCTGAAACGCCGCGAGGTCGGAAACGCTCACGGAACGGACGCGGGATGAGGACGGAGAGGCTGTCAGGCCGGGGTAGTCCCATATGATGAGTCGATAGCTGGCCCGAAGCACTCGGGCGAGGGCAGTCCAGATGAGGTGGGTACCGCCGAGCCCTCCGGAGAAGACCAGGGTTTGTGTCGACGTCCGATCGTCAATAACTCTATAGGTTATGGTCTGTCCGTCGTCCGATTTGCAGGTACGGGATCTCATGGGCACGAAATCTATCACGATAAAGCAATGCTGTTTTTTTTTTCGGTTGTGTTGACAACCCGGTAACGGTGACTACTATGACCGCCCTGGCACTCTCACCATGCGAGTGCTCACGGGAACAGAAAAACTAAACTGGTGAAATCAGTAAAGAAAACGGAGGAGTAACATGGCAATCAGACCCCTACACGACAGAGTGATCGTAAAACGTCTCGATTCGGAGGAGAAAACCAAGGGTGGAATCATCATCCCCGAGACCGCCAAGGAGAAACCCCTGGAGGGCAAGATCTTCGCCGTCGGACCGGGCCGCAAGGATGACAAGGGCAAGATTCAGGGAATGGACGTCAAAAAGGGCGACAAGGTGCTTTTCGGCAAGTATGCAGGCACTGAAATCAAGATAGACGGTGATGACATGGTGATTCTCCGCGAGGAGGACATCCTGGCGGTGATCGAGTAATTCCATGACCCGGCACACTGTGCCGCGGAAATATCAGGAGAGAAAAAATGGCAAAAGATATCATTTTTGAAGAAAAAGCACGGTCCCAGTTGCTTGCCGGCGTGAACCGTCTGGCGGACGCGGTCAAGGTTACGTTGGGTCCCAAGGGCAGGAACGTCATCATCGAAAAATCTTTCGGCGGGCCGGCGGTCACCAAGGACGGCGTCACCGTCGCCAAGGAGATCGAGCTTGAAGGCAAGATAGAGAACATGGGCGCCCAGATGGTCAAGGAGGTTGCCTCCAAGACATCGGATGTCGCGGGCGACGGCACGACAACTGCCACCCTGCTGGCGCAAATCCTGTACCGCGAGGGCTCCAAGCTGGTGACAGCGGGGCACAACCCCATGTCCATCAAGCGCGGCCTGGACAAGGCCACCAAGACCGTCGTCGAGAAGCTCGAAAAAATGAGCAAGAAGGTCAAGGATCGCCAGGAGATCAGCCAGGTCGGCACGATCTCAGCCAACGGTGACAACACCATCGGAGACATGATCTCCGAAGCCATGGAGACCGTGGGCAAAGAGGGCGTCATCACGGTGGAAGAAGCCAAGTCCATGGATTCGACACTGGAGGTCGTTGAGGGCATGCAGTTCGATCGAGGTTATCTTTCCCCTTACTTCGTGACGGATCCCGAGAGGATGGAGGCCGTGCTCGATGACGTTCTCGTTCTCATTCACGAAAAGAAGATCTCCAATATGAAAGACCTTCTCCCCATTCTGGAGCAGGTCGCTCGCCTGCAGAAACCGCTCCTCATCATCGCAGAAGACGTGGACGGAGAAGCTCTGGCGACTCTCGTGGTCAACAAGCTTCGCGGTACTTTCACCTGCGCGGCCGTCAAGGCTCCGGGTTTCGGCGACAGGCGCAAGGATATGCTCAAGGACATCGCCGTCCTGACCAGCGGCCAGGTCATCGCTGAGGAATTGGGCCTGTCCCTCGAGAAGGTCACCATCAACGATCTCGGCAAGGCCAAGCGCGTCACGATCGACAAGGAAAACACCACCATCGTCGACGGCGCCGGCAAGAAGGCCGACATCAAGAGCCGCGTGGAGCAGCTCCGCCGTCAGGTCGATGAGACCTCCTCGGACTACGACCGCGAGAAGCTGCAGGAGCGTCTGGCCAAGCTGGTAGGCGGCGTTGCCGTCATCAAGGTCGGCGCCGCTACCGAGATCGAAATGAAGGAGAAGAAAGATCGTGTGGAAGACGCTCTCAACGCCACCCGCGCTGCGGTGGAAGAAGGAATCGTCTCCGGAGGCGGTGTGGCTCTCCTGCGTTGCGTTGATGTTCTCGACAATCTCAAGCCGGACATGCCCGGGGAAGAAGTGACAGGAGTCAACATTCTTCGTCGCGCCCTTGAAGAGCCCATGCGTCAGATCTCCGCGAATGCCGGCGTGGAAGGCTCCATCGTGGTTCAGAAGGTCGGCGAGGGCAAGGGTGCTTTCGGATACAACGCGGCCACCGACACGTACGAGGACCTGATCAAGGCCGGTATCATCGATCCCACAAAGGTGGTCAGGGCGGCGCTCCAGAACGCCTCTTCTGTTGCAGGCCTCATGATCACCACCGAGTGCGCCATCGCCGACAAGCCCAAGAAGGATGATGGCGGCGGCGGCGGCATGCCCGACATGGGCGGCATGGGCGGCATGGGCGGCATGGGCGGCATGATGTAGTCCCGATCGACCCCGGTTAGCTCCCCTCCCCTGTTCTCAATAATCCTACAAAAATTCGGCTGCCTCTTAACTCACCGTGCGATACAATATCTTCAGGAGGGGCAACTTTGTTGTCCGCCGTCGCATTCAGCTCCTGCCCCAGCTGCTATGATTTTCCTTTAGCCGGCGGAGTTTCGCTTTCGGGCGGCTCCGGTACTGGCTTTCCACTCACCGCTTTATAGAAAAGCGCGAATGGCAGGTGCGCGTGCACCGCTGGCTTGTCGTCGCCGTCGAACGTAAAATCGAGCAATCGGTCGATGTTTGATGCGTTCAGACCCGCCAGGAACCGGTCCCATTGTTCGCGGTGCACATCGGAGAGCACGTTATAGAAATTGGTATAGTCAAACAGCTCGGCTCTCTCGAGCACGACCTTGCCGAACTGTTTGCGTTGGGCTGCCGTGTTCGGTAGCGCCCAGCTGGCATGGCAGAGATCGGGCAAGTGGAGATACGGCTCGCCCTTGTCGTTGCGCCCGGCGATCCAGCCTTCCCAACGTACGGTGCCACTCGCGGCGTCCCAGCGGCCGTTGGTTTCTGCCGGCTCGACGTCGGTCACCAGGCCGACAGCGAGTTCGTCCTGGCTCGGGGAGAAGGTCAAGAAGTCGAAGATCTCCAGCGTTACGAGGTAGTCGCCGACGACTTCGTTGTTGTTGGCGCCCTTCTTCCGCCCCTTTGCGAACCCGCGAAACTCGTGAGTCGTGCGGATGTAGTTCTCGAAAGAAACCTCGAATGGCTTCTTGTCGCCATCGAACAACTCGCGCGCCCACGCAACCAACTCCTTCGGGTTCTTGATTCCCGCCTTGTCGACGAGCACCCGATGGAAGAGCGCCGCCTCATCGAGCTTGTGCAGGCTGGTCGAGGTGCCGTAACCGCGGGCAATCGCGAACTGGAGCATCCGGACGTCCATCCCGTCCGATCGCAGCTCCCGATAGGCCCGGATCCCGTCGGCCAGGCCGGCTTCCTCGCTCCCGGCGGATCCCGAGCCGGGCAGCTCCGGCGGGAACAGATCGCCCGACTCGGCGGCCGCGTTCGCTTCGAGCCACGAGTAAATCATCAGCGCCCGCAGGTCATTTCGTCCGGTGGTCGCGATAAACTTGTCGAGCCGTTCGAACCCCGCCTTGGAACCGAGTTCGTACTTCAGCCACCCCCGGCCAATCTTGATGAGTTGATCCACTGCGGCGAGGCGCGCCTCTAACTGCGCAGCGGGGTCGTCGTCGCCCCGAAACGTCTCGATGTAACTGAACGCCTCGCCCAGGCTGCTCGATACGACGTGCAGGCTGCCGTTGCCGCCACCGATGTCGTCGGGGGTCGATCCGCGGAAGGTGCCGACAAAGCGGTATTTCTGTTTATCGAGCTTGCGCGGTTTGGCCCGATAGATCTTCTTGAGAGCACGCAGATCGGCCTTGGGGATCTTCTTTTCTTCGAGCCCCTCCACGGTTAGCTCACGCTTGAGCTCGTGCTCGTCCACCTCAAGGCGCAGGGTGTAGCGCTCCCGCGGACAGCCGGAGAGCGGCGCCGCGAGCACGATGATCGCTCCGAACACCACCAGGCTTTTCATCATCCGCTCCTTCGCAAGAGTCAGAGTTTATATTCCCGGCGCTACCAGTCGACTATTCAGCTGACTGAGCCGAGAATTCGGCTGTCCCAAAACTCATTTTAAGACATATTACCTTCTGGAGGGGCAACTTTGTCGTCCGCCGTCGCGCAATCAACCTACATTTCAACCTTGGATCGCATGGACATCACAAGGCGGCGGCGGCTGGGATCGATCTTTCCGGCGATGTGCGCCGCACCCCATCCGGCCATGAACTCTCCCTCGGTGGAGAGCCCGCATACCACCTGGCCGCCCGAAAGGAGCAGGCCCTTCATGCCCGTGCGATGGGGGAGTCCCTCGACGCCCAGCGCTCCTCCGGCGGGAGGTCGCCGCAGGAGCCAGAGCGGAACCTCCTCCGGGTGGGGAACGGGTGGTGTTTCTCCATCCGCCTCGCCCGTCAGATCCAGGGGGCCGAAGCCGTCGTAAGGTGAGTGGACCATTCTCAGGTGGTTGTCCAGGAACGGAACGATCCGCCGCATGCGGTCCAGGATGGCGTCCCGAAGGGCGCCGGTTCCGATGGACTCCTCCTCGCCGCGCGGGACGATACAGGAAACGTGAATTGCCGCCTTTGTCTTGTCGCGTTGCTCAACGATCTCCACTCGCAGCAGGTCGGCGCCGAGGTTGTCTCCAAAACAAACAAACGCTGTCTTCGCGAGCCCGGAAGGAACGACCTCCGGATCAACTCCCAGATTGAGCCCATATCCAAGGACCGGCTCAGGAGCGTTCGCAACAAGAGCGGCAAAGCGCTTGGACCAGAGATTGGGAGCCACAAGCGGCGCCAGCTCACTGGGGGACAGATCCGCAAGCACAGTCCTGCAACCGGTGGGCTCCTCTTTACCTCGCATTCGCACACCGGTGACCTTGGAGCGGGAGATGATTATCTCGGTGACCGACTGGCCGGGGCCCACGTCGCCGCCATGTCCGACGATGCGATCACAAAGTAGTCTCCTCAGGCCGTCTCTACCCCCCGTTATCTGCCGGCAACCGAACAGCCAGGCGCCCATCTGGCGATGCGACACCAGGGGGGTCGGGGACGGGGCTCCGGCGGTTTCCATCCTCACCACCGGTTCGAGAAAACGCTGCAAGGCCTTTTCGGCGCCGTGTCGTGCGAAGGGATCTGGATCCCGGGCCAGATGAAACGGATTTTGAACCTGCGCGCGGGAGAACTCGCGCCTCTCGAAAAAGGACTCCGGCGGCACGACCACGTCGGCGGCGAACAGCTTGTCTATCTCTCCGCTTGTCCGGCCCAGTTCTTTCAGTGCTTCTTGAACCTGGTCCTTCGGCACGTTCAACTCACGGATGATCTCCCGCCCGGTCTTCTCGTGATCCTCGTAAACATCGATGCGGGCGTCCGGCAGAACTACCTGGTAGCAGGGACTGGGAATCTCGGCCACCTGTGCGAAGAGCTGTCCCAAGGAGAGCTCGTCGAAGATGCGACGATAAACAGGTGAGTGTGCCGCCGTGAGCAGAAATGGTCGGTGGGTAAAATCGAAACCAAGACAGGGGTATTCGTCGCTGGCGCCGCCCTGTCCGACAACGAGTACGCGAAAACCCCTCCGCGCCAGAAGAGCGCCCGCAGTGAGGGGCCCCAGTTCCATCCCGAGGACAACTACATCGTAGTAGTTGCTGGTCAAATATCACCCTCCACGACGACCCTTGGCTCCGTATCATCGACCGGGACAACCTCGCCGACCACGCTCGCTCGAACGCCGTTTTTCTCCAGGTGTGCAACAGCGTCTTTCGCCCGGTCTGGAGATACCACGATGGTCATTCCGATCCCCATATTGAAGGTGCGCTGCATCTCGAGCGCCTCAACGGGACCGTTTGCCGAGAGCCACCGGAAGATGGGGGGAACCGGCCACCCGGCCCGCAGATGAACACCGAGACCGGATGGAATCGTTCGGGGGATATTCTCTAGCAAACCTCCGCCCGTGATGTGCGCCAGGGCTTTTACCTCCAGGTGCGCGATCAGGGACATGATCGGCTTGACGTATATGTGCGTGGGTTGGAGCAGGGCGTGTCCAAGGGTTGTATCCATACCCGGCGGCTTCTGATCGAGAGAAGCGCCCGATTTTTCCACGATTTTGCGCGCCAGGGAGAATCCATTTGAGTGAAGGCCGCTGGATTCGAGTCCTATTACAACGTCCGAAGGACGCACCGCGTCGCCCTTGATGACCCCGTCGCGCTCGACGACACCCACAAGGAACCCGGCGAGGTCGTACTCCCCGGGCTGATAAAATCCGGGAAGCTCCGCCGTCTCTCCACCCACCAGGGCCGCGCCCGCCTGCCTGCACCCCTTTGCTATCCCCTCCACCACCTGGGCTCCGGCCTCGGGATCCAGCTTGCTGCAAGCATAGTAATCCAGAAAGAAGAGCGGCTCACCGCCGATGGCCAGCACGTCGTTGGCGCACATGGCCACCAGATCGATCCCCACCGTCCGGTGATCGTTCATGGCAAAGGCCACCTTGAGCTTGGTGCCCACCCCGTCAGTTCCAGAGACCAGAACCGGATCCCTGTAGCCGTCCGGCAACGACACGAGAGAGGCGAAGCCGCCCACGTTGGAGAGGACTTCCTGCCGCATGGTGGATTCGATTGCCGGTTTGATCCGTTCGACCATCTCCGAGCCCGCGTCGATGTCAACGCCCGCATCTTTGTAGGTAATTTCAGACATGGCGTGACGGTAGTTCAGGGGCGCGTCAACGTCAACACGGTTGGAGCTGTGCTAGAACTCGAGCAGGATATTGGGCACGTAGGGCTGTATATATCCCCATGTCGGCGGCGCGCTCGGAGAGATGTCAGACCCGTCCTCACTCACGACAATCGAGCGATTGCCGGTTACGGAAACCGCGTAGAAATTGTAGTCATACGAAATGTAGGATCCGGTATTTTTGTCCACAGCTACCAGCAGGTTGTCCGTGCCGTTGTACACGAACGGCGTGTCGAGGGTTACCGTGTGCCATCCGGCTGTCGTGGTCACCTGATAGGTTCCGGAGTAAACAAGGGTCAGCGACCCCACGGCAACCCAGTCCGACGTGCTGGCGAACGTGGTCTTGGTGGTGTTGGCCAAGTAGATATCGATTGTCTCGGTCTCTGCGCCCATCCCGTTGTAGTCCCAGCTGATCTGCTGAATTGTACCCGCGCCGCACAGATCGGCCGCGTAGTAGATAGCCTGACCATAGGAGTAGTCGTAAAACAGATCCATCGGCAGCATGGAATCCTCATAGGTTCCTCCATCGAAGTAGCAGTCCGGAGCGATATTGGTGGTGAGAAAATCAATGTCGAGCCCGCCGGCAATGATGCCGTCGCCTTCAACCGCAACCATTACCGTGGCCGGGTTTGTCGGATCCGGGTTGTGCCACCAGATGCTGTTAGTACCCGCCGCCAGGCAATCGCTCGTCGTGCAGGCGTCCAGTACCTGTAACTCTGCGTCAACGGCGCCGGAGTTGGCAATATTGAGCCAGTAATCCGCCGGGATTGTCACCTCGAACCATGCCTCCGGACCGACGGCCACGCCGGAGCAACCCGTGCCACCCAGGAATCCGTCCGTGAAGGCGCTGAAATCGCCGGTCCAGTTTTGGGGAGTGGTGGCCGTGAGATCCACTACCGTTGCGCCCGAGCAAAAGTCACCAGGCGATGCAGCGGTGACATTCAGCGAAATGGCCACGTCGGCGAAGTTGTCCGACGGATCTATGGCCTTGACCACCGCGTAGACCGTGGCCGGCGTGGTCCCCGAGTTGTACCAGTTGGCGACATCCGGGTCGGCCGAGCTGGCCACACACCCCGCGACCGGGCACGAGTCCGCGATGTAGACCGCCACGTCAGCGCCCCCGAACGGGTTGGCTTCCAGGAAGAGCACCTCTCCCGCGGGAACATCCACCTCGAACCATATGTCGTTTCCGGCCGCCGCCGCACAGGACGGATCAAACGGCCAGGCTGGATCGTAGGTGCTGAAGTTGTGGGTCTGCAAGTAAGGAAATGTGGATATCGCGTAGGCTGTCCCGCAGGCGTCACCGGCTGGAATGGGCGCCGTGACCGTGAAGTCCAGGTCGATGGTTCCGGCGGTAACGCTTGAGCTTATGGTCTCCACTCCGACGACCACTGTGGCCGGGTTGGACGGGTCCTCGTTGTACCAGGACACCGTGTTGGGCGCGGAGAACGGGCAGATGGCCAGGTCGCCGCAGGAGTCCACCGCGTGGAGCACCGTGGCCGGGCCCGTGCCCACCTCGTTGTCGTTGACGGTCAGCTTGGCGTTTGCGGGAACCGTAACCTCGAACCACACATCCGGGCCCTCGGCGAAGGTACAGCCGTTGGCCGGATCCAGGTTGGAGGTGTCCGAGTAGCCGCTCCAGGAGCCCGTCCAGTTGACCGGCGTACCGGGGATGGGCGTGATTCCGGTGATGGCGCTC
>JAUVDV010000154.1 GCA_030595125.1 Deltaproteobacteria bacterium
CACCTGGTTGTCTATCAATCCGCCAATGCCGGCCGCCACTTCGGCCGCCGATCCGTAAAGCTCGTCGTCCGTGCCGTTGCAGTTGTCGTCCTCTCCGTTGCAAAGCTCAGCCGTGGGTAAAATTTCGCCCGCGCAATCGCCCAGGATCCATCCGGTGCCCGTGTCTGCACCGTACTGTCCGGCCACGCATTGCTGCTGACCGGGATGACACAGCCCCACGGTCAAAGTTGTGCCGCATTCGCGGAAGAGACCTTCATCGATGGTGCCGTCACAGTCGTTGTCCAGACCGTCACACGGATCTCCCAGATCGGGATCGATGCTCCAAAGATCCGCCGGATCCTGCCAGGATTCCGGCGTCGGGGCGATGTACGATTGACATTCAACGTAACCGAGAGTGGTGTTGCAATGCTCCGTGCCTTCCGTGCACAATCCTTCGCAGGTGAACACTCCGACCGGGCCCTCCACGCAACCCGAGTAACCAGCCGGATAACAATCCGCGCCGCCGCCGGGGTCTCCGTCGTCGATCACGTCGTCGCAGTTGTTGTCCTTGCCGTCGCACACTTCTCCTGAAGGTATGGCCGAACCCAGGCACAGCAATCCGCCGCCGGAACAAACCTCCGCGCCAGGAGAACATTCACCGTCACAGGTGAACACACCGGGAGGCATCTCTGTACAACCCAACGTGGCCGCCGGATAACAAGGGCTCCCCGCTTCCGGGTTGCCTTCATCGATGAAGGTGTCGCAATTGTTATCAATGCCGTCGCATAGTTCTGCCTCGGGGTATACAACCGCGCCGGTGCAAACCATGGCCTGAAGCAAGGAATCGCACTGCCATATCCCTGCCGAGCACGGCATGGGCAGCAACCCGTGCGCAATCGTCGGGCAAGGCGCGTCTTCCCCGCCCTCGACAGTAGGCTCGGATGGAAGATCATCGACCACCGTGTTGCAATCGTCATCAATGTCGTTGCAGGTTTCCGGCACCGGGGTGGTCGCATTTATACATACAAGGGTGCTTCCCACGCATTCGTACACGCCTGGCGCACACGAGCCGTCGCAAATGAACACGCCCGATCCGAGAGGTGTCTCCACGCAACCGGTAGTCGCCGCCGGATAGCAATAGCCTCCGCCCTCGGGGTTGCCGTCGTCGGGCGTGCCATCGCAGTCATCATCGAGGCTATTGCAGAGCTCCGCTACGGGGCCCTGGGGCGCGCTGCACGTCGGCGATGCAAACGCCGTATCGCAGCACTGGTAACTCGCGCCGCCCATACCGTCGTCGACGCATCGCCATTCGCCGGGATCGCATTCGCCGGTCCCGTCCATGCAGACGCCGGAGGTCAGGGAATAGTCCTCCCCGTCACCGTAGACGTTGTCGATGTTGCCGTCGCAGTCCTCGTCCACGCCGTTGCAGGTGTCCGACGTTGCCGGGAATACCGCGCCGAAGCACTCTGGTCCGGTTCCCTCGACGCAGATCGTTATTCCGAACTCGCACTCACCGAGATCCGTGACAGGCCCACAGGCATCGCCGATGGGAGATCCCCACCCACCAGTGGGCTCGTTGTCGATGATCCCGTCGCAGTTATCGTCAACGCCGTTGCAAGTGGTCTCCTCGGGATCTATGCACAGATCCTGGGTCAGGTGCCCGAGGGGAATGTTGCAATAAAGAATCGATCCCTCGTCGGTGAGGCCGTCGCAATCATCGTCAATGCCGTTGCAAACCTCCACGAGTATGGAGGCGGCCACGATCTGGTACAGCACGTCCGACAATTCAGCCGAGGAGTTCGCGGAGAAAGCCGTCGCAGAAGAGTTGAGGGTACCGTCGTCGCCGTAGTCGGCCATGTCGTCCAGGGTGGCCGAGGTGAACGCGAATCCGATGACCCATGTGGTCACGTTAATGGTCGGGTCGCCGATTGCGGCCTCGGTTCCAATGTCCCACAGGTTGTCCGCCCACGTGGTGGGGCTGACCGATCCGTCGAAATCACCATCAGCGAGAACTATGATCGAATAAGGGCGGCAGAAGTTATCGGCGTCGGCCGCAATGATGGGTACCAGGTAGTCGTAGGCGGCCTCAAGGGTCTCACCGAGGGGCGTGGGTCCGTCTCCGCGAAGCTCCTGCTCCGTGTAGTCCCCGTGGGGTCCCTGGAAACCTCCGGTGGTATCGACGGGGGTGTCCTGCGCTGAATACTCGACGTTGTCCAGCCAGGCGATGATCTCCGGGGTGTTGCTTCCGCTGACCGGGTCGAACCCCTCACAAATGTAGTTGTCCTCATCGGCAAAGGCGTCGGAGCCCAAGGGGAGGGGACCGTAGTTGAAAGGTGCGGATCCGCCCGTTCCGATGATGCCGTGGTATCGGAGATAGTCGCGATCTCCCACAACCTGATTATGGCCGTACCAGCTGGCCTCCCATGGTGCGGTGTTCAGATGTACCGGGGTGTAGTCCTGTGGGAACTTCATAAGGGCGAAATCGAGATCGCCGGCCTCGTTGAGCATCTGCCTCATCGCCGACTTGGCGATGTGCAGTCGAGAGCCCCCGTAGCCGGGGCAACATACATTGGCACCCCAAGGATCGGAGGTTCCGTCGCCGTAGGTGGGGACAGAGGGGGTGGCGGTGTCAAAGGTCATGCTGCCCGAGGTGTCGACCAGGATGATGATCCTCGGCTTGATGCCCTGCGCGCCGGCATTTCCGGCACAAAGTACGATTCCCAGTAAAACCGCAACAAGAACCGTAGCAACTACTCTTCGTGAAAACCGATGCATGCTTTTCTCCTTGGCTGGCCCTTTGAAACCCATTGCTTGCTACCCAAAAAGTTGAAGATAAGACATCTAAAATCGAAATAATTAGAACGACGTCTTTTTCGTCGCTCGTCTACTTAGAAGCAATCAATATACCATCTTTCCGATTTTTTCTTGTGAAAATGAAAAGAGTCGCTATTTCAGGAATTTGCGAGGGTGGGATCTGATGGACGAAATATTAGAATTCCAAGCGTACGTTGTTGATGTACGGGCCGTAGTAGGTTGTGACTGATGTATCCGTGGTAAACCTGAACCGGACCTTGAAGTCACTGCCGCCAAGGTACGCGGAGACGTTCGCCTGGTAGTTGGCCCAGGCCGATGTCGTTCCTGTGTAGGTTCCAAGGGTGTGCCAGGATCCATCGTAAACTTCCACGTATGCATAGTCCCAAGTGCTTTCGAGGCTGTATCGCATCCTCCATCTGAGATACACGGTTGAGCCATCGCAAATCGAGAGATCCATGGGCGGCGCCGTGGCGTAGATACTGACATTGTTCGCATCGTAGTATCCCGTGTAGTTGACTGCCAACTCGCACACCCCGCCCGAGTCGTGGGCATACGGGCTGCCGGATGTTCCCACCTCCCAGGTCGCTGTGTTGAGGGTTGAGTCCGTCTGGGTTTCGAGGATCCAGCTGTCATCGCTGCAGCCCTCGAAATCGAAATTGTAGAGTCCGAGTCGCGCTGCGCAGGTGCTCGCCGACTGGCAAGTCGGGCCTGATCCCGAATCCCAACAAATGTCTCCCCCTCCACAGGGCGAGCAGGTCGCTCCACACATGGTGGAGGTGTTGCAGTAGACACATCCTCCCACCGAGCCCAGGCAGGTGTAGTAAGGTGCGGAGCACGGCGTGCAATCCGGCCCACAATTTGTGGCGGTGTTACACTCTTCGCAGCTGTTTGTGCCTCCGGTGTCGCATTGATAGCCGTCACCACAATCCTCGTCGAGTTGACACTGGTCACCCTTGCAGCACCTGTAGCCCAGGTTCTCCATGAAGAAACCCTCATCGTCGGCGGCAGCCCAGAAATCGAAGTCACAGGTCATACCCGGCCCGAGATCGTTGTAAGAACCACCGCGAATCTGGTACAGCCCCTGAGCACTCTCGCCGGATCCGATTATCCTTTGTGTGAGAGTCCACTCCTCGGCGTTGCCGGACATGTCGTACAGGCCGTCGCTCTGCAATGCCGGCGACGCAGTCCAATCCGACACGCAGTTGCCGTAAGCATCCCGGGTTGGGGTGAGGTTATCGTCAGCCGTATCATATCCGTTGCAGTAATTATTCTGATACGTGTCGCCGTAGGGGTACGCCAGGCCGTAATTGACCGAGAAGGGTTGATTGGATGCCGGACCCCGCTCACATGCGTTCTGCCACTGCCAGGCGCTACACAGATCCCATCCATCGGCCGTGTATTGGCCGTTTGAGTTGAGTGTCCAGCACGCTCCGCGGGCATCGGAATGCGTCACGTAGGACCAGGGGATCACGTTGCGCTGAGAACACGCGACAGTTGAGTAATTCCCCGGATTGGAAGAGGTCGCGTTGTAGCGAGATGCCTCGTAGGTGAAGATTTCGTAGCTGTATGATCCGCTCGGCGTGCCGCCGGAATACGAATCGCTTATCGCTATGACCTCGTCAGCGCATGTGTCGGTGGCTCCCTCATCCGTATATCCATCGCAATCATTATCCAGACCGTCAGGCACAGATGTTGAATCCTCGACGCCCATACCGGCAAGCGGATCGCTGATGTCAATTATGTTGGACGCGTTTGCACACTGGGAGTTGTTATACCCGGCGAGCGGATCGTCCGACTCGCAACACACGGCTCCGCCAGTTCCGCCGACGTCGCACCGCCAGAAGCCCTCGAGGAAACATTCGCCCAATCCGCTGTTGTTGCAGGGCGCTCCGAGGCTCGTCCACGTGTCATCCGGGATCCCGTCACAGTTGCCGTCATACCCGTCGCACATGGCTTCCACGGCGAGAGGGTCTCCGCTGACATCGCACTCCAGGTGGTTCGTCGCGCATTGATAGTCGCAATCCCACACGCCGGCCGTGCATATTTCATCCGGAGCGTTTGGACAGGTCTTGATGCATCCGGCCGGGTTTACGATCCCATCTATTGTTCCGTCGCAATCATCGTCCTCGTTGTTGCACGTCTCCGCCTCGATTGCGTCCTCGTCGGTTTGACCATCGCAGTCGTCGTCCAGGTAATTGCATATGGTGGTCGATTCCACGCCGCCGTTGTAAGTCTGGCACTGGCAGTCCAGTCCCGCGATGTTAGGATCGTCGGCGTACGGGCCGTCGCCTGAAGATGTGCAGTTGAGCACGCACTGACCGCCCACGCAATCGACGCTCGCCACGTTCGGCGCGCTCAGATACCCGGTGCAGTCATTCGCGCAGCTTCCGCACGAAGTAACCACGGACATCAGGCCTTCATCGGTGGCCCCGTCGCAGTCTCCGTCGTAGAAATCACACACGGTCTCCGCGGTCACCGGCACACCCAGAACGCATTCGAGATGATTTGCAGGCGAGCAATCGTAAGTACAGACCCAGTCTCCGCCGGTGCAGGCAGTAGTGGTTCCCGGGCAATCCCTGCAGGTTCCGAGAGGTGGATCGGTGGGCAAATCCGAATCTGCGCTGTCCGTAAGGCCATCGCAATCGTTGTCCTCATCATCACAGATTTCCGTGGCGGGTCCGATGGCGCCCGTGCACGATCCCCATGTTCCCGTCCCGCCGACAACACATGTTCTGGTGCCGGTTTGACATGATCCTTCGTCGGGATCACCAATCGGCGCCCCACCGCAAACTTCGATCACGCCTTCATCGGTGGTCCCATTACAATTGTTGTCCTGCCCGTCGCAGGTTTCAGTCTGGGGCGCGCTCGCTCCGGCGCACTGAAGGAAACCGTTGATGCAATCGATCGATCCCGCGCAGGGCCCGATGCCGCCGCACGAATCCCCGTAGGTGGGAGTCGCCGCGAAATCCTCGTCAGTTGTGCCGTCGCAATCATTGTCAATTCCGTCGCACAAGTCCGTGATAATCGGGCCGATATCACCCGCGCACACCAGCGTGGAGCCAGAGCATGAGAACACTCCCTGCTGGCACGCGCCCTCACTGGGATCGGTCGTGCAGTTGTACGTCGGTGGCAGGAATGTGCCGGGATCGCAACCTCCGCAGTTGTACGTGCTCAGCTCGTCCGTCATGCCGTCGCAGTCGTCGTCAATGGCGTTGCACGGATCCTCCGTCACGGGGGTGCCGCCGCTGCACACCACCTGGCCGAAGTATGTCGATGATGTATCTGTTTCGCACACGTTTGTTCCGTAGCAA
>JAUVDV010000052.1 GCA_030595125.1 Deltaproteobacteria bacterium
TTCGGGGTGGTCTCCGGCGGAGGGCTGGTAGAGTCAACAAACTACTCCCTGCGTGTAACCGTCGGCGGTTCGCCAATGGGATCGGGCAGCAGCACAAACTACAGCGGCGCAGTTGGAGTCGGCGCGCTTGTTAATCAGTAAGGAGACAACAAAATGAAAAAAGCAATTCTGACTATATCGGCCCTAATGATAAGCGCGATGATTTCCACCGGCGCTCTTGCAACGGTTCCGGATCTGATTCCGGTGCAGGGAGTGTTGGCGGATTCCGCAGACGCCCCCGTCGATGCGCTCACCGACCTCACATTCACCCTGTACGACGGCGAGGCGAGCAGCACGGTGCTGTGGACCGACACCTTCGTCGATGTCGACGTGGTAGAAGGTTTCTTCACGGTGTACCTGGGCGACAACACGGCACTGGACTTCGGATCTCTGATTACAAACGCGGAGGTGTGGGTAGGCATCACTGTCGAGTCCGATCCCGAGATGGATCGTTTCCAGCTCGCAACGGTTCCGTTTGCCATCGAGGCGCAGGTTTCCCAGCAGGTCGGCTCGCTGACCGAAGCGAACATTAACAGCAACTTCGTATCCTCCTCCTCCCCCGCTGCAGGAGTAACCGCAGCACAGATTTCCAATTGGGACACGGCCTACGGCTGGGGTGACCACAGCGGTCTGTACGCTCCGTTAGTCCACAATCATGATGATCTTTACTACACCGAAACCGAGATGCAGACCTCGGGCTCGGCTGAGTTACACTGGAACAATCTGACCAACGTTCCGGCCGGCTTCGCTGATGGTGTGGACAACTTCGAGGCCGACACAAACGCCGCCACCATCTGCGCCGCCGGGCAGTACCTGAACGGCAGCGGCTCCTGCGAGACTATTCCGTCGCAGACCCCGGCCGGTTCGATCACCATGTTCGCGGGCAACGTAGCGCCGTCAGGCTATTCGATCTGTGACGGCTCCGAAGTCAGCCGCGCCACCTATTCCGATCTTTTCACCGCGATAGGAACAGCCTATGGCGCGGGTGACGGCAGCACCACCTTCAATCTGCCTGACCTGCGAGGTCGCGTTCCGGTTGGAATGAACGGTACTGTCACTGAGTTCGATTCGCTCAACAACCAGGGCGGAGAGATGGCGCACACGCTCACTACCTCGGAAATGCCGAGTCACACTCACACCGGCACCGCGGCTTCGGCAGGGAATCACGCTCATTCCGGCACTGCGGCTTCGGCAGGGAATCATGCTCATTCCGGCACCGCAGCTTCGGCGGGTAGCCACGGCCATACCGCCTCTACCAATTCAACTGGTTCGCACGGCCATTCAGTAAGTCTCTACGGTGCGCAGCAATACAACTTCACATACACCCCCGACACATTTGCAGCGCCGTTTATTAGAGATTACTCTACGACAAATTACGGTGATGGATATTATGATGATATGCGATTCTATGATGGAGCAGCGTTACATACAGCCACCGATGTAGATTGGATGGAGATAGGACATGCCTCCAACGTTACATCAGGTTCCGCCGGCACACACTCCCACACAGTCACGGTTAATGCGAACGGCACACACACCCACACGATTTCGACCAACACCACCGGCGCGCACACCCACGCGATTTCAACCAACACCACCGGCGCGCACACGCATACGGTCACCAACAGTTCGACCGGCGGTGATGCGGCTCACAACGTGCTGCAGCCTTATGTCGTGTTGAATTACGTGATCAAGCTCTAGTCTCTAGTCTGCCCCCCCCAGAATGGCACTCCTCGAAGGCATAACCTGGTAGGATTCTTGCCCCCATATCGATCAATGGTGCATCCATGCCCCGTTTATGTTTGCCCATCGCGACGGCTTGTTCTTTAATTGAGGTATTGAGGAAGGAAGGACGTGATGATGAGGTCTCTTCGTTCAATGTCTTTTTTGGCGCTGGTCGCGCTCGCGGCGGCGGCGATGTCCACGGGGTGCCACAAGGGCCCCAACATAACCGACAGGGTCCAGCCGAACGCCATCAAGAAGGCGATGCTCGACGGCGAGTGGTACTTCCAGACAAAGGTCGTGGACGTGCCCGGCGGGATGACCCATGGCTTCATGGTCCCGGCCGTGGTGGGCTGGTATACAGATCCGGAGCGAATAGCCTTCGATATTCAGGAACATTTTCTTTACATCAAACGCACCACCGAGCTCATCGACGGTTCCCAGTCCTACTCGCAGGACTGGGACGACGAGCTCGATTCCCACGCGATCCTGGCCGCCTACGCCATCAAAAGCCATTTCGACATAGTCCGGGACTACAACCCCGTGACCGGGGAAAAGTTCAACGTAATAGTGGAGAACACAACCGATCGTCCCTGGTGGGAACGCGAGTTCATCCGCGTGGACTGGTCCGTTAACCTTGCGCCCAACTACGAGCTTGGGGAGGGGCTGGAGCTCGTCGATCAGGAGCCCATCGCGTTCTACGTGCAGGACGAGTGCACCCCACAGAACGAGACGGCCATCAAAGTGGAGGACCGGTGCATCCCCGGCGACGATGCGCCATTCTTTGACATGGTGTGGAACGAAGAAGGTACTGCCCTTGTGCGCGGTTACTTCGACATCACCAACGCCTTCGTCGCCACGCCGAGGATTGTTGACGCCGAGGGTCTGGGGCAGATACCCGCCTGCTGGCTGATCGGCAACGATACCGACGAATGCGTGGCCACCACCTACAACACCCGAATGTCCTTCTGGAAACTGACCGAGAACGAGCGCGATTACGAAACCATGCCTTACTCGGGTGAGATCTCGAGCCAGTTCGGCTTCTTCTCCGATGACCGCCTTGTCTTCGACGAGAAGGAGGGCATCAACGAGCACACTCGCGAATACTACCTGCGCCGTCACAACATATGGGAGCAAACCCATTCCGTCGCGGACGCAAAAGGTATCGATTGGAGCGCCACGGACGCGGACCTCTTCAACCCCGTCAATCGCCGGCTGTGCCACACCACCGCCGACTGTTGTGTGGAGTCCGACCCCGATGATCCGACGAGCGAGGCCCGCTGTCCCAGCGTTTGCGACCTTCAGGCAGATCTGCGACCAGTGGACAGAACCGAATACGAACTGCGTAACGCGTGTAAATTCGTCGTCCCTCCCCAGGATCTGGTGGCGAAGTGCGAGCCCACTTTCTACTGCACCGTCCCATACAACGAGCGGCGCGTGCGGCCCATGGTCTACTATGTCAACGAGGAGTGGCCGGAAGAGCTGGTTCGTCGCCCGGACGAGCCCAAGTTCATGCCTCCGAACGAGGAGCATCCCGGCGCCTGGAGCTACGAGACAAACCACACGCCGGATCCGGCGTCCCTCGACGCGTTCGCATTCGCCAACGCCGACGAGAGCGACCTGGACGACCGCCCGATGATGAAGCAAATTTCCGATCGGTGGAACGCTCCGTTCGTGCGCCTGATCAACATCCTCAAACACAAGGCGGCGGGTAGTTACAACGAAGAAGTGTACGCCAACACTCCCTACGTCAACGACGATATGTATCGCGAGCAGGGCGGGACCGGCGACTTCTACGGCATCGGATTGCTCGACAAGGACAGCAACGGGATGCCCACCGGCGGCCTCGGATTCGATGAGTATTGGTACGACATGGAACGACCTCCCCTGACCATCTGCCGATTCAACCCGGTCCTCGGACCCAATAACGATCCGCACAACGTGGAGCCCGACATCTGTTGGGAGAGAATCCAGGAGATGAGTCGTTGCGTCTTCGAACCGGAGCGACCAGGCGTGAACCCGAAGACCGGAACTTTCTGGACCGAGGCGGTGGACTGGCCCTTGTGCTCGATGAGGGAAGCCTCCCCCCGGATCGGGGACGTCCGGCACAGCTTCGTCTGGTGGGTGGATAAGTGGTTCGACGGTCTGAAGATCGTCGGAATGGGACCATCCGCTTCGGATCCCATCACCGGAGAAATTCTCTCGGGCTCGGCCTATTTGTACATGCACAACAACGAGATCGCGTCCAGGATAGTGGACCGCACCATGCTCCTGACGGGAGACCTCGATTCCAACGAGTACATCGACGGATACGATCTCATCGGGTGGCGCAACCAGTATACGGGCGCGGCGACAAACCCCTACGCCATGACCAAGGGGATCCAATCCGGCGCGGGCATTCTCTCCTCCATGGGCTCCCTCATGGGCGCGAACGCTTCACTGGGAAACAAGTTCGGGCTGTCATACGACACCGCGCTCGGGACCATGACATACGAGCCGGGGGATGGAACGAGCAAACCCCAACCGTCACCCGTCGAGCTGATGAAGGACGATCTCCTGACGGCCGCCGAGGTTGCCTACGGCGCGGGATCCATCCACGCCGACGGTCAGATGATAGAATCCATTGCCACTGCTCAAGGCGGGGAATACGTCGAGGGCACACTCCTGTCCGAGGCCAACGCGACGACCATGCTCGTCGGATCGGGCATGAGCCCCATGACTTCATGGCAGAGCGACGAGATCAAGGACTACCTCCTGGTAACCAGAAAGGACCCCTTCGCGCTGGCTCGCTATCGGCGCGATCTCATGAGCCGGATCTCCGAGTTCAAGGCCGGTGATTTCGCCATCCACGGAGACGAAGCGGCGGACTCGCTCGCCTATGAGGTCCAGCGGCTTGTGGCAAAGGGCAAGCTTCCCTCGGATGGAGGATCCGAACTCAAGAACGCCCTGTGGAGGATGACGCGCAAGAAGATCGTCCGGTCGGCCACCATGCACGAGATCGGTCACACGCTCGGGCTGCGTCACAACTTCGCAGGATCCCAGGATTACCTGAACTACCTGGAGCCCTACTGGGAAATCCGCGAGCACGGATGCTCCGACGTGGAGTACGGAGACCAGTGGGCTCCGCCGATGGACGAGGCGGGCTCGGACAATCCCTGGGGCGCCCAGGAAGCCGACGGCTGCGGCAACCCGGACCCCACCCTGGGACCACGCTTCCTCGACTGGGGCGACGAGGACGGGGATCCGCTGTCGAAGTACGAGGTGTACAAGAAGCTCAACCACTTCGCCTACTCCTCGGTCATGGACTACTCGGCCTCCGGCCATCTCGATGAGATGAGCCTCGGACGATACGATTGGGCCGCAACCCTGTTCGGCTACGGGCACCATTTCGAAGTGTACAAGGATTACCCCAAGACGTGGCACGGCTCGGACGATCTGACCAACGAGCCGCGAAACTGGCAATTCCACAAGACCATGAGGCCCGGCTTCGCCACCACCGATTGCCCCGACGCGTGCACCATCGTGGACGACGAAGCCGAGTTCATCACGGCCGGCATAGAGATCGGCGCCCGGGTGATGAACAGCATCACAGCGCAGGAATCTACCGTGGCCTCGGTCCAGATGAACAGTATCACGCTGGAGCCCGGGAGTTGCTTCGATGCTCCGATGGAGGAGGGACAGGGATACGCGGTGTGGGCGTGGCCCCACGGTTTCGAAGGACCACAGATGAACTCCGAGTCGATGACCGTGAAGTACATGCTGGATCGATATCTGAGGGACATGGGGGTTCCGGTGGCGATCTACACCAACTACTTCATCGCTCCTCACTACACCGAGTTCTACCGCAACTGGGTGGACAACTACACCACCGAGCCAAACCGCGGCTTCAACACCCAGGACAACCGGGGCGTGCGTGACGTGAGGGAGTTCAACTGGAACATGGCCTCCCAGAACAACTTCTGGGCGCCCGGCTTCGATCTCCTGGACATTACCGACAACGTGATTCGAGTTCCGTACGCGTACTGCACCGACAGCCGGGTGGACATCTCCAATTCTTGCCGAAAACGAGACTACGGGGCGGATGACTGGGAACGCATGGACCACATGATCGCTGACTGGAATCAGTGGTACATAAGTCGTTCGTTCATTCGCGGGGAGGTCGGCGAGCTGCCACAGGACTACGCGTCGAGCTACTACGACCAGATCTACGGCGTTCCCAAACAGTACAATGACATCTACGCGCTCTACGTTGAGCTTGTGTCCGGCCTGTACAGCGAGCGCGCACTCCAGTCGATGATGACCGATCCCTACAATTCCTGGGGGGGGTACACCATGGCGGTCCACGACGGTTTCAACATGCTCATGCAGACCCTGGCCGCGCCGGACGCCATCGACGGTTACAGCCCGGGGCCGAGACCGGAGAACGGGCTTTACAGCCTCAACTACGATCCGCTGCTGTCGGGAACGGCCGGCTTTGACATTGGCCAGGGCGCGCGCGTCTTCCAGACCCTCTACAGCAACTACACGGGCAACGGATCCGATGAGAACTGCGGCGAGCCCTTCTGGCGCTGCCTCTGGAATGTCGGCTACTACTACGACAAGGTAATGGCCATAAACGGCTTGTCGGACTCCGACACCCACTTCGTCGGTCGCGACACGGCCCACGATCTGAGACTGTTCAGGATCAGCTTCTTCGACAATTTCAACTGGCAGATCAAACGAAATTTCGCGTCGTTGATGGGCGAGAAATGGGACCGGTGGGCCCCGGTAACTCCGGTGAGACACTCCAACAACGCCCAGGGCTCAAACAAGTTCCCCGAGCTGTATCAGGGCAACCCGGTCCATCCGGACACGGGCAACCCCAACCCGGCCCTGTTCTTCAGAGACTGGGCCAACCCTGTCTGGGACATCACCAACCCCAACATCTACGCGTCGAGCACGGATCTCTCCGAGGCCACCAAGAGCGACCTCGACGATCCGGGGGATTTCTTCGACACCCAGTGGACCCCCATCGATCCGGTCACCGGTTTCACTGTGCAGGTGTACGCGATGGTCCTGGGCATGGCCCGGTTCCAGCACAACTACGATCAATCTTTTTACAACACCTCGCGCATGTGGTTCCGCTCGGGGGACACCATAGACACCCTCGGAGACTACGTTTCCTTCTACGATTCGGAGAGCGACATCATCTACACCGCCCTGGCCGAATACGGCATCAACGAAGTGTTCCACCCGTTCACGACCGAAGACCTCACGGAGGAGGGCATCGCAGCGGCCATGATTGCTTTTGCCAACAAGACGAAATCAAGGTCGAGCGATTGCGATCCGGGAGACGATCCGGTTACACCCGAGGACGAGGAGATCACCACCTGGCTCGAAGACGACTGCTGCGACAATCCCTACGACCTGATAGCCCAGCCCCACCTGGTTCCGTGCCCCGAAGAGTACGGCAACCCTGCGCTGATGACACCTTCGGAGCTGGAGGAAGCCAGTCAGAAGCTCCTGGAAGATCGCGAGCATGTGGACGTCTATCTCAAGAAGTACAAGGGTCTGCTCGATTTCCAGGTCAGGTTGACAAACGTTTACGACCTCTACATGGGGTTCGTGGGAGGCGAATACGACCCGGGTTGAGATAGGATATCGTTTGACAGCCTCCCCCGATAGCAGTAAACGATTCGCCACACATACAACCAATACAAACAGCCATATAACGGAGGGAAAAAAATGGCATCCAAGTCAACATTGAGGAGACAGAAATCGGCCGGGAAAGTGGTCGCGTCCGGCCGCACACACAAGAAGCTGATGTCCGGAGCCATGGGCGAGATTTTCGGCGAGGAGGTAGTCCAACCGGTGGAGACGATTGTCGACAAGACCGCCGGTCACCTGGAGTCCAAATCCGCCGCGATGGTGAAGGCCGACGAAGCTCACATCGAGGAGCTTCGCGACGATCCGACCGCTCGCGACGGGCGGGACACTCTCGTCGATTCGTCCCACGACGAGATGGTGACCAACCGGGCGCAGCTCACGACCATCCTGGGCGATAAATACGTGGCTCGCCTGGGGTTCGAGGGCGATACGCCCGACGATCCGCTGGAGCTGGCGCGCCTGGCCCGCGCCGTGGTAACCAATTTGAACGAAATCCCGGCGCCGAAGCCGTTGATTGAGGACTACACCTTCAACCCGTCGAAATGGGCCGACAAGATCTCGAAAACCCTGGTCATGTTGGAAGAGGCCGTGTCCGAGGTGGACAAAGAGGAGCGCGAGGCCGAGGCCACCCTGAGCGCAAAGAACGACGCAATAAAGGATTACGACCGGGCGTTCTCCGTTACCGCCAACCTGTTCAGCGCCCTGCTCGACGCCGCAGGCAAGAAGGACCTGGCAAAGAAAGTCAGGCCGTCCACCCGGCGCGCCGGCCAGACCGTCGAAGACGCCGCCAACCCCGATCCCACCATTTAAAGCTGGCCGCCAACAACTTCCCCTTCCCCTCGCAGGGGAAGGCCGGGATGGGGTCAACGCCTAAAACCCGCACCGTTGCTCGTTCGGCAGAGTGCCGGACACCTTCCGGGCCGCCCGGAACGCGATTTTTCCAGTGCCCGGAATCTCCCTGACCGCCGACACCGCGATTTTCCCAATGCCCACCGCTTTCCTGGCCGCCGGCACCGCGTTTTTTTCAGCGACAGGCTTCTTCCGGGCCGGTGGGGACGACCCTTGCGGCCGCAAACACGTCTTCGGGGCCGATGGAGACGTCATTGGCGATGAAAAAATCGTCTGCCGGGCCGCCCGGTACGACCCCGGCACCCGCAAACTCCCCCGCCGGGCCGGTAGGGACGGCCTCGCTCCTTCTACCAGGACTCCCTTACGTGAACTCCCAACTCAAAAAACTCAATATCTGTCCCCGGAAAGTACCCGTTCAAGGGATTGTAGAAGAAGGTGTAGTCCTGCCTCAGGTGCGGCGCAGTGGAATCGGCGGCCATTTCGTGCAGGTGCTCGGTCGTGGCGAGGTCGCCGATCTCGGGCGAGGCAGCGTCGAACCTGGTATGCGGAACCCAGGTGCTTCTTTCCTCCCAATTGGTCCTATCGCCGCTGCAATCTTCAAAGCAGCCACCAGCGCACTCTTCGACGTTGTCGCACTCCCAGAATTGACCGTCGCCGTTGATATCGTCCAGCTGGATCATCCACACCCACGAATTCAGTGATAGCACGGCGTCCCGAATCGCCAGGTTCACCACACCGTTCCGCTCCACCGCCTCGGGCGGACCGCCCAGAGAACGGAATTGTATGCCGCATGTTTCCAGATCTCCGTCGAAGGGAATGATGCGGCTCGGTTCCCAGTCTCCAACTGAGTGGTTGAGCCGTGAATAGCAAAGCCCGTGGATATTGGAACCCGGTTGATCCCCGACCCAGAATGTCCAGACATGGCCGTCGTGGTTCACAACCTCGGGACGGAACTGTGATATGGTGGGGCACTGGCCCTCAGGAATAACCAGATCCCAACCGGTGTCTCCCGTGTCACCGTCCCATTCAAAGCTCTTTAGCTTATCACTGTCGTCCGCGTCGGCGTAAACGACAACCTCGTGGGTGCCTCCCGACGCGCCCGTGTAGTGGCCGACTCCAGGACGATGGTTCGACGTGTGCGGTGGTCCCGAGGTCCAGTCGCAAACCCGCGTCGGCGGGCTGCCCGTAACCTGCCTGTTGGGAGCTATCGGAACCTGCTTTTTACAGATTCCCATGCCGGCCCCTGCATGGGCGCGATAGACTATCCACAATCCGTGATTGGCGTCGTTGACGCCGGTTGCGTCCACATCGTTGATGTCCAGGGCCGGAGTGCCCTCGGGCTGGAACCAGCCGCTGAGGTCCGGCTCATCCACGATGAGAGGAGGCGTCCAGCTCGCGTTTCCGAAGCAGTAGTCCATGTCGTCGTCGCCGTCCCATTTTTTGTTCCAACACCCTCTCAATGTGAGATAGATCACATTAGGCGCGGGCGCGAAGGAGAACAACCACTCCGTGTTGCGTGTTTCAACAAACGTGTCCATGCCCCAATCGACCATGGCAGCGGTGAGCCCCTGCGTGCCCACGTCCGGCGGAAGCTGGAAGTAGTTGCCGATCGGAGTCCAGAAGCCCAACGAGTCGCGAACGCGTACGAAGTCTACTACCTCTTGCTCCGGCGGAGCCAGCCAGGTCCAGCCGATGTCGTTCATCAATGCGTCGAGGAACGCATCCATGAACTCGTATGGAAGCGCATCGTTCGCCCCGAAGGTCAATGCGCCGGCATCGAAGATCATCCGGAAGAACAGACGTCCGAGGCGATCCCGCCCAAGTTCACCCGCCGGGAGATGGCTGCGATCCAGGCTCGTCGATTTCACGCCGAAATGATACTGCTGGAAGCCTTCCGTCTCAGGTGTGCCGTTGTCCGTCGCGCCGTGGAGGATGCAGGAAGACGATGGCTCGATGGTGTGCAATCGGGGGGATCGGCGCTGATACGTGAGGCCCGTGTTGTCGCACCTCGGCGATCCTGACGCGCAGGAACAGGAATCGTTGACGATCTCGTTTCCGTTGATGCCGCAGTTGTTGTCGATGTCGCAGATGTCGTTCCCCATCATGAAGTAGAACCTGTCGATGAGGCCTGCGGAACGGTGGATCTCGGCTTCCAGAATATCGTCATCTGTACGGAGAATGGTGAAGTCGTTGATTGACTCGGGCCTCCTGGTGTCGAGGCCGTTGCCGTCCGGCCGCTGCATGTCCCGACCCTGTCCGGGAGTGTTACCCTCGTTGTACGTCCAGTCCGGCACGTGCTCGATCGCAGGATCCGGTCTACTTCATCAGCGCTCACCGACGGCACGACATCCACGGCCAGGTCTGGGACATAGCTGCTTTGCATGGCGAAAACATCGCCCCACGCGTCGCCGCGCACCAGCACCCGCGCCCCCAAAACCTCCAGCTCTTCGTACCGCTGCCGGAACTCTACCGACCAAGTTCCGTTTGCATTCGCCGCCACGCGGTGCACGACGAGGTCGGGCAACCCGTATTGGACGAGAATGAGATTGCGCCAGCGATTCAGGAATCCTCGGGCGACCGCGACCTTGCCGGCGTCTGTGGACGGCGGTGGGCCGGGGTTGAACCACAGCGGCCACGGTGAAGTAGATAGCAGCAAGCCCACGGTGCCGAAGCTGCTGTAGCGATAAATAGCTCCGCTCATCTCGGCCGCCTCGGGGAAAGACTTTGTCCAGGGAAACGCCTGGAACCAGGGCGCGCGGTACTTGGTGCCGCGCAGGTCGGCCGGCGTATTGCGCAGCAGGGCTCCCAGCGCGAGGCGGGACTCCCCGCGGATCTTGCCCGGTTCGCAGGGAACGCTCTGGTCGTCGTCGAGTACGGCTTCCCACTCTCCGGCATCGATAGACGACGCGTATTGCATCCAGTCGGATACCGCATCATCCCCAATATCGACGATCCCAATTGCTTCATCGAGAGATGCGGCATCGCTCGCAACGAGATCGCCGAGCGCCCCGGCCGACGCTTCGGGAAACGGTCTTGCAGTAATCGGTCCGTCCGCTGGAACCGCCCACGTCACGGCAGGCGTGACAAGCGTCATCATCAATATAAGCCCTATCATGGTTTTCATCACCGCCTCCTTCTCTTCAAACATCAGTAGATTTCCGGGATCGCAGGCCAGAAAGCTACCGATGCCTGGTTGTCGGTCAGGATCACATATTGGTCGGTTCCGGACAGCCTGATCGCATAGTCCTGCCCGGAATATCCTTTCAACATAAGATCATTCAAACCGTCGCCATCGACATCGGCGACGATCCGCCATATATGAACGCCGGTTTCCATGGGGATAATTTCATCACCTTCCGTGGCAAGAACCAGGGGATCCCACTCTGCATCTCCCCAGAAGAAGAACCACCTTCCACTGTAGTTGGGAAACGACTCGGAGCCCTGTAAACTCCCTATCAAGAAATCGTCGATTTCATCTCCATTCAGGTCGCCGCACGGGTACGCTCCCTGGAGATTCTCAGTGCCTTCAAATTCAAATACCTGGAAATCACCAACGACTACATATTCTATTGAATCCGAGGCCGGGTAGCTTCCTGGGCCGAGCACGTCGTCGAAAAACGCGTATCCACCGGTATCCACCAGCCATGGTTCGGTGGTGTCAATGGCTTCGACAGTGCTGCCCAGCTCCGGGTAGCCGTCGAAGTCGATATCTCCGAGCGCATAAACAAAAGCGGATGAATTACCACCGAAGCTTCCCCCTATAGCCCAGTCATCGATATTGAGCCCGGCGGACTGGGAGATAACTCCGGTATCCTCGAACAGATCCATCTCGGAAGGGGGCGATACCGAACCGAACACTATGACCGCGTGACCATAGCCGGCCCCGATGACGCCCGAATCGTATTCGTCGGCCCTGCTCACAAGATCCGCAAAGCCGTCACCGTTCATGTCAAGTAGCCAGGCTGCAATGAGACTCGGCGATGCTATTTCAGGTTCGGGCGCGACTATAGTAACATCCGCTTGGTCAATATCCTCGCTGATGTCGTCGCCTGTACCACCAAATACAATGTGAAGTTTCCGATTGTCCGACAAAGCGGTCTGTTCCCGGAAAGCAAGATCGGTGTAACCGTCCCCGTTGAAATCCGAATAGCGGTTGTGATCTACCAGGTAGACTATTAACCCCACAGAGGAAGATATCTCGACTACCGCGTCCTGGTCGGTTTTCACTTGGCCGGCGCGAAGCCCACTGAATACCCATGTTTCGCAATAGGAGTTTTCAGGCTCGGTGATCATGTCACTTTGGAGTGTAATGCCGAGATCCTCGAACGAATCCCCGTTCACATCGCCCAAATACGCAGGCCAGACATACTTGAATTGATCATCCACCTCCATCTCCACCACAAGCTCCGGCTCCACGGTCTGGCCGCCTTTCTCATCCAGGTCGAAGAACGCGAAGCACTGGACCAGCTTCGGATCGAACTCCTCCACCGGCTCCACCAGCACGCAGTACGCGATGTCCGGCACGCCGTCGCGGTCGAGGTCGCCGGGGGCCATTCCGACGAACATCTCCCATGTGTACGATGAAGCTCCCGACTCGCACTCGGGTGAAGTCACCGACTTGACCCGGAAGAAGTGCACCCCACAGTCGAGGTCGCAGGTCACTATATGATGCAGCCGGTCGTCGTAGCCGGGGTACGGCTCGTTGTCGGCAGAGCGATAAACAACATCTGTAAACTGACGGTCCCGGGCGATCTCCAGCCGGTATTGCGTTGCGCCGTCAGCCTCCTCCCAAATGATCTGAGGCCGCCGGTCCCGTATATGCCTCCCCGACAACGGAAAGATCAGCCTCGGCGCGTTCAGCTTGGTGACGTCACAGATCTCCAGATCCTCCGGCGCCTCGCAGGAAGTCTCCAGCTCCGGACACCACTCCTCTCCCGTATCCGTGTCAGTATCCGTGTCGGAGTCAGTGTCAGTATCTCCACCGTCCGGATCGCCATTGCCGTGACTCTTCGAACACGCAACAACCCCAAAGCCCATCGAACAAACGAACAGCAAAACCGACAAGTGTTTCATTCTTATTTATCCCCGCTGAAAACTGAACCCACACGACCCGTATCTTTATTAAATGCATTGTATCACCAACGCTCAAACACTGTTGTTGATTTTTGCTGATCCATCCTGGTCGGACTCCAACTCGGATCAGGTCTGGATCGCCCTGGCGAGATCCCGTGTCGATATGGATCTCTCCATCAGCCTGTGCTATTCCCTTCAGATAAGATGAATTCTACGTTCAACAAATCATATCCTGCGGCCCCCGTGACACGAGCCGTGATAATCGCCCGGTTCAACAGCCGGAAGGAAGCAGAGCAAGGACGCGATGCGCTCGAGCTCATCTTCAATGAGCTTCGCGCGGAGGTGGCCGAGCTTTACAAGCAGCAGGGCGGCGAGGCCAATATTTTCGATATTGCAAAGATCTACACCCGGCATGGACTTCGCAACGATAGCGGCTGGGAGCAGGAGTACCCGATCCTCATAAACGACGAGGACATCGCGTGGGCACTCCCTGCGGGCGCCTTTCCAGAAGACGCCACGAGCCTGGTGTGGACCCTGGGAGCGCAAGACGTGGCAGTACACAAGCCAGGGCTCGATCCGGAAGATTGGAGGATGGCGCCCCACCCCATGGCCATACCGATCCCCGACGAGGAGGTCGATTTCTTCGAAGGCGAGGACGAGGACCCGATACTCGACAGTGGAAAGCGCACCCTTCACTGATAAAGGGAGGAGCCGGATGAACGGGGGAATCACACTGGCCGTCTCAACCATCGTATTTCTTCTGGCGTCGATCCCGTGCGTGGGACAGACCGACACATGGCATGACAAGGTAGCTCCGACTCTGCTCGAATCATCTGCGGACGAACCCATCCAATTCCTGGTGATCATGAACGAACGCTCCGATCTGAGCAAAGCCGCACTCCTGCCCACCGGGGAGGAGAAGGGACGGTTCGTTTTCGATGAGCTCACACGGACGGCGTCCCGCTCGCAGGCAAATCTTCTTGCACATCTGCGGCAAATGGGCGTCGAACACCGGTCGTTCTGGCTGATCAACGCCCTCCTTGTGCACGGGAAAACCACGCTGTTAAAACAACTCGCCTCCAGAGACGACGTTGCGCGCCTGGTTCCCAACCCTTCGGTTGCGGCTGATATCCCGTCGCCTCCGCAGTCACAGCCGACGCCCAAAGAGATCAACGCAACGGAGTGGGGAATAGAGACCACAAACGCGCCCGATGCCTGGGCGCTCGGCTACACTGGGCAGGGAGTGGTTGTCGGCGGCAATGACACCGGCCTCGAATGGGACCATCAGGCCATCATCAATCAGTATCGCGGCTGGAACGGCAGCACGGCGGATCACGACTACAACTGGCACGACTCAATACACTCCGGGGGCGGCTCCTGCGGCGCGGACTCGGCCGTTCCGTGCGACGATCACGGCCACGGCACCCACACCATCGGCACCGTGATGGGCGACGACGGCGGAAGTAACCAGATCGGCATGGCGCCGGACGCACGCTGGATCGGGTGCAGGAATATGGACCAGGGTGTCGGGACGCCGGCCACGTACATCGAGTGCTTCGAGTTCTTCATGGCCCCCTACCCGGTGGGCGGTGACCCATTCCTCAACGGAGATCCCTCGCTGTCGGCACACGTGATCAACAACTCCTGGGGGTGCCCGCCCTCGGAGGGTTGCGACCACGATTCCCTGCTCGAGGTTGTCGAGAACGTTCGAACTGCGGGAATCCTCGTCGTGGCCTCCGCCGGCAACGAGGGATCCAGCTGCTCCACGGTAGCCAGCCCCCCGGCAATATACGACGCCACCTTTTCTGTGGGAGCGGTCGACTCGAGCGATGACATCGCGGGCTTCAGCAGCCGGGGCCCAGTAACGGTGGACGGTAGCGACAGACTAAAACCAGATGTATCGGCGCCCGGAGTCGATGTCCGATCTTGTTTGCCCGGCGGAGGATACGATTCCTGGAACGGAACCAGCATGGCCTCACCACACGTGGCGGGTCTGGCGGCTCTGCTGATCTCGGCCGATCCGACCCTTGTGGGCGACGTAGACAAACTGGAAGATTTAATTCGGACGAGCGCGCGCCCCATAACGACCGACGAGGGCTGCGGAGGCGACGGGCTGAGCGACGTGCCCAACAACGTCTTCGGATATGGCATCATGAACGCCCTGGCTGCCGTGGATTGCATCGATTGTGACGATGACAATCTCTGTACCATCGACCAGTGCTCCTTCGAAGGATGCTCGAACGACGCGGTGGAAGACGGAATCGAATGCGACGATTCACTTTTTTGCAACGGCGAAGACGTCTGCTTTTCGGGAGAATGTCAGCACGAGGGAGATCCATGTGACGAAGGCGACGAGTGTTCCAGCACTTGTGATGAAACCGAAGAAAATTGTCTTGCTCCTTCCGGCACTCCGTGTGGTTCCAGCGCAACACCATCTGCATGCGACTCCCCCGACACGTGTGACGGCATGGGAGCTTGCGCATTGAACATCCTCGAAAATGGCGAACCGTGTGATGATCTCGATCCGGCGACGGCCAACGATTCGTGTCAACCGGGCGGCATCTGCCAGGGCGAGCCGACTGGCGTCTTCTTCCATCCTCCCTCCGCCGGGTGCGGATGCGCACTTGCCGGCGAAACGCCTTCTCGAAAATCCACCCTGTCGAGAATCATTGGAGCTCTCATCTAGCCGGGGGAGGCCGCACCATGAACAGAAATCGGACACACATGGCGATATGGATCCTCTGGGCCGTCTCTTCCGCCGGCTGCTGGCAAACGCAGGCATTGCCGATGTCCGCAAGCGATACGGATGCTGACACCGATTCCGACAGTGACACCGATTCCGACAGCGACACTGATTCCGACAGTGACACTGATTCCGACAGCGACACAGACATCGAACCCCAGGGGCCGATAACGTTCATCCTCACCAACTCTTCCGGTTCGCAAAAATTCCTCGACTGGTGGACCATGGGAGAGAGTCTGCCGGGCTGCCAGCACCTCCAGGGAAGCGACTGGGAGAACTGTTACTTTGAGAAACCGTGGTGCACACTGTCCTGCGACGATGTGGATGAGGGAGACAACTGCTGCATAGACTGCGGCGTCGTTTCCGCTGTGAAACTCTTGCAACCGGACGAGTCCTTCTCTTTTTCGTGGGACGGAAAGCTCTCCATCCCCGACTTTGAGTATTGCTCCGATTGCGAGTGCTATTATCCGGCCACGCCCCCAACCGGACCCTACAAAGCGCTATGGAGTGTGTACACCGACTACGAGTGCTTTGTCGGCGAGTGCGCCCCCGACACAGAGGGTGTGATCTGGGGTGCAAACCCCCTCGGCGCGGCAATTGGGTACGTTGAAGAGTTCGAAGTCATCTACGACGGCGACACAATAGAAACAGTCATCAACTGAGGCTGGACCGGAACCTATATGTCAACTGGAGGGTTCCGTCCCTGTTTATTCTTGATGCAGCCTATCCGCAGCGAGGAGGCAAGAGAACATGATTGAAAGCGTCTGGAAACGAACAGAGGTGACCGGGTCGATCATCAGCGCCAAGCTCTACAACCTGATAATCGGGCTGGTGCTCTGCTGGGGGTTCCTGGTGAACTTCCTGATGGTGAAGTACATTCCCACCGAAACCATTGCAGCGATCAATCCCATCGCATTTTTCGTGGGCTACCTGGTGTCCTGCATCGTGGGCGTGATTATTTACACCAAGTCGGACAATCCGATCATAAGCTTCCTGGGCTACAACTTTGTGGTGGTGCCGTTCGGGTTCATCGTCAATCTGGCGGTGAGCCAGTACACGCCAGACCTGGTGATGGACGCCATGCGCATCACGGGAATCGTGACCGTCATCATGATGATACTGGGTACCCTTTATCCCGGCTTTTTCTTCAAGATCGCCAGAGGATTGTTCATCGCTCTCATTATTGTGGTCGTCGTAGAGCTGGTGGAGGTGTTCGTCTTTGGCATTCACCACGACATTCTGGATTGGGCGGTGGTGCTCATATTCTGCGGGTACATCGGTTACGACTGGGCCCGGGCCAATTCAATCCCCAAGACCGTCGACAATGCCGTGGACAGCGCCGCAGCGCTCTACATGGATATTCTCCTCCTGTTTCTGCGCATCCTGCGCATCCTCGGTCGTTCCAGATAGCCGGCAGGACAGAGAAACGGGGTAGCGGAACCTATATGTCAAGTGGAGGGTTACGACCCCGTTTGCGCTCTTCGGGCTGAAGGGCTCGCAGCCTACGCTTCAGGCTGAGGCCCGCGCTCATCTGGCACGCCGAACACCGGACGAATGCGACGCGGTGACCGTTGACATTCGAGGCAACCGGGAGGTGACTCGCCGCCTGTACATGACCACGGAGATGGCCTGTTTTCTCGACTGGACACACCTGCAAACGACCCTGCGCGTCGAGAGCGAAATGGTGGACATCGAAACCGGCGAGGTGGTGGCACAAAAAGAAGAGGACGTAAACCGCTACTTCATATCCAGCCTTGAAGGCGATGGACTCACCGCGCCGCAGTGGCTGAAGCTGGTGCGCATGCACTGGGGCGTGGAGAACAACTGCCACAACACCTGGGACGTCGCCTTCGAGGAGGACGACCGGCGCTGGATTGTCGCCGACCCCAAGGGCGCGATGAACGTGATGTTGCTCAGGCGAATCGCCTACAACATGCTCGCGCTGTTTAGAACGGTCACACAGCGCAGCGAAGAGAACCGCATGACCCCGTGGAAGGACATCCTGCGCTGGGTCTACAACACTTTGGTAGCCGCGCAGGAAACCGAACTGGCCGGTCTGCGCGAACGAACGGCGGTCACCGCCGAAATATGAAATCCGGGTCGGGCTCCAACTGATCGCATTCTAGCCAGAGACATACCCGGTCCTCGATGACCGAAAAAGATCGTGGGCGCAAGCCCGCTGATTTGCTTCGCTTTGTCTCGGACAGGCGTCAATCGACTGCCGAAGAGATCTTGTGGTCATTTCGAACTCGCTCAAAGATCTTCGGATCAGGCCTGGGACTCTTGGGAGGACTCTTGTGTTGGCAGGTCAGACTCTTTATACTCCCCACCCGATGGCAGAACTACACTGGATTAAAGTGTCATAAAGGTGGAGGGACACGAAGTAATCATGAGACGATTATTGGCAATCTGTTTTGTTTTGCTCTGTGTCATTCAGCTGTCCGGATGTGACCTGATCAAACCCAAACCCAAACGAGACCGGGGGATGAGCGAACAGGATAGACAAATCGCGATACTCATGCGGCAGATTGAAGAGCTAGGGGAGCCCGATTCGGAATTCGAGGAGTTGAAGCAGGAACTGGCCAAACTGGCCAAACTGGAGGAGCCTCCCGACGCGGGCTCTCTTTCGCCACAGGAGAGAAACGAGATCCTGAAAATCCTCCTGGAGAAAGCAGAAAGTAGCAGTTCGGTAGAGAACTACTTTGATACTGTTCGAAAAATGCGTGAGCAGTGCAGTCTGATCTCAGGCGAACTCGATGTTTGCCATGATCGACTCGAGGCCTGCGAATCTCAAAAAGTTGACAGCATAGGGGTGCCACGCAAGTGACTAATTACACCGGTATTCCTCTTTCTTCCTGTACTTGACCTGGCCGACGGCGGTTTCCGCACCGGTGAGGGTGAAGAAGAGGGTCTTGCGTTTGTCGCGGACGCGGACGGTGACCTTTCCGGACACGGGTCGGGAGGAGGTTGTGTCGCTGCGGGACACGAGGATCTGATAGGAACCGTTCCTGAGAAAGTGCACGGACACTGTTTCTTCGTCGATGAGCCCGACGTTCTTGGCGGACGCTCCGCGGCGCCACAATCCGGAGATGCGCCTCCCGGCCGGGTCGATGACTGCAAGATCCAGGTCCACGTCCGGGGAGTTGTTACTCAACTTGACGGTCATGGTGCCCTTGAAGCCCTTCGCCGGCCACGCGGGGAGCACACCGTTCCTCGCGCCCGCAACAAGGTCATCCACCTTGCCCTGAATCGACCTGTACTTCCTGTTCGACGCCACGTTCCTGACCTCGATGTCCAGCAGGGAAAGCTGCCCGGAGGCGGCGAGGCAGAAGAGATAGTCGAGCATGAACTCGTTCTTCTTCTTTTTATTTACGGTCGCAGCCGCCCGGTAATGCCCGGCCGCAGCTCCGTAATCCCCGAGATCCCTGAAGGCGTTGGCAAGTCGTAAGTGTATCTTGCCGGATCGCGGCTCGAGCTCGGCAATGGAGGAATACATGCGCATGGCCGCGTCCCGGTGGCCGTGCCTGGCAATCTGGTCGGCATAAGCCGAAAGAGCGCTCGTGCCCATGGGATCCGAGTCGCGCCACGCCTTTGCTGCAGCCAGTGCCTTCGTAACATGCCCGAGTCTCGAAAGAATACGCACGTAGCGACGATGACTCGAACGCGACAACGGGTTCTGCCGTACCCTGGCCGCGAGTTGTTCGGCCTTGTTGGTCGCCGCCGAACCGTAGGATGCGGGAGGCCCGATCTTGATGTTGTATACCGTTCGGTATCCGCAATGGCGAGGCCGGCCGTAACCGTAGCCGTAGCCGCCTCCGCCTTCATACCCCTTGGACGGACCGCTCGTAGCGATGTTGCTGCTCCGGGCGGCGCGATCGTCCTTCAATGAATCCAAATCTTCCGACTTCTCAGACTCCATCTGCATGAGGGGAGCGGACGACGGTTTCGCCTTGGACTTCTTGGCGCTCGGAGCCTTTGCCGTGGCAACAGGGGCCGCCGAAGCATAGCCTTCACCCGCCTTGCCCATACCGCCGCGCGGTTCGGCGCTCGCGCCCGTCGCCCCCGCACCCGATCCGAGCGTCCCGAGGGCGCTGTTGTCCGCCAGAACAAGATCGTCCAGGGCCATGGCGTCCGCCCCGTCCTCGGCGTCCTCGTCGTAGGCCTCCGCGAAGTTGGCCGCCCGACCATCCCACACCTCGGCTTCAGTGCGCTGGACCTTGAAGCGATCGTACATTTTCTGGTTCTCCAGAACGATCCAGCTCGTTAGCCTGCTGGCCACGCGCATTCGACGTGAAATGTCTATGATCTCCTTGTCCCTTCCCCCCTGGAACTGGAGGTAATCTATATGATCCTTGGCCCAGAGCTTTCCGATGAACCCGGGCGCCGGAGCGCCTGCCATCATCGAGATCTCGAACCGCTTTTCGTAGGGAGCGCCGTTCGTATCAGTGGCGCGCACAACTACCTGCCCGGGAACGCCCTGCGGCCGGGTCAGAGCTGCCGTGAGCACGATCTCGGACCCGGACGGAATGAATCCGATCCTCTCGGGGTATGTGGCGCCAACACCTGCGGGCCACTGGAAAGTCACGTCCTTCAAACCCGGCGCGTTGATCCTCCGGGCCACGTTCCACGCGGCAATCGCCGGGGACTCTCCCACCGACAGCCGATAGCTGGATCCGCCCATGGATGCCGCCATTGCGTCCAGGAGGACCCCGTCAACGTCCGGACCCACGCCCACAGTCTGGACGGCGACGTTGGGGGGCCTTGTCTCCTCGAGAATATTCAACAGCTTGCCCGCGTCGAGCTCACCCGATGTGGGAACACCGTCGCCCAGGTAGACGATGGTCGCCGGGCCGCCGCCGCTCACCCATGCGAAGGCCTGTTCAACGGCGCCGAGGATATCGCTGGCGCCCCCGGGTTCGATGGCCGCCAGAAACTCGTGAGCTCTCTTCAACCCCTGAGAGGAAGGTTTCTCGAACCCGCGGGAGAAGGCGCGACAACCGCTGTCGCACGCAAGGATATTGAACATGTCGTTCTGTCCGAGGCCGGCCAGAAGCTCGACTACTGTGGACGACGTGAGGGCTCTGATATCCTCCGTCGTTCCGTATGAAGTATCAACCACGGCCAACAACCGTGTGGAAACAGGCGCCGCACGCACAGCGGCCGTCACCTCGGGGCGGAAGATCGCCATGGAGTAGCTCTGGCCGTTTTTCTCCGTCTCCGTGGCAACCCGCATCTCGACGGGATCTTTCTTCGTCGCGTATTCGAGCACAAAATCCGCCGACGGCGCGTATCGTTGCGCGCTGAAGGACACGACCGCACGTTCGCCCTGAGCACTGATCTCGGTGGGGTACAGCGGGGTTCGCACCGCGCTGATGCCGTACGGCGACTCGATATCGATGTTCATGGAAAACTCGCCGATATCGGGTGTGCCCGCGGACCCGCCCATTGGATAGATGTAACGAACGTACCCGTCCGAGGCGGTCATCGGCTCCATGTAGGAGATGAAGACGCGCCGCGTCTCACCGGGCTTGATCGGGAAGATCTTCATGCTGAAGGCGCTTCCCTTGACCCACTCCAGAAGAGCGGGATCCCTGGGTCGCACAGAATCGTCTACTATCTGCTTGAAGATACGCTTGGCCCGTTTCTTCTCCAGCACCTCTCCTTCTTCGATGCGCCCGTTCACATCGAGGGCGAGGCGGGTGATGCTGGCGCCCGACGGGAGCAGGAACTTGTATGTTGCCTCCACAGTGCGACCGCTTCGATTGGTGAACGCCTCCTCCACACTGGTGAGGGCTATCCCCTCCCGGATGGAGACTTTGGCCGCGTGATTGACGAGATCGAGGGCTGTCTCGTTCTTCTTTCCCGAACCGGGCACACGCGCCGTCAGGGTTCCGATACCGCGAAGCAGGTTGGTCGGGGCCGGGATACGGTACGCCTCGGGAGCCAGAGACTCGATCCAGCCTACGAGCCTGTTCGACGAAACCGTTGAGCGAAGATCTGTAGTGACCTCTCCATCCGGAGATATGCTCAGCGACTGACCCGTGCGATACCCCACCCCGGACGCCAACGCCTGGATCTCACCGGCGAGGATCTGCATTCGGCCTCGCCCCTGATCCATATGGACGGTCGCCCTTCCGGAGGCCATTGTAAACGCGGTTCGACCCACGCCAAGGGACAATACGGCGCCGGATCCCAGGGGGCGCGCAATGGAGACTTCTCCGTCTTTGATGACCAGCTTGCCGTCGACGAAGCCCGCGCGACTGTTTTCTCCCAGCACCAGCGATGTGCCGTCGTCGTAGAAGATGGATACTTCGAGGCCCGCGTCGGTCTGAACGATCTCTTCTCCGGTTACCCTGTCGCCGGGAGCCAAACTCCTCTTGCCCGCTTTTCCCAGTGCGCTCAGGCCTTCCGTGCCACCGGCGCCGCTTCGTACCGAAGCGATGGTCCCGCCCATGCCGACCCCGGGTTTCCCGTCCTGCGGGGCGACACCTCCCTGGTCTCGCGTTGTCTCGTGCTTCTCGCATCCGAGAACCAATGCCAGCATCATCGCGAAAACCATTGTTATCGTATTGCGTCTTGATCTCATTGAATGCTGCTCCGTGTTTTGAAAAGGCCTTCGTTGCAAAAGGGACGAATCACCTACAAAAAGGATCTTTTCGACGCCCAGATCGCCGTGTGTTCTCAATTGGTGTAGTGAAATGCTATCATGTAGTTACATAGATGGAATTTGTTTTATCAAAAGGATGGACGGACTGTTGATTATCAGAATGGAAAAGCTGCACATCAAACCATCTGAATCAATATTAATAGCAGTGGTTTTTATTGCCATTGCCATGGGCGGGTGCGGCGAGAACGTGGGTATCAAGCTGGTCCCGGTTTTCCCAAACGATGAGCCCAACCTCCTTCAAAACGCCGGCGTGGAATACCTGGACGTCATGGCTGAATCCACACTTGAAGGGCCCCAGAGCGAGGACATGTCCCAGCGCCTGTATCCGGGAGACAAGCTGTCCATGAATCTCTCGCAAGGCACATGGCAGGTCACGGTCAAGGGAATGAACGGCGGCGTGGAGGTGGTCCACGGACAAACTGCGCAGTTCGAGGTCGAGCGGAGTCTTTCGAGGGAGGTGAAGTTCTTCATCGGGAGGTCCATGGCGTTCAACGAGATCAAGCTCGACCCCGTCGAGCTGGCCAACACCCTGGGAGAGCTTACCGATCACAGCGCGGTGTCCTACGAGGACTCGGACGGCCACCCCTGGATCCTGGTGGCCGGGGGCAAGCGAAACATCAGCGGCGCGCCGGTTTCCGACGCCTATCTGATTGACCCGTTGAAATTCGAGATCAAACAGCTTCCTTCGATGGCGTGTACGAGGGCGGGCCACGTAGCCTTTACCGTCAAGACGGAGCAGGGTCTCGCTGTGGTCCTGGCAGGGGGAGACGACGGCACCTGCCTCGGCGCCCTCGAGGTATTCAATCCGGCGACCGAGAGCTTCAGCGTATTGGACGCGTGCGGCCTGGAGTTCACCCGTGGCGCGGCGGCAGAGATCGAGGCCTCCGGCGGTACGGAAGTGGCGCAGACCGGGTGGGTCATTGTGCCGGGCAATCCACGGTGCAAGGTAAACGTGTACGACGGGCAGGCGGTGGCGGGAGTCACCCTGGATTCGACTGCGGTCTCACCAAAATCACCTCGCGACTCCAGGGTGAACGCGCAGGGGACGATCCTCATCGTAGATCAGGACAGGTTGTTCGTGGACACACAGGCCCAGGCTCAGTGCATCGACAGCGCCACCCAGAGCTGGATGGAGATCGCTTCGTGGAGCGACATAGAGGAGCGACCCGGCGGAAAGCTGCACGCGTTCTCGGACGGCCGGTTCCTTTTCCTTGGAGGACGTGTTCCCCAGGGGGCAACACAGAGATTCGGCTGGTCCATGATCATTGCGTCCATGTGCAGCCTGTCGAAAGTTGTGGAGGGCGCGCGCGCGCATGAGCAACCGCTGACCGGGTTCGTATTGATCGACCTCGATTTGCAAAGCGGTGTGGGGCTCCTGGCAGCAGGAGGGTACAACGACGCGGGAAGCCGCACGGACAAGGCATATCTTTTCATAGAGAACACCGGCGCGCTCGCACCGAGCTGGCACGATATGTCGGTGGTTGAAAGGAACAGAACCATTCAACTGAGGAGGCCGAGGGCCGGGCACGCGGCTGCGCGAATGGAAAACGGCGACTACTGGATCTTCGGAGGCGGGGCTACGGTGCCTGAGATCTTCGTGCGAGGCGAGGAAACCCTGGAGACCAGCCCGAGGGCCCTCACAAAGAGGAGCCCCACATTGACGTCGGTCTCCGTGATGGATACTGCGGCAGCGAGCGCACCCATCGATTCCGTCGATCCGTCGGTGAACAAGCTATTCAAAGAAAAATACGTGCCGGTGCTCTACAGCCAGTCCAGCCAGTTTCGGAACCTGCTCTTCTTTGTTACCAGCGCCGACAGGGGCATTCAGGACGGGTTGCTCGCATCGAACCCGCTCGGCTCGGACGGTTGTGAGGAGAACCCGTCTTCCGCCATCCTGGGCGTCTTCTTCGGGTCCGAGTCCAGCGTAAACCCGGGAGAACAAGGCGTTCAGGTGTTCGAGGGGCAAGGCGAGATCCTCATGGACAGCGCCAAGGAAAGCGCCGAGATCCTGGTGGACAATATCGCCGCAGGCGACGGCGACTGCGGATGGCGCCAGCTGTTGCGTGCCGGCCTGGAAGGGATGGAAAAGAGCGTCGAGGTGACCGAAGCGGGCCAGGACGATCCCACCCTGGGTGTAAACATCCTGTTCCTGGTCACTACGCAAGACGACTGCAGCCAGCGTATATATCACGAGATGGACGTTACCCCGTTGGAGCCGCCGCCGGACGCGGTGCTCACAAGCGAAGAGTGCTCTTCAGAGAGCTACGACGATTATTTCGGACTGCCCCCCACCGGCGAATATCTGGACGCCTTCATCGAAAACATCCCTGAGATCTCCTGGGATCCGTCGGACCTCATCGTCGTGCTCTTCGGCAACGGTGGTCCAAGCATCTCCTGCAACGCGGGAGATCTCGGCTTTCTGGACAGGCCGCGGCGACTCATGGAGACCCTCGACGTGATGGAATCCCGGGGCGTGGAGGTCTTCTACATCAACCTGTGCGAGGACAACACAAGCCAGGATGTGGCCGACCGGATGGGCGAACTCCTCGCCAAGATCACCGACAGGAACCCGTACCAGGCGTGCCTGTCTGAGGGGGTAGTATCACTGGAAACGGAGTATGACGCCGACAGGGAACAGTACAAACCGGTGGAGCCGGACAAGGCGCTCGCGGACGAGGTTGCGCTGAGGTGTCAGCTCGTTTTTCTGGAGGACGTGGCCGATGCGGGCACGATCGACGATACGCCGGAACACCTGGAGGCAAGGCTTGTCGATCCCGACGACACCTGGATAGGAACCGATTCGGACAGAAGGGCCGCCTGCCCTGTTGATGATGTTAACGATGATCCATGGGTAATCCGCGTGGGACGGCCCCAAACCAGCGACGGCAAGGACGTCAATGACCTGGACCTCATCTGCCTTCCGTGAGGTGCCGGGGCCAGGCCGGCTCCTGCTGCTCGCGACCTTCATGCTCATCCCCCTCCACTCGGCGGGGCAGGATGCCATATCACCTTCCCGCGACGCCGGCGTCACGGACGGATCACCTGATGAAACGGACAACAAAACCGGGGAACACGGTCCGCCTGACATACCCCCGAAGGACACTCGCGGAAGCATTTTAATTTTACCGACCCGCGCCGGCACGGAAGGAGTCGGCGATGCGGCAACCTTCGATGTTCTGCTGTCCTCCGCGTTTCGGGAGGTGGGTTTCACGGTGATGGACACCGGAAAAATCATCGAGAGCATGCACGTAAATTCCCGGGATCTCGATGAGGCCAGGGAGGCGTACCTGGGCATGGACCTCGAGCGAGCACTGACCCTGGCGCAGGAGATACGGCAGGTCCACCTGGATCACCGGGGCGACCTGTTGGGAGGGGAGGGGCTGACCGAGGCGGAGCTCTTCATGGTTCAGCTGCTGTTAGATCTGCGACGGGTGCCCGAGGCGCTGGATCTCGGGGTGGATATTCTGATGCGTCGGCCCGGATTGCGACTGGATCCGGTTGAGCATTCACCCGCCATCCAGGCGCTCTGGCTCGCCGCCATCGAACGACGTTCGGGGAGACAGCCCGTGGAACCTTCAAGGGAGCAACTGAAGGAGTTGGGGCAAACCACCCACGCAGACTGGGTTGCCGCCGCGATGATAAAACGCGCCCAGGACGATTCGGCTCGACTGGTCATCACACTGGTTTCCACCATGCGTGGGGTGGAGCCTTCACGCCATTCCATCCGGCTTGGCAAGCGCAGCTGGTGGGCAACCGAGATCCGTCTGGCTCTCGAGGAGCGTTTTCCCGTGGCCAAACCGCGCGAGACCATCACACAGAAGTTGCCCGACGACCCCGAGCCAGGCGATGAGGTCGACGAGAAGACGCCGTGGTACAAGACCTGGTGGTTCTGGACGGCGGTCGGAGTGGCCGTGGTAGGGGGAACCGTCGGCGGCATCGCCGGATACAACGCCTCCAAGAGCGACGATCACACAACGACAATGGATCCGGGGTGGTAAAAAGACGGGGGTTTTAGATTCTCAGAACAACGAGTGGGACCATAGCTGCTCCAGAAACAGTTCGTACGGAACGATCTCCACTCCATCTACCCGTCGCGGTTCCGGCTCCCGACAAACAACAATGCGCCGCTCGATGTTGTAGTCTCGCTGCTCCGTGATCGCCCGCAGCCCTTTGAAATCACGGTCGTGCAACATCCTGGACGACTTGACCTCCACCGCAATTGACTCTCCCAGTACGAAATCAACCTCCGCCCCGTTTTTATCCCGCCAGAAGTGGATCGGCTTACTACGAGCGAAGTAATTAGTGTATGCGTTCAGCTCCTGCCAGATGAAGTGCTCGAAAGCTTTTCCATACGCTGGCGTATCCACGCCGAGCGACATCCGACCGGTCAGCGCATGCACCACACCGATGTCGAAGAAATAAAACTTTCCGTGAGAGACCGCCTTACGCTTGCCGGTGGTCTGGAGCGGACGAAGCATTTTACCCACAAGCGTGTCTTCGAGCAGAACGAAGTACTCGCGTACAGTGCGCGCGGGCACCTGGCTGTCTCTCCCTACCCCTTCGAAGTTGATAAGTTCGCCGCTCCACAAGGCGGCGTGCGCCAGAAAACGCGAGAACCCCTCAATATTGCGGCTCAACGCCTCGGCGTGAATCTCCTCGCGAAGGTATGTGCCCACATAGCTGCCAAGTTCCTCCAGCGGTTCGTCCGACAACTGCACCGGGGGGAGCATCCCATACGTGAGCGCACGATCCAGATCCAACGCAGGCAACTCCACACTCACAAAAGGCGCCAGCAGGCGCGTTCGCGCCCGTCCCGCCATCAACGATGTATGTGTCCGCCTCAGCTTGCGAGCACTGCTCCCGGTGAGCAAAAAGCGCACCCCTTTCTCCTCGATCATGACGTGAACTTCGTCCATGAGCACCGGCAACTTCTGGATCTCATCAATGACGATCAGGTGGTCGTCCGGCGACAACGACTCTCGGATAAGCGATGGACGCTGCGACAATCTCAGAAACACGTCCGATTTCAGGAGATCATAAACTCGATGCGGCGGCGCCTGATGCCGGATGAAGGCACTCTTTCCGGTTCGGCGTGGACCGAGCAGTAGAATACTGCTTTTCTGCAGCTCCTTGACGATAGGGATAATGCGTTCGATGTACATCGATTTATTTGTAGCACAAAACTCTGATTCCCGCAACACTGTTGCGGCTTTTACCGTCTTTTCCGTATCTCCATTGCGGGTTTAAGCCATTTTTCCGCATCTCTGTTGCGGATTTCGGCATACGCCACCGCTTGCACTTTGAATAGCGGGACAACGTAGATAGTCGTATAATTGTAGATGTCACGAGGGAGCGAACCATGAAAGATAAGGCGCCCGCCATCATCCTCACAGCCCTGGCCCTGCTGGCCCTGTGCTTCGTGATCCACAGCCGTATCGCTGCAGCGTCGTCGTGTGGGCTTGTCAGGGATTCGGACGAGCGCCATATGTGCTACGCCCTGCAGGACAACTCCACCGGCCAGTGCGGCCTCATCAGGGATTCGGACAAACGCCACTATTGTTACGCGATAGTAGACAAGAACACGGGCCAGTGCGGCCTCATCAGGGACAGCGACCTGCGCCACCAGTGCTATGCGGAGATCGACAACTCCTCGGGCCAGTGCGGCCTCATCAGGGACAGCGACCGTCGGCATTTTTGCTACGCCAGGGCCGACAAGAGCACGGGGCAGTGCGGCCTCATCAGGGAAAGCGATCTGCGCCATTACTGCTACGCCCTGATCGACAAGAGCTCCGGACAGTGCGGACTCATCAGGCGAAGCGACCTGCGCAGCCGCTGCTACACCGAAGCCAAATAGTTTCCGGGTTGGGTCAGACTTTCGTCTCAGATTTCGTGACCGCCTCGGCCTTTATCCGGTCGAGAAGTTCGGCGAGCACCGGCTTGACATTCTCGCGGATATCCCCGGCGACAATGATGAACAGCAGATCGTCCCCGGGTTTCAGATGTCCCGCCACGGCCTCCACCACTATCTTCCAGATTCCGGGCCTGGCCTCGTACTCCACCCTGAGGGCCTCTATCCGATCCCGATCCGGGTGAACCTCGATATCGGTCACCTCCTTGTGATCCGATCTCGACCAGGCGCGCACGACACCGTTGTGAACGAGGATCATGCCCACATTTTGTGCGAACCCGGGCTCCTTTTTCATACGCGCGATCTCTGCGGTGATATCCATGCCGTTTTCTTATATGAAAAAAATGAGAATGGCTAACTGGGAAATCTTGATTAAAATAAGCTAGTATTCCCCCAATGAACGAAGCGCTCACATTTGCGGACCTCGGACCGGATGCCTGGTTCGCCGCAGCTGTCCTCGTCGCCATCGTTGTCGCGCTGACAAGGGACTGGCTCGGGCCGGACGCCATCATGGGCCTGGGGCTCGCGGCATGCATCGTTGTTCTCCCTTTCCTCGTGCCGCAGGGGCGCAGCTTCGCGATCGCGGACGCGGTCGCCGGGTTCGGTAACACGGGCGTGCTGACCGTCGCCGCGCTGTTCATCGTGGCTGCGGGCATCAAGGAGACAGGCGGCATGGGCAGGATCATGCCCATTATGCTCGGCAAGAGCCGCACGGCTGCGCTGACCCTGATCCGCCTGATGGTTCCCACTTCCTTCGTATCCGCATTCCTCAACAACACGCCGGTGGTGGCCATGTTCACGCCGGTGGTGCGCGAATGGGCCAAACGCAACGACGTGGCCCCGTCCAAGCTCCTCATCCCCCTGTCCTACGCGTCCATCCTGGGCGGGACCTGCACCCTCATCGGCACCTCCACCAATCTGGTCGTCAGCGGTCTGATGGTCGAGTACGGCCTGGAACCCATGGGGATGTTCGAAATCACGCGACTCGGCCTGCCCTGGGCGATCATCGGCCTGGTTTTCATGATCACCGTAGGCCACAGGCTGCTGCCGACGCGAAAAGACATCACTCAGCAACTCGAAGAGGCCAGGCGGGAATACCTGGTAGAGGTGACCGTGGATCCCGGTTGCCCGCTCGCAGGCAAGAGTATCCAGGCCGCAGGGCTCCGGCATCTGAAGGGTCTTTTCCTGGTGCATATCGAGAGGGACGATCGCATCATCGGGCCGGTCCAGCCGACGGAGGTTCTGGAAGTCGGAGACAACCTGCTGTTCACCGGTCTGATCTCTACCATAGTGGATCTCAAGGCCATCAAGGGGTTGAGCGCGGTGGATCAGGATCTCGCGGGGAGCCCCATTTCCGGGAGCGAGATCAGGTTGTTCGAGGCGGTGATCGCCTCCACATCGCCCCTCGTCGGGAGGGGTATCCGGGAGGCGGGTTTCCGTGGGACTTACGAAGCGGCGGTGATCGCGGTACACCGGGCCGGCCAGCGAATCCGCTCCAAGATCGGGGACATCGTGCTCCGCTCCGGCGACACGATCCTGCTCGAAGCCTCCGAGAGCTTCGCGGCGAAGTGGTATCACACTCCACACTTCTACCTGGTTTCCCAGGTGGGCGACGTGGGCCGCGTCAAGCACGAGAAGGCGCCCCTCGCAGTACTTATTCTCGTGGCGATGATCGCGCTGCCTTCTCTCAATATATTGCCGATGGTCGTATCCGCCTTCCTCGCTGCGGGTCTGTTTGTGGCCTTCAAGATCATCTCCCCGGCCGGCGCGAGGCGGGCCCTGGATCTTCAGGTGCTGATAACAATCGCTGCGGCGTTCGGAATCGGGCGCGCCATGGAGGTTACAGGGCTCGCGCAAGCGGTAGCGGGCACTCTCATCACCTGGGTGTCGCCGTTGGGTCCTGCGGGAGTGCTGGCCGGCGTCCTTCTGGTGACCAGCATCTTCACCGAGATCATCACAAACAACGCGGCGGCGGCGCTCGTGTTCCCCATCGCATTCTCCACCGCGCAACAGATGGAGATGAATCCCACACCCTTCCTGATCGGACTGGCGGTAGCCGCGTCGGCCTCCTTCGCCACGCCGCTCGGTTACCAGACAAACCTCATCGTCTACGGTCCGGGGGGCTACAAATTCAGCGACTTCCTCAAAGTCGGAGTTCCCATGAACATCCTGATGTTGATCACCACCGTGAGCACCGCCTGTTTCTGGTGGGACCTTTTCTAACCGGCGTTCCCGCCTCGATTACTATACTCGACTGATCACGAGTGACCTCTGTCCTTGTTAACAAAGGAATAGAAGTGGCTGTACTGGATCAGGATTACGAACAACCACCCCATGAGTCGAGGGGTGCCCTTCCAGGTCTTTTTCATGCACCTCAAGAAAAGCTTCCGTACATCCTTTCCGTCCTTTGTCATGAGACGCCAGAAGACCTTGATCCCCTTCAACGCCTCCCACAGGTCCGCCGACTTGCCTTCGTAGGGCACCGCAAAATACTCGACCTGCGCCATCCACGAGTGAAGCCGCCGCTCGAAAACGACCGGATCGTAGCACTCCTTAAAGAAGCTCCAGTATCGCGCGAACAGTTCCTCCCGGCTCATCTGCTTTGGGATGATGTTGGTGTTCAGTTGCCACTCTCCTGAAAACCCGTCCTCCCTGAGCCTGCCTTCTTTCTTCAGCCGTTCGTGCAGCGGCGTGTGACGGGGCGCGTTGAGGAGGCTTATTCCCACAATGGGGCTGCCGGTCTCGTCGAGAAAGTCCCGCAGGTCGTCGAACACTGTTGCGTCGTCATTGTCGAAACCGACGATGAGCCCGATGAAGGGAACTATCCCGTACCTGGTTATTCGCCTGATCCTCTCGTTTATGTCGTTGCTCAGATTGATCGGCTTGTTAATCTCTTCCAGACATGCCTTCCTGACAGTCTCCACTCCGAGAAACAACACCGAGAACCTCACGTCGGCCATCAGCTTGAGCAGCTCATCGTCGTCGCCCACCTTGACGGTGATCTGGGTGGAGAACGAGAGGGGCTTCTCCTGGACCCGGTTCCACTGAAGCAACCGTCGCAAGAGCTCCATGGTAAACCGCTTGTTTCCCAGGAAGTTGTCGTCCGAAAAGAACACCCTTTGAGCCCCGGCCGCCTGTGCGCCGGAGATCTCCTCGAGTATCTGATCTGCCGACTTGGTTCTGTACTTCCGCCCCACATACTGGATCACATCGCAAAATTCGCATCCGTTCGGGCACCCCCGGCTCGTCTGCACCGGGAAGTTCAGATAATCACCCTCATCGACCAGTGACCAGTCCGGCGCCGGACTGTCGCCAAGATCGATAAAACTCTCCTGGGTGTAAACCTCATCGGCCTCGCCGCGCTGCCATTCTTCGAGGAACTTCGGCCACGTGTATTCGGCCTCTCCGATGAAATGATAATCCGCCAGGCCCTCGCATTTGTCGGCTTCCAGCGTTGCGTAGGCCCCGCCGAGAGCCACTGGTTTACCCCGTTGTCGAAACTCCGAAACCAGATCCCGTACCCTGGTGGTATGCAGGGTGGATCCGGTGATCGCGACCAGATCGCATTCGAAATCAAGGTCTATTTCGGCAACGTTCTCATCCATCAGGAAGTACTCGACGTTCACACCCCCCGGCGTCAACGCCACCAGGGTTGCGAGGGCCGAGTTGGGCATCAACGTCCGTTTGCCCAGCATGTCCACCATGCCCTGCATTGACCAGAAGCTCTCCGGATGTTTGGGCGCTACCAGCAGTATCTTCTTGCGGGATTCTCCATCGTCACCGAACCGCTTTGATCTCCGAGTCTTCATATGATGCAACGACCGCAGACCCTACAGAAGCTTGGCGGCGCGCTCGGCAAGCTCGGAGCGCTCTCCCTTGGTAAGAGTAATGTGCCCCGCCACGGAGTCGCCGCGAAAGCGCCTGACCACATGGACGAGCCCATTGTTGGTGGCGTCCACATACGGGTTGTCGATCTGGTAGGGGTCACCGGTGAGGACGATCTTGGTGTCGTCACCGGCCCTGGTAATGATGGTCTTCACCTCGTGTGGTGTGAGGTTCTGGGCCTCGTCGATCAGCATGAATTGCCGGGGAATGGATCTCCCCCGGATGTAGGTAAGGGGCTCGATATTGATCATATCCATGAAGAAGAGTTCGTCACTGGATCGCCCATCCTTTTTGTCCCCGGAGGAGAGACTCAGCAACAACTCCAGGTTGTCGTGGACCGGCTGCATCCAGGGTCGAAGCTTCTCGTTGATGTCTCCGGGCAAAAAACCGATATCCTTACCCAGCGGGAACACCGGACGAGAGACGAGCATCTTCTGGTACACCTGCTCTTCCACTGATTTCTGTAGCCCCGCGGCCAGGGCCAGCAGCGTCTTGCCGGTGCCCGCCTGCCCTACCAGGGTGACAAGCTGGACGTTATCGTCGAGGAGGAGCTCGAACGCGAATTGCTGTTCCTTGTTGCGCGGCCTGATCCCCCACACTGTGGGCCCATTGCCCTTGACCAGCCTCATCTTGCCATCGTTCGGCGGAATCCTGACGATGGCGGATCCCTGACCGCTGTTGCCCTGAAGCACCGCGAACGAATTGGGAGAAAAAGTCTCACCTTCGTCGAGCTGTGGCGCGAGCACCTCTCCCTTTTCGTACAGCTCGTCAATAACTGCGTTGTCAACTTTGAGTTCGGCCATGCCGCTGTAAAGCTCGGCGATGTCGGTTCTCTCCACGTCGTAGTCCGCCACCGTCAGGCCCAGGGCGGCAGCGCGTATCCGAAGGTTGATATCTTTGCTGATGAACACCAGGGGTGTGTCCGCGTCCTTCTCCTGAACCTCGAGCGCCGAAGCAAGGATGCGGTTATCGGCGCTATGACTGGAGAGGGCGTATTGGGGAGGAAGATCCCGGGTGGAAAATGCCACCCGAAGGGAACCGCCGTTGGAGTCTGTTATGGGGACACCGTCCACGAGGCGGCCGCCCGTTCGCAGTTCGTCGAGTATCCGCGAGACCTGACGGGCGTTCCTGCCAAGCTCGGACAGGTCTTTCTTGAAATTATCGACCTCTTCGATCACGTAGATGGGAATGATGACGTTGTTTTCCTCGAACGACAGCATCGATCTGGGATCGTGGAGCAGCACATTGGTGTCGAGCACAAAGTTCTTCTTCATTGGGTGCCTTTCTTGGAAATCGAGGGCCAGCACACTCCCGCTTCTTCGAATCTCGTGCGCAACTCGCCTAGATCCTCTTCGATCTGTTCGGATTCAATGCCCTGCTCCCTGGCCTTCAGCAGGAGAAGAGCAGCCGGTACGGTCTTGCCGCGCCGCAGGAAAGATCTCCCAAGCGGAGCCAGCAACTCGTTGGCGTCAGCGTCGAGCGCGCTGGCGCGCCGCAGAAATCCGATGGCCTCTCCATGGCGTTCGACCTCGCTGAGCAAGATACCCAACCTGCTGTACAACCTCGCGGCGTTGCTCCCTTCCCGTATGAACTGCAGACCCAGCCGGTAGAGCTCTTCGGACCATGTGAATCTGCTCTTGGTCTTGAACGCATCCCCCAGGAGCACCAATCCCTCCGCGATCAGGTCGAGCTGTTCTTCGTTCAGTTGCTTTGCTACGGGCGTCCTCTGGAGCGCGGCGAGCAATCCCGGCCACGTCTCGAGACAGTGAATGACCTTTTCCGGACTCCCTTCTTTCTCGCCTTCCCGCGCCTGTTCAATGGCAGAAAGGTCGAGCTGGAACGGCTGTTCGAATGTCCCCACCAGATCCCTGTGGAGTTTTTGTTTCATCAGGGACTCGAAGGAGCCAAGTTCCATGAAGTTGAAGCCGGCCTCGGAGATAAATCCCACGATGGCCCACGATCCCACTTCCTCGTCCTGCACCCAGATGAACTGTCTCAACGACAAACCGAACAACGAGGTGAGGAGCACCATGTCGGGCCCGATCACCGAGGTCGCGGTCTCCTCGTCGAGGGGGGTAGCCACATCTGCAGGTATCTCGTGCTCCTTCAGCAGTAGCGCCTGAACGACTCGGGACCTAAACTCCCCGATGGTCAGCACCTGAAGGAGATTGTCCTCGCCGGCGAACTCCACGGTGTTGTTCGCGGCAACCCTCGGATCTCTTGCGAGGCCGCGTATCTGGATTCCGAGGATGAAGGCGTAGGCCAGGAAGCGGCCACCGAGGATCTCGCAGATAAGTTTGAAGTTGCTGATCTTGTCGCCGAGCTTTTCGAACCATCCGTCGGAGCGGGAATCCCTGAAATAGGTTACCGCCCCTGCGCGCTCCAGAAGATCGAGGCAGGCGACCTGGGTGGCCGGAGTGCTGTCGTCGATCAGCAGCTGCGCCACCAGGGGCACAACTTTGCTCGCGGGTTTGTCCTGGAGGGCGACGAAAGCGGTCTCGCGCTTCCTGTCAGAAGACGAGGCGAGTCTTGCCACTAGCTTTTCGACACTGGATTGGATCGCGCTCCTCCCGCTTCAGCCGGATGGCTTCGGTAGATATTCCCTGCGTTCAGTTCAAGTCAAGTGTAGAACGGTACCACTTCAGAGTACGATTGAGCCCTTCTTCGAGATCGACCTTCGGTTCGAACCCCAGGAGATTTCTCGCAGATGTGATGTCGGGGACCCTCAACTCCACGTCCGGGTACGGCCACTCAACGAGCCTGACCTCCGAAGAAGATCCAGCTATGCGCACTATCAGGTTGGCCAGGTTGTAAACAGTCAGCGCCGTGCGCGGGTTTCCGATATTGAAAGTGTTGCCCACCGCCTCGGGGCGTTCCATCGAGAGAAGCAGCCCGTCTATCATGTCGTCGATGTAGCACCAGGCACGAATCTGGGCTCCATCGTTGTGTACCGTCAGTCGCTCTCCCTTGAGGGCTTTTACAATGAAGTGATGAATCGCCCCCTCGCCCACCTGGCCAGGCCCGAATATGTTGAACGGTCTCACGGTCACCGCCGGTAGATCTTTTTGCATGTGCATCACATGGCACAGGTGCTCCGTGGCGAGTTTGGAGACAGCGTATGTCCAGCGGGCCTCGCCCACGGCCCCCAATGAAGTGACATCGCCCTCCTTGACCCGGTACGCATACGCCCCGAATACCTCGGAGGTCGAAAGGTCGACAAAACGCTCGATCCCCTTTTCCTCCACCGCAGCCTCCAGAACGTTGAAGGTTCCCTTCAGCGTGATGTCCATGGTGAGCAGCGGGTTGTTCATCACCGTATCCACGCCTGCTATGGACGCCAGGTGGATCACGTGGGAGGCGCCCTTCATGGCACTCTTCACCGCATCGGAATCCCGCACGTCCCCCACGACGAGATCGATGTTCGGATGATTCTCCAGGGGGCTATCCTTGATGGCGTTGCGGTGGAGTGTATCCAGGATGACGATCTGATTGTCATCGACCAGCCGCTCGCAAAGACGCGTGCCGATAAAACCCGCCCCGCCTGTAATAAAGATTTTTTTGTTCTTTAACATTCTGATTATTGTGGCGGAAGCAAACACATTGGTCAAAAGGAAAGCTGGTTTATGAAAATTGAATTACCAACTTCAAATTCGAAGGTCGACGATCTCGCCATAGCGCGAAGCGGTAGAGTAGGCTCGGGACGTTCCCGTCCCGAGCCCCTCGCCAGATCCGTACTTGGAGATTTCCACCATACGGCTCCTCCGCTGACATGACTCACTGGGCTGGCCCCCAGAACACCTTTTGGGACTGGGGGACCGGGAG
>JAUVDV010000066.1 GCA_030595125.1 Deltaproteobacteria bacterium
AAAAATAGAGCCGAAATGGTTTCATGAAGGCACACTATTAGGAAAGCCTCTTGATCTAGAAAGGTTAATTGACATGCAAATGCGCAAGACTTCGGGCGGGGGAACACAGGTTCACGGGGTTCGGGGGTCTCTTGCGGTATTGCTTGTCTCGGCTTTCGTCGTGTTCAGCCCACAGGCGGTCGCCGCTGATGCAGTGGAAGTGGAGGTGCTCGAGAGCACGGACAGCCGGCTCCTGCTCGATTTCCTGGTGCAGGACTACCGGCTGGAGCCCGTGATGATCGACGACCAGGAGTTCACTCGCGTGGTCGTGGGTGACGAGGGCAGTATGAGGCTGGTCGGCGCTCCGGAATTGCCCACGATCAATCGCAGCATCGTGATTCCCGACGACGCTCAAATGGAGTTGAGGGTGCTCGATTACGAGTATCACGAGATCACGGACATCGACATCGCGCCGTCCAGGGGCATCCTTTCGCGCCAGGTCAATCCCGAGGATGTCCCGCACATGTTCGGTCCGCAGTACTCGAATGACGAGTTCTTTCCGGCGAAGATAGCCTCCATGCGCGCTCCATACATCCTGCGCGACTTGCGTGGTGTGGTGGTGGACATCACGCCGGCTCAGTACAACCCGGCGACCAGAACATTGAGAATCTATGATCGCATCGAGGTTGAAATCGTTGCGACGGGTCCGGGTCTCGAGAACGTGCTGCACCGAACAATCGGGCGAGATAGCCTGGTGTTCAGCAAAATGTACGACAGCATTTTCATCAACTACATCCCCGATTCCAAGTACTCCGCGCTGGCCGAAACCGGCGAGATGCTGATCATCTGCCACGACGCCTGGCTCTCCAACATCACCCCCCTTGTCGCCCACAAGAACTCGGTGGGAATCGCGACCACTGCGGTCGGTGTCTCCACCGTAGGCAACAGCACCAGCGCCATCACCTCGTATATCCAGAGTACGTTCGACAGCTCCAACCTGGCGTTCGTCCTCCTTGTGGGTGATTCCGAGCAGGTGGTCACTCCATCGGTCTCCGGAGGCGCGTCGGATCCGAGCTATTCCAAGGTGGCGGGCTCGGACGATTATCCGGACATTCTCATCGGGAGGTTCTCTGCCGAAACTCCTGCGCACGTGGACACCCAGGTGCAGCGCACGATCGACTACGAAACCATGCCGGCGACCACCCAGGACTGGTTCAAGAAGGGAATAGGCATCGGCTCGGCCGAGGGACCGGGGGACGACAACGAGATGGATTCGGAGCACATCGACAATATCAGGGACGACCTTCTGGCGTACGGTTACACTGAAGTAGATCAGATCTACGACCCGAGCGCCAGTTCATCCGCAGTTAGCGCCGCACTCAATGCCGGGCGCGGGATCATCGACTACTGCGGTCACGGCAGCGACACCTCCTGGGCGACAACCGGTTTTTCCTCAAGCTCCGTGGATAGTCTGACCAACGACGGAATGCTGCCGTTCATCTTTTCGGTTGCCTGCGTCAACGGCAACTTCAATGGAAGCACGTGTTTCGCGGAGGCCTGGCTGCGGGCAACCAACGGCGCCAATCCCACCGGGGCAATAGGCATGTACGCCTCGAGCATCAACCAGTCCTGGTCGCCGCCCATGGCTGCCCAGGACGAGTCGGTGGACCTGCTTGTGGCGGATCAGTACTTCAGCTTCGGTGGCCTGGCCTTTGCGGGATCCTGTCAGATGATTGACGAGTACGGCTCGGGGGGGGTGGAGATGTTCAACACGTGGCACGTGTTCGGCGATCCCTCCGTTCGTGTTTACGGCGTCGCCACACCGCCATCGGGATTGTCAGTCGATCCAATGGGCGAGGTGGAGGCGGTGGGCCAGGCAGGCGGGCCGTTCGTTCCCGAGCAGTTCGTGTATACGCTGACCAACCACGGCGATTCCAGCTTCGATTTCGAAGTGTGCGCAGACGTGGACTGGCTAGACATCGATGATGACAGCGGTTCACTCTCGGGGGGGGCGTCAACGGATGTGACGGTTTCCATCAACTCGGATGCCATGACAATGGGCAACGGGAACTACGAGGCGACGCTGGAATTCACCAACCTCACCGACGGAGAAGGGGATACAACGAGAACAGCGATCCTGGTGATAGGAGTGCCCGAGCCCCAGTTCGAGTGGCCCCTCGACGAAGATCCCGGCTGGACGACCGACGGAGCATGGGAGTTCGGTGTGCCCCAGGGCCTGGGAGGTGAGCACGGGAACCCCGATCCCAACAATGGTTACACGGGGACCAATGTGTACGGCTACAATCTCTCTGGCGACTACCCCGCGAACCTCTCGGGGGATCACCTGACCACCGGTCCGATTGACTGCTCCGAGCTGACGCAGGTGGGGCTCAAGTTCTGGCGATGGCTGGGTGTGGAGGCCAATGTTTACGATCACGCTTACGTCATGGTGAGCAACGACGGCACAACCTGGGAGACGGTCTGGGAAAACGGCGGCGAGGTTGCCGACGGAGACTGGAGCCAGCAGGAGTTCGATCTCCGCGCTATCGCCGATGGCCAGTCGGAAGTATATCTCCGCTGGACCATGGGTGCGACCGATGGTGGGTATCACTACTGCGGATGGAACATTGATGACATTGAGGTGTGGGGAGTGGGGGCGGAGGACTGCTCGGACCAGGACGACGACGGCTTCCTGCCGCCCTATTGCGGTGGTGACGACTGTGACGACAACGACTACGACATCAATCCGGATGCGGACGAGGATTGCGATGACGGCATCGATAATGATTGCGATGAACTCATCGATGATGACGATTCTGACTGCGACGACGACGATGAAGAGGGTGTAGCCTTCAACAAACCCGACCCCTCGGGCTGTGGGTGCAATACTCCCGGATTGAATGAGGTAAAACCTGAAGGATTGCTCTCAATCCTGCTGAAATGATAGGCTTAACCCCATTTCGGCATTAACTCCGCCACGGCCTATGCTCTCAGGTGATCTTCAACCCAATCGAGGACGGATGACTTTTTTTCCAGGTCAGGATCCGGGTAGGTGAGCCCCTCGATGTTGATCTCCAGGTCATCGTTGAACGCTGCTTCGAGCAGGCACTTGATCCGTTCCTCGAGCATCCTTCGGGGCTTTCTGGGCGTGTGTGGAAGAGTGAGCACGATGCGATGTTTGAACATGAACATCAAATCTGTCTTGCGCATGCGCTCGCAAAGGGTTTCCACCACTGATTCGTAGGCCGCCTTGTCCGGCAGCTCTTCCAGTTTGAGAACAAGCATGCTGAATGGCTCGTTGTATCGATCCGCTCGGGATATCTGTTCGGCGACCCTGCCTCTCAGGTGTCGTCCCTCCAGCATGACAATGCCGGCCTCTCTTCTGTCCAGGGCCATGTGGCAGATGGCCATGAGATCCTCGATGGTCATCTCGTGATCGGGAATGATCTTCTGTCCCAACCTCAGCAACTCGCGCACAAAGGCGTCGGCCATTTCCTTGTGGCTGGTGACGGCAGTGTAGCTCATGGCGGCCTGAACTCTTGAGTCCTTGTCGCCGGTGAGCTTGGTGACCACGGTAACGTTTGAGGTATCCTGGGACATCGTTTTGCAGATTAGCACGGGCGCGTCGTTTATTAAAAGAGGTAAGTTTCAAACAAAGCGGTATACTCCTTCAAATGCGAATCGAGTGCGATTATCTGGTGATCGGGACGGGCGTGGCGGGACTCGCCTTTGCCCGGGCGGTGTCCCATTCGGGGAAAGTGATCCTTCTCACGAAGCGGGCAGCCGACGATTCAGCCACATTTCAAGCGCAAGGCGGGGTGGCGGCGGTCACTGATAATCATGACAGTTTCGATGCGCACGTGAACGACACCCTCAAAGCCGGCCGCGGTATATGCCGCAAAGATGTCGTGGAGTTGTGCGTCAAGTCCGGACCGGCACGGATCGCGGATCTCATCGAACTGGGTACCCGCTTCACCACTCGCAAGGGACACCCTGAAGAACTGGATCTCGGACAGGAAGGCGGGCATTCGGCCAGGCGAATTGTTCACGCGGACGACGCCACCGGCAAGGAGATGATTCGCGCCCTCCTCGAAACTGTAAAAAGACTGCCGAACGTGGAGATTCTCGAACACCACATGGCGGTAAATCTCATAGTGTCCGATCGTCGCAGCGTGGACAGAATTTGCAAGGGCGCCCATGTCCTCAATCAGAACACCGGAGAGATTTACACTGTCGTCGCGCCCGTCACGGTGCTTGCCACCGGGGGGGCCGGCAAGGTCTATCTGTACACATCCAATCCCGATCTTTCCACCGGCGACGGGGTCGCCATGGCCTATCGCGCGGGGGCGGGTGTGGCCAACATGGAGTTCTTTCAGTTTCACCCTACAATCCTCTACCATCCGCAGGCCAAGAGCGTGCTGATTTCGGAGGCCGTGCGCGGGGAAGGCGGTATCTTGCGGGATCTCGATGGACGCGCGTTCATGAGCGACTATCACCCGGACAAGGAACTTGCGCCCAGGGACGTGGTGGCGCGAGCGATCGACTCCGAGATGAAGCGCACCGGGGCGGATCACATGCTGCTCGACGTTACCCACCTGGACGACGCGTTTATCGAGGAGCGATTCCCCAACATCCACAACAGCTGCCTCGAGTTCGGGATCGACGTGAGGTCGGAGCCCATCCCGGTGGTCCCGGCAGCTCATTACAGTTGCGGCGGGCTGGTCAGCGATCTGTTTGGCCGCACGACAATACCAGGCCTGTTCGCAATCGGAGAGACTGCCTGCAATGGATTGCACGGCGCCAACCGCCTCGCCTCCAACTCGTTGCTGGAGGGTCTCGTTTTTGCTCACCAGGCGGCGAAGGTCGCCCCCTCGATCAATCGTCCTGATTTTTCTGACGTGGAGGACTGGGAGGTCGGCGATGCAGTGCCGAGTGACGAGGAGGTGGTCATTTCGCAGGACTGGGACGAACTGCGTCGGTACATGTGGAATTACGTCGGGATCGTGAGATCCGATCTCAGGCTCCGGCGCGCGAGACGTCGCCACGATGCGCTGATGAAAGAGATCAAGGAGTACTACTGGAAATACATTGTCACCTCGGACCTTCTGGAGCTCCGCAATATCGCTACCATCGCCCACCTCATCATCGACTCGGCCATGAAGCGCAAGGAGAGCAGGGGGCTTCACTACACCTCGGACTACCGACACGAGGACGAGGCTTTTTCCCGGGACACCGTGCTGTTCCGATTCGAGGACTGATGCGCGTTTTCTTTATTGGAAGGCTGACGGTAAGGGCTCTGTTGCTTTGTGCGATATTCTTCTCCTTCGCATGCGGCTCACCGGACGAGGTTGCCAAAACCGGCTCGGGTGAGGATGTGCACGACGCGTCCACCGGGGAGTTTGCCTCCGAACACAAAGAGGGAGGCGTGGAGAAGCTCGGCGACGTATGGATACTTCCCGTCGAGGTAAAAGGTTTCGAGAAGCTCGATCTTTTACAGAAGAAGAAAGTTTACGAGAGATACGAATCCGCCCTCAAAGAGGATGACCTGTTCTACAGGAATAACGATCCCCAGAGCATGCGCACGAGGATCATGCTCGAGCAGATCCTGCTCAACGACAAGGGCGTGCCACCCTCTATCAGAAGAAAGATACGTTCGTACACGGTGTCCTTCTGGCTGAACAGGGGCGCCGTCGACGTGCCCGGCGAACGCTGCCTGAGACCCCGGTTCATCCCCGGCGAGTTGGCTGCCGCGGCGCAACAGGCGCTTCGAAACGGCGCGGTGATGGATCTCCCAACGATGACCGGTAACCTGGGGGCCACACGGATCCAGGAGCTCGAGGCGCTTCTTTCGGCGGTCCGGCCGGGGATCTTCTGTGAGAGCAACCAAGGCAAAGAGCCTGGGGGTGACGCAGGGGCGGATATACAAGCTCCCCAGACCGATTCTTTGCAGGAAGACCGATCAGTGGGTGAAATCGTCGGGATCGAAAATGCGGGACAGGCCGGCGTCTTTGCGTCTCTCGAAAAGAAAGCCGTAGTGCTTGATCGGCTGGTTCGCAGTGTGGGCGGCAAAAAGAGCGCATCCCCGCGAAGACCCTCGAGATCGCCCAGGTCCGTGGATGTAGTCTCGGCCACCGGCGCGTACGGGCCTATTCCATCCGGTAGCATTAATATCTACAGGCGCGGAGCATGGATTGATTCCATGAGAACCGGAGCCCTGTATATGTCCAACCTTGAAGCCTCTTTCGAACGTTTTGTAGGGTCGACCATCGTCGAGGAGTTCTCTTCGTCCGCACAGGTCCTGGCTCGGAGGAAGAAATGGCGAAAGACATCGCGAATAGCCGTATTCGCCCTTCGACTCATCGCGGGGAGTGCTTCCGACGGGACAGAAAAGAAACCGGCCGGCTGGTTGCGCACACGACTATTGGAGACTCACGATGTCATCGCGCAGATGCGTGCCGATCTGGCAGCATTGTACCTGGTCGCTTCGGATCATGTAAGGAAGACCGGCCTCGTTCCCGACGAGGAGTGCGCGCATGCGGTGTACGACGAATATGTGTGCGGAGTCTTCGAACAGTCGGCATCGGGGATCGGAACGGATGAAGCCGGCTTCCTCGCTTCTCGGGCGGTCGTGGGTAAGCTTATCGAGAGCCGGGCCGTGGAGGTCGTGACGGCGGAAGACGACAGCGGCAGGCTGTTTCCGATAATCGTGAATTACGATATCGTGGAGGAGACGATCGAAAAGCTTTTGGCGAAGGTGCGGAAAATCAGATTTGCGGGGGACCGCCCGGTTGCGAAGGCGCTTCTCGACTCCGCATCGCAGGCCTACGACCCCAAATGGGCAAAGCACTTCACGGGAAGATGGAAGGCTCTGGAACTTCCGAGCAAGGTCGCGTTCCTCTATCCGTTGATTGAACAGGTTCGAGACGGGGAGGGTGCCGTCGTCGATATTCGTCTGGTCAAACCTGCTGCCTTCGTGGACCGACAACTCACCCTCGCCGCCGCACGATCCCTGGAATGACCCGTTTTCGGTGGACAGGGAACCATTAGGTTATTGGAAAAGAGAGACAATTGGGGCTAAGATGCCCGCGAATGATAATTTGTAAACCAAGGAGACTCGTGATGTTGAAGACGACTCGCGTTTGGACGGCCTGTATTGCCATTCTTGCAGCTCTTGCAATCTGTCTCAACGGCGGTGCGGCATGGGCTCAGAAGGAAAAACCCAAAAAGGTAAAGGACAGGGTCGAGGATCTGGAGACCAGGGTCGAACGGATCGACAATACACTCGGTGACCTCACGGGATCGGAAAAGCCCGAGAAGATCCGCGAACGTCAGGACGAACTGGCCGACAAGATAGATGACGCCAGCGCCCAGATCGACGAACTCAAAAACTATTCGGAGGATGTGGGCGTCGCCACCGAGGAACGGGACGCCAGGATAGATGCTCTATCCGAAGAGATCGAGGATCTATGGAAAGAGGTGGAGGAGCACAAGGCCACCATCAAGGAGCTCAAGGAAACCAAGACCACGGGATACGACGGTGGGTTCTTCATGGCATCGAGGGACGGCAAACACAAAATCGTGTTCACTGGTCTGGTCAAACCCTATTACAGAGTTGGTTTTCAGAAGGTCTACGATACCGACAGTTACGGTGCTATCCAGTACTACGAACCGGGACATCCCAAAGCCAATTACCCCATCGGCGGCGACACGGAGATCACCGATAATGGATTCGGACTCGCAGCCATGCGTCTCACGGTTTCCGCACAGGTCTTCGATATCGTCAAGTTCAAGTTGCAAATTGATTATGGCAACCTGTACGGAAAGGTTTCGTACCCCTCCGCCGCCAATGTAGACGAAGATACGCAGTACAATAGAGTGGAGATCGAAACATACAGCTTGAGAGCCGTTGTAGCGTACGGTGAGCTTGCGCCCATGCGAGAAATCAACGTACGAGCCGGCCAGTTCAAGGTGCCCTTCGATCAGGAGTCGCTGTTCGGCACCAGGGAACTCACGTTCACATCCCGATCTCTCATGAACCGCAGCTACGCCCGCTGGGGTGAGAACGTTCTTCCGCCCGATTCTGTCACCATGGGATGGGATTACGACACCAATCGCGGAGCAAGCTTCGGATACGATCGCGGCATGATGATTCACGGCGCATTCACAGAAAATATTTTCAAGTACAACGTGGGTGTGTTTAACGGAAACGGTCCCAACGTGGGCAACGACAACCGCGATATTCTGGTGGCGCTCAGGGTTGAATCACAGTTCCTCGGCGAGATGACGCCCGGAATGTCCGACCTCGATTCGGTGAAAAAACCGCTGATGTCCATCGGAGCGGCTTTCGCCTACGACCTGCCGATGCACAAGGATCTCATTGAGCCGGAGTTCACGTACAATTCGCAAGATGTGAACTTCACGGCGGACATTCGCTTCAAGTGGTACGGGGTCTCGCTCTTCACGAACATGTTCTTCCGCAACTCGAACCACGGCGCGGTCCTGCTCGACGAATTGGATCAGGAGAGGCCCATCAAGACCTTTGGGTACACCGGGCAGCTCGCTTACTTCAATCTCGCCTCGGGACTGGAGCCCGCCTTCAGGTACTCTATGATGGACGCGGACACCGACCGGCTGGGAGATCACGTGCACGAGTTCGCAGCCGCGCTCAATTACTACATTGTCGGAAACAACCTCAAGATCCAGGTGGAGTGGAGCGGTATGTTCGCCTCCGAGAAGAATCACAGCTACATGGTGCCCTGGGAGGCATGGTTCGAGGACCAGCACCAGATCACCATCATGGCCCAGGCCGCGTTCTAGCGACGGGCATGACGCCTCGAGCTGCCATCTTTCACCTCATAGCGATTACCCTGTGCACACACCTCGCGTGCGGCGAGGACAAGAGCGAGCAAAAGGTGAAAGTAGCTCCCGGTCGAATCTCATGGTCGGTCACAAGAACCGCCGTAATCGCGCCAAAGCGTCCCGAGTTCGTCCGTGCGATAAATGGGGTGATGGACAGGTTGCCCCCGTTTCCCAAACGCCCCCCGAGTCCTTCACTGAATGTGAACGGGATCTTCGACGAGATCGAGGGGGAAGGAGCGATTATTATCGAGGCGATTCTCAAGGGATCCGGAGCGGGGGTGCCCATGGAAGGAGCCGTCGTGGTTCACGGTCGAATTACCGACGAAAAGTCGGCTGTCGATCTGATGAAAAAGGGGGTGGAGGAGTTGGAGTCCACCTTCCGGTCCCTGTTCCGGGTGTACGGAGGCACTGCGACTATCTGGAAGCGGTCGCTGGATTCCGCCGAGCCGGACGAGCAGATTCTTGCGGCCAGGCTCCTTGCTCGCGACAGGGTGACGTCGGCAGTTCAATCTATCGGCAAGCTGCTCGGCGATCCGAGGGAGCAAGTGGCGGAGGCGGCGGCGACGGCCCTCGGTGACATGGGGGACGAGAGCGCAGTGCCGGTACTCATCCGGTCGATGAATCCCAGGGCCCTTCGAAGCGAGGTGCGCGCCATAGAGGCAATGGCCCGTATAGGCGGCGAGGAGGCGAGCGCCTATCTGGAGATGACCGCCGAGGGTCACGAGAACCGCGAGGTGCGGGAGCTGTCCAGGGGTGCTCTTACGAGAATGCGAAAGAAACGGTAAATTGCGCGCTGAGCGCCCCCTGCGACGACTGGTTCAGTCTGCATAATTCCCTTTGACAACGACCGGATCAAACGTGTTATTGCTTCTTGAGGAGGTGCGTGATGAACAGAGCAGATCTTGACTGGGGAAACCTCGCATTCGGCTACCGCAAGACCGACTACAATATCCGGTACACCTGGAAGGACGGCAACTGGAACGAAGGCGTGCTGACGGAAGACGAGAACATCAACATGACAATGGCGGCCACCTGCCTCCACTACGGACAGGAGGCCTTCGAGGGTCTCAAAGTATTCGAGCAGAAGAACGGCGATATCGTGGCGTTCAGGATCGAGGAAAACGCCAAACGTATGGTGCGATCGTGCAACAAGATATTCATGGCTGCGCCGCCGGAAGAAATGTTCATCGACGCAGTGCGAAGGACAGTTGAGGCCAACCGCAAGTACGTCCCCCCCTACGGAACAGGGGCAAGTCTGTACGTCCGCCCGCTGGTGATCGGAACCGGCCCCCAGATCGGTGTCAAGCCGGCGGATGAATATGTCTTCATCGTTTTCGTGATGCCGGTGGGACCATACTTCAAGGAAGGCTTCAAGCCGATAAACCTCATCGTGGAGAATGAGTACGATCGGGCGGCGCCCAATGGTATCGGCGACGTCAAGGTAGGCGGAAACTACGCCGCCGGGTTGCGAGCCAGCATTCGGGCAAAGAAGGCCGGCTTCACCGAGGTCCTGTATCTGGACGCCAAGGAGAAGCGCTACATCGACGAGTCCGGCCCGGCCAACTTCTTCGGGATCGACCAGGATGGGCATTACGTCACACCCCACAGCGAGTCGATCCTGCCCTCCATCACCAATATGTCCATCGTCACGCTGGCAGAGGAGATGGGTATGAAACCGGAACGCCGTCCTGTCGATGTGGAGGAGATCTTTTCCTTCAAGGACGCGGGTTGCTGCGGGACAGCCGCTGTGATCACCCCCGTGGGGTCGATAACATACGGGGACAGGAAGGCAGTATACGTAAAGGGAGATACTCCAGGCGAGTACTGCACCGCGCTTTACAAAAAGCTCACCGGTATACAGCTAGGTGAGGAGCCCGACACACGCGGCTGGATCAGGAAGATATAAAGCCGGACGCCATCATTCCCCCCTCGTTTCCACGATCTCCACGCGCACCTCTACGACCCCGGCCCTGATCATGTCCAGGCGCTCGGCGGCGGCTCTGGAGAGATCGATGATCCGGCGCGAGTTTCCAAATGGACCTCTGTCGTTAATCTTGACCTGGACCGATCTTCGGTTCGAGAGATTGGTCACGTTGACGATTGTACCCAGGGGAAGTTTCTTGTGTGCTGCCGTGAGTTTATCCTTGTCGTACGGTTCTCCGCTGGCGGTTTTCCTGCCGTGGAGGCTGTCTGAATAGTAAACGGCCATGCCGATTTCGTGATCGCCGGCGCCGGACCCCCCGCCGAGAGATGCCCCGCAGTTCACCAGGGCCAGGATGACGGCCAATGTGAACGATAGTCCTAGAATTCTACTCATGGGGCCAAACCATAGCCGTGAACGTGGGGCTTTTCAAGAAGGCTCTTGCGCCAATGACTTGACATTGGTTCCCATAAAGAGATACTCGCGCGAATCGGTATTCATTGGTTTTATGCTACTGAATTTACGAGGTTTGGAGTTATACTATTGATTGTCGCTTCTTTTTGGGGGCGCAACTGAGTTTACTGGAGGAAAGCTGAACATGGCGGTTAAGCTGCGAATGACACGCAAGGGAAACAGACACAATCCTTTTTACAGGATTGTAGCTGCGGACGAGAGGGCATCGAGGGACGGAAAGTACATAGAGCTTCTTGGCACCTACGATCCAAGAGAGGATCCGGCGGTGGTCACCATCAAGATGGATCGTGTCGATTACTGGAAATCGAAGGGCGCTCAGGTTTCTCAGACTGTTAACGAGATCATCAACCGCGAGATCGCGGCGCAAAAATAGATATGGCGCGGTTGCCGATCAACCGCGTGGCTGGAACAGTATGCTTATTCTCAGCGTTGCCGCCTCCAACGCTGAGAGGGCGAAATTATTGGGGGGGCGTTTTTACGATTTGCGCAGAATTCCGACTCATGTGTCGGAGCAATGTACGGCTTGATGCTAGAAAACGAGTGCACGAAGCGGAGGTGGAACCGTGTCTATGAAGGAACTGATTGAGTTCATGGCCAGAGCGCTGGTCGACAATCCCGACGATGTGAATGTGACCGAGATTGTTGGTGAGCAGTCATCAGTGATCGAGTTGCGGGTTGCCAGAGAAGATCTTGGCAAGGTCATCGGCAAGCAGGGCAGGACTGCCCGTGCGATGCGCACCATATTGAGTGCGGCATCCACCAAGCTCAAGAAGAGAGCGGTCCTGGACATTATTGAATAGCGGATCGGGATCGAATCGTTGAAAGACAACGCGGGTCATCTGGTAGAGATCGGCGTCGTAGGACGTCCCCACGGGATACGCGGGGCGCTCAGAGTATTTCTGCACAACCAATCCTCCAGCTTGCTCTACGATATTGATATGGTTCTCTTGCGCAAGGTCGACGCAAGCGAAACGGTTTCGAGCGAAATCCTGAACTACGCGGCTGCCGGCAAGAGAGGGACACTCACCTTGCGTGGGATCGAGAGCCGGGCTGATGCAGAAAAATGGACAGGAGCGCGGTTGCTGGTCGATCGTGAGGTGTTGCCCGATGTCGATGACGGCGAGTTCTATGTGGAAGACCTGATGGGAATCGAGGTTTTTTTTGAGGGCAAGCCTATCGGAAAGGTGAAGTCCAGCCGTGAGCAAGGTGGCGTGGAGGTGGTAACAGTGATGGACGACTCGCAGGTGATCGAGATCCCGCTCGTCGACGAGTTCGTGCAGGAACTGGATATCGATGGCGGTCGGCTCACGGTACGGGATATCGAGAACCTTCTACCCGCCGACGCAAAGAAAGATTGAAGGAAGGCCACGGGTACCGCATGTTCGAGTTCAGGGTCATAACGATCTTCCCCGAGCTGTTCGAGAGCTTCAGAGAGGCAAGCCTCATCGGGAAGGCCGGATCGAAAGAGCTCCTGAAAGTGAAACCGATCGATCTGCGCGACTTCACCGACGATCGGCATCGCACGGTCGATGATGCACCCTATGGGGGCGGTTCGGGAATGGTGATGAAGGCGGAGCCCATCTTCAAGGCGCTTGAAAAAAATGAAGGTTGTCACAAGGTCCTTCTGACTCCACAGGGAGCGCCCCTGACACAGAAGATCGCGCACAGACTGGCAGGGCAATCCCCGTTGCTACTGTTCTGCGGAAGGTACGAGGGGGTCGACGAGCGCGCCAGGGGAGCCTTCGATGAAGAAATATCCATCGGTGATTTCGTGCTCAACGGCGGGGAAGTCGCCGCAATGGCCGTCATCGAGGTTGTCTCGCGACTGATTCCCGGAGTGCTGGGGAACTCGGAGTCGATCGTTGAAGAGTCCTTCAGTCTGGGGGCACTGGAGTATCCCCAATATACCAGGCCGGAGATGTTCGACGGAGCGAGCGTCCCCCACGTGCTCCTGTCCGGGAATCACAAGAGGGTTCAGGATTGGCGAAGAGGACAGGCCTTGCTGCGAACACGCGACCGACGCCCTGACCTGTTCGAGAAGCTCGAATTGTCGCAACTGGACCGCAACTTGCTGGAACAGGCGATCGAGGACAAGGATAAATGAAACCAGAGGTTCACATAGCGCTAGTTCATTACCCTGTGATCAACAAGCTGGGAGATATCGTCTCCACCGCTGTCACCAACCTGGACATCCACGACAACGCTCGCAGCGCCCGGACCTATGAGTTGGCCGGTTACTGTATTGTGACGCCCCTGGACGCGCAGGTGGAGCTTGTCAGCCGCATACTCAACCACTGGCGCGAAGGGTTCGGCGCGCGCAGAGTCCCAAACCGGGTGGACGCCATGAACCTCGTGCATGTGAGTCGCACGCTCGAATCGGCCATCGAGCACATAGTGGATGGTCGTGATGTCAAACCCACTATCGTTGCCACTGCCGCGCGCAGATTGAGAAAGATGGTCTCCTACGACGCGATGAGAGCCCGGATGCAAGCCGAGACGGGACCGTTCGTACTGGTTTTCGGCACCGGGTACGGACTGGCGGACCCGGTGATAGATAGGGTCGATAGCGTTCTCGAGCCCATCGGCGACCCGGACAATTGGAACCATCTTTCGGTCAGGAGCGCCGTGGCGATTACCCTGGATCGATTGCTCGGCCGCTGGTGAGCGGTTACTCGGTCTCGTAGTATTCCAGTCCCAGGTGGGTGATCAACTCCTCACCGGCCATATGGCGCAGGGTGTTCTTGAACTTGATCTTCTGAATGTGCAGGTCATGCTCGGCGTAGACGCCATCGGCCGTCTGCGGGCTCTTGTAGAAAAAGGAGAGCCATTCCTGGATCCCCTTGAAGCCTGCGCGCGCGGCCAGATCCATGAAGACCGCCAGGTCTGCGACGATCGGCGCTGCCAGGATGGAGTCTCGGCACAGGAAGTTGATCTTGATCTGCATGGGATAATCGAGCCACCCGAAGATGTCGATGTTATCCCACCCTTCCTTGGAATCGCCACGGGGCGGGTAATAGTTGATGCGAATCTTGTGGTAGAGATCTCCGTAGAGTTCAGGGAAGGTCTCTTTGCTGCATATTGTATCGAGCACGCCCGCCTTGGAGACTTCTTTGCTTTTGAATGATTCTGGATCGTCAAGCACCTCACCATCGCGGTTGCCCAGGATGTTGGTAGAGAACCAGCCGGAGATGCCCAGCAATCGGTTCTTGATTCCCGGGGCAATGATGGTCTTCATCAGCGTCTGGCCGGTCTTGAAGTCCTTGCCGGAGATCGGTACCCGATTCTTGCCGGCGAGCTCTACCATCGCCGGGGCGTCCACTGTGAGATTGGGTGCGCCGTTGGCGAACGGCACGTTCTCCATCAGGGCTGCGTATGAATAGAGAAGGGATGGCGAGATCTTCTTGTCGTCAGCGTCCAGAGCCTTTTCGAATGCGTCGATTGAGCCGTGGATCCCCGTGGGCTCGCAATATATCTCGGTGGAGGCGGCCCACACAACGACGACCCGGTCCACGCTCTTCTTGAATTCGCGGATATCTGCTCTCAACGCCTCGGCCAGCTGTCGGCGATTACCGGACTTCACGTGGTTGCCATCGAGGTTCTTGACGAAGCCCTTGTCGAAAGCGCCCTCCAGGGGCTTGAGTGCGGACAACTCTTCTTTCACCTGCAGCAGGTCGTCATGGCTGAGCACTCCTGCCTTCAGCGCGGCTTCGTACGCATTGTCCGAAAAAATATCCCATGCGGCAAAGACCATATCCTCCGGTCCGCAAAGGGGTACGAGTTCGCCCAGCTTGACGAACCTGTTTTCCGTGCGGCTTCCCAGGCGTGCCGTTCCCATCCATGCCTGACACCCTATGGGTTTCTTCAGGCCCTTCCTGATCATCTCCACACCCGCGATGAATGTTGTGGTAACGGCCCCGAGGCCGACCAGCATGACTCCCAGTTTTCCTTTTGCGGGTTTGATATTGTATTTGGCTGTTGTCATTTGAACCTCTTCATTTGAGCGTGCATTCTCTGAATATGACCACGGAGGGGTATGCCATATGGCAGGGTGGAAGGCTAGATAATCCTGACCAGAAAACCGCCGACCAGCATTAGCAGCAGGCATAGTCCGAAAAGCAGACCCGGCGGTCCGGCCAGAACGTCATTGCCCTTTGTGCGCTTTTTTATCTTGTTCATATCGGATTTCCAAAAGCGAAAGACGTGCCACATGTGTAACTCCTCGAAATCACGTGAGGCGTGTCGCTTTTGCGGCCGATGCAAACGGCTGTGTTCTTCAACAAATAGATTTTGTCTGCTGTGTGAAGATTGGGAGATCTTGCGGGCCCAATATGCCCAGTGACCGTTTTTCGATTGCCCGACCTGTTTTCCTGCCCCAAGTTACTTAATGAGTAGTAGTATTGATCGTGGAGGATTCATGTACCGATATTTGTTGATTCTATTGTCTCTGGGTGTGGCGACTGCTTTCTTTGGCTGTAGCAAGGACCCGGATTTCAGGGCCGGCGACGGCGATGACGACTCAACAGACGAAGATGACGAGGGATGCGACCTCCTCGGTAGTGATGAAGTTAAGGGGCTGGATATCACCGCAGTGGACATCTACCAGGGTACCAGGATCCAGGTAATGGAGAACGGTCAGGCGATCAACGCCGGCAATGCGCCGGTTATCGCAGGCAAGGGAGCACTTATTCGCATCCACGTACTGAGGCAGGCCGATTGGGAACCCAGGGAGATCTATGCGCGGGTCGAGCTGGATTCCTCTCTGGAATCTTGCCCGATAGAGGTTCAATACAATGTAAATTCCGACTCCAGCCTGGACAGCCTGACCAGCACCATCAACGTGGACATCCCCGCCGAGGAGATCATTTCCGGTCTGGGTATCACCGTGTCGTTGCGAGAGGCGAGCGACGACGTCGACGCTTCGGGCAACAGCGACGCGGCAGTGTGGCCGTCAGACGGGTCGGCCGACCTCGACGTCAGGGACGTGGGGATTCCGCTGGAGGTTGTCCTGGTTCCGGTAAGGTACAACGCCGATGGCTCGGGCAGGTTACCCGAGACCGGCGAAAGTCAGATCGGGTTGTACGAGGATGAATTCTACACAAACTACCCAATTCCTGGTGTGAACATCACTGTGCTGGAACCGTTCGATTGGAGCGCCGGGATCAGTGCGTACGGCGGGGGATGGGGAGAGTTGCTGAACGCGATCATGCAGCTTCGAAGCGCAAACGGGGCTGCATTTAACGAGTACTACTATGGGGTGTTGTCGCCATCGAGCTCCTTTGAGGCTTTCTGCTCGGGGGGCTGTATAACGGGGTTGTGCAACCTGGTCGAGGACCCATCCAACTCATTCGCGCGGGCCTGCATCGGGCTCGGGTATGCCGGCGAGATGGCCGCTGGAACAATGATCCACGAGGTGGGTCACGCGCATGGTCGGTCCCATTCGCCGAGCGGTGGCGCCTCGGGTGTTGATCCGAACTACCCGTATACCGGGGGGTTCATAGGCGTGCATGGGTACGACATTGTGAAAAATGAACTCAAGGCGCCGAACTCGAATTATGACTTCATGGGATACGACAATCCGACATGGGTGAGCGACTATACGTACGACGCCCTGTACGATCGAATATCCATTGTGAACCAGAGCGCCCAATGGGTTATGCCGCCCGGATTCCAGGCATCGTGGTCGTCACTTGCTGTAGGTTCAAACGGAGAGGTAACGATCGGGCCGAACCTCAGGTTGGACGCCCCCCCCGTCGGACGTGAGCACCAGGTAGAGCTTCTCGACGCCGACGGAGAGATACTCGACGTGGTTACCGGTTACTTCAGCCCGTACGCCGGCCTGAGCGGCGGCCTTATCGTGTTCCCCGAGTCCTCCCACGACGTTGTCTCAACTCGCCTCGATGGGTATGAAATGGTTTCTTTCTAGGAAGCAGGATCCTGTTTGGGCTGGGACTTGCGCGCGCAATGGGTTTTGTTCTTAGTGGGGAAAAATCAAAATGAGAAACTTGCTTGTTTTGCTGTTCGTTTGTTCGATGGGCTTTGGGGCCGTTGCTTGCTCGAAGAGTCACGGCAACGACGATCCGACCGGGGGAGACGCATCGACGGACACAGATTCGGACACGGACACTGACACTGATACAGGAGAAGAGTGGTGTCCGGAGTTGGAGACTTCCTGTGAGGCGCCCGACGCGCTTGATGCGTGCGGGGACGACACGCTGAACGAGCCGAGACTGATCTTCCCGTCGTCGGGAAGGCACATCAGGGACCGTCGGCCACGTATCATCTGGGAGGAGGCGGTCGGCGCGACGCAGTACCGGCTTGAGATCGCCCGGGACCGCGCGTTCACCGACGTTGTTTACCGCTCCACCGACTATCAGCCGTTTGGAACGGATCGGTTAGAGCACATCGTGAGTTGCGACCTGGACTGCGGTGTTCACTTCTTCCGTGTCAAGTCGGTGACTTCACCCGAGTGCGAGACCGGATCTTCATCCTACATCTGGGAGATGTTCGTCGGCATGGCCCCCGGCGACCTCGACCGAGACGGCGTACCGGACATCATGTACTGGAAGCTCATCGAACCGGCAGAGGAGATGCAGCCGTACCTTGTTCAGGGCTGGGCATTCTTCAACCTGGACGAAAAAGGGGGACAGATCGCCGAGGCAGAGAAGGTAGTGGAGTTTGAGGTGGAGGGGGCGAGCAACGATCTCCATATGGGAGGGGCTGCTCTTTTGCCCGATACAAATATGGATGGGTTTGCCGAGATGAATATTGCCTATTGGAACTTCGGGATTCCGGGCGATTTTTCCACTATTGAAATATGCAATTGGGTTTTTAGCGGATTCAAAAATGGAAATATTAATGCTTCATCTGATGTAGTCAGTTTGGTTCAAGCCGAAGTTGGACAACTATTTTTCCTAAATGCCTTGCATTACTCAAACAGGTATTCCGATTTCAATGGCGACGGTTTTTCAGACATAGCTCTTTCATTTTATGATGATTACGGAGACATCGGTTTCACCGGTAAAATTTTAATATATTATGGAGGAAATTCTCCAAATCAAAACATGACATTGGAGTCGGCGGACATAGTTATTCCCTGCCCAGTGGGTTGTGCGCCAACATCCGATGTCAACCCGACAAGTTTCGGGATGACCCCTTCTATGGCGGACTTCAACAGCGATGGATTTGCCGACATAGCGACGGAGTTGCGCGACTATTCTTCCGGTATCGCGGATGCGGGAGTGACACACACCGTGGTTGTATTCGGCGATGAAAATTTGCCCTCACAGGTAGATGTGCTGACAGAGGGCGCAATTGTTTCGTCTACTCAGGATTCTATCATCTCCGGCGAATGGGATCTGGGGAACAATGCAGGTCGAGGAACAGTTCACTCGATGGGGGACATTGACTTTGACGGTTATCCAGAGTTGGGAACGTACTTGCTGGATGCATTTGATACGACGCAGTCGCCACTTGTGGAAACCCGCGGATGGGTGGTTTTCAGCGACATTTTCGGACCTGGTCAGCACCTGTTGCCGGACGTGATGGATACCGTTATCGTCGCTGATTTTGAAACGCATACTGATATTCTTGACACAGAGCATGTTTCCTACAGAATCATTCCGGGCGACATGACCGGGAACGGAATTGACGATTTCATTCTTTTTACATCTGATTCGGGAGGTTCTAACAATCCGGGCAGGTACTTCTATTTTGAAGGACATGAAGAGTGGGATGGCTTCATTCCACTGTCCACTATTACTGATAATGAAATAATCGACCCAACAAATTGCTACTATAATTGGGCAACAGATTTTGATGGTGACGGTATCGCCGATTTATTCTTCCTAGGAGATTCGTTAACTATTTGGTTGTCTGCCTCAGGGGAGGACGTTGAGTTGAATGTCGACTACTCGGGTGCTGCCAGTGTCACTGGAATTGTGGTGCCCGAAATTTACTGAGATGTGAAAACAAAAAGAAAAAACAAGAAACCGGTTGTACAGGATTGAATATTCCAGCCCAATCCGGGCACGGCGAAAATGCAAGCCAAATAGAGCACTTATGGGTACTCATTCTCCTGATACGGGTACTTCTCCTCTTGTTACGGGTGCTCATCCTGTTGTCACGGGTAGTCATCCTGTCTTTACGGGTGGGCATCTATCGTATCCGGGGCGGTGGTCTATGTTGTTGTCGGCGCTCGTCCACTGATTGCGAGGTGCTCTTCCACCGGATTCCGGGGACTCGACTGCCATTGAGTCGGTTGCCCCATCCGTTTTCTTGAAATATATGTGTCCCGTGCTCGTACGTCATGAGGAACACGATGGGCAAGACTCTCTACATGATCATATTCGCGGTCTTCGCCACTACCGTGATCACCTCGATTCACTACTACCTGTGGTTGAGATTGGTCCACGATACCGGGCTGCCGGCGCCGTGGAGAACGATCGCTACGTGGGCGATTATCGTCCTGTGCGCGAGCATACCCCTGGCCATGATCCTGGGCCGGGGGATCCCTTTCGGGGTTTCCCGAGTCCTTGTGTGGGCGCCCTACGTGTGGATCGGGATGATGATGCTTCTCTTTTTCACTCTCTTGACCGTGGATGTGGTCACTCTCATGGCGTTCATGGTCAAGAAGGTCACGGTGGGCGGCTCGTTCATTGCCGATCCCGAACGCCGCAAGGTCATGAGTCGAATAGTTGCCGGGGCCGCGACCGTCGCGGTAGCGGGGTTGAGTGGAATAGCAGTTGTGAAGGCGGCAAAAAGGGCGGTTATAAAGAAGCTGGATGTCAACCTGCCGCGTCTGCCGCGCAATCTGGATGGAATGAAGATCGTCCAGCTCTCCGACCTCCACATCGGTCTTACCAACGGTGGAAGATGGCTCGAGGATATAGTGAGCCGCGTCAATGCCCTGAAACCCGACGTCATCGTCGTTACGGGTGATATCATCGATGGTCAGGTGGAGCTACTGGCTGAGGAGATAGCCCCTCTTCGTGATCTCGAGGCGCCGCATGGCGTATACTTCGTGACCGGCAATCACGAATACTATTTTGGAGTAAGCGAGTGGTTGCCGGCGGTCGCGAAACTGGGAATACGCGTCCTGCGCAACGAGCGAGTGAAGATAGGGGAGGGCGACGACTTCTTCTATCTGGCCGGGGTGGACGACTACAACTCAAGAGGAATGGTGCCCGGGCACGGACAGGATGTAGAGAAGGCGCTCGATGGGCGCGAGCCCGATGTTGAGGTCGTACTTCTCGCCCATCAGCCCCGGGCGATTTACAAGGCGGCGAAGATGGATGTGGGGCTTGTCCTTTGCGGACACACCCACGGCGGGCAGATATGGCCCTTTACGTACCTCGTGGGGCTCCAGCAGCCCTACAACAAGGGGTTGCACCGCCACGGCGAACGGACCTGGATATACGTCAACCAGGGAACCGGACTGTGGGGTCCGCCCATGAGACTCGGCACCGAGGGAGAGATTACCGAGATCAGCCTCAGAGCCGGCTAGATCCTGCGCGGGACTGCGTCATTCTGTGAAGACACCTTCGGGGATGAGCTTGCGGCGAATCGCTTCGTCGCAGCCTATGTCCACATGCGTCGGCTCGCCATCGAGGGAAAGTACTTTGAACTCCACTCTGCGGTTCTTCTCTCTGAATTGCGGGGTGTTTCCGATGGATATTGGACACGCGTCCGACAGACCGATGGTCCGTAGCCTCTTTCTGGCGACGCCCTTCTTGACGAGCCGATCCATCACCATCTGGGCGCGCTTTGCGCTCAGACGTTTTCGGTTGGAGGGGTTGCCCTCCGCGCTGTCCGCATGTCCGGCAATCAGAAGTGATTCGACCTGCGGATTGTCGACAAGCGTTTTTGCCACCATATCGAGTACGTCCTGACTCGCAGGGAGCACCCTGGTTTTCTTGTGCTTGAAAACAATGTTCTGGGGCCTGATCACCACCCCGGGTGTCTTGACAACCACGTCCCGGGGCATGTCGGGAGGGCCGTCTTCGTCGCTATCGTTGCCGCCATCGGCGATGATGTCGATCTTCGGCTCTTCTGGCGCCGGAGGATCGATGGTGGGTTCCTGGACAGGGGTGGGCGAACCGCAAGCGGAAAGGACGGTCATGGACGCTGTTCCCACACCGAAGAGCACGATGAACTCCCGCCGATCGATGGATGGTTTTCCGATCATCGGATAGGAGGGAGTTTTCGTTTTTAGAATGGCTTTCTTTTTTCTCATTCCACCTCGATGAATCCCGCCACCAGGGACTGGCGATTCAATTGTATCCTACCCCATCTTGAGATAGAGTATCCGTGATTTCGATTAGAGAAAGGACCAACTCTCATGTGCCACCCAAGCTACGACCATTGCGAATCCACCACTCCACTACTCGGCGAAACGATCGGGCGTTGCCTGGATCGTGTTGCAGACATCTATCCGGACAACGAGCTACTCGTGTCCATTCACCAGGGAAAGCGATTCACCTATCGCGAGTTCGTGAGTGTTCTTAATCGTGCCGCCAAGGCATTTCTCAAGCTCGGGATCCGCAGGGGAGATCGGGTCGCGATCTGGTCCACCAATAATTACGAGTGGGTGGTTGCCCAGTTCGCCACGGCCCGGATCGGCGCCATTCTCGTCAATATCAACCCTGCCTATCAGACCCACGAGTTCGAGTATGTTCTCAAGGAATCCCATGTCAGATCCATCATTCTCATCGAGTCTTTCAAGAGTTCGAACTACCTCAAGATGCTCTATGAGGTCTGCCCGGAAATTAAGAAGAGCGAACCCGGGCAGATAGACTCCTGGCGATTTCCCCATCTCAAGAGCGCGATCTTCATTGGCAATCAACAGCATCCAGGCATGCTGACGAAGAAGTCCTTTGCGGAAATGGGTGATGAAATGGATGATGAGGCTCTCTACAGCGTAGAGAGGGATCTGGACATCGACGATGTCGTCAATATCCAATACACCTCCGGCACCACTGGGTTCCCGAAGGGCGTCCTCCTGACTCACAACAATATCCTCAACAACGCCTTCTCGGTGGGCGAGATCCTCAAACTATCGCCGACGGATAGGGTCTGCGTGCCCGTGCCTTTCTATCACTGCTTCGGCATGGTCGTGAGCAATCTGGCATCGGTATCGCACGGTGCGACGATCGTCATTCCAAGCCCGTCCTTCGACCCGTCTACAACGCTGCAGGCGGTGCAACAGGAGCGTTGCACGGTGCTTCATGGTGTGCCCACGATGTTCATCGCTCAGCTCGACGATCCCGACTTCGAAAAGTACGATTTGACCACCTTGCGTTCAGGAATCATGGCGGGAGCCCCATGTCCCGAAGACCTCATGCGACGTGTTGTGGACAAGATGCATATGAAGGAGGTCCTCATCGCCTACGGCCAGACAGAGGCCTCGCCTGTTACGACGATGATTCGCACGTCGGACTCGCTCGATATGCGAGTGAGCACGGTCGGTCACGTCATGCCTCATCAGGAACTCAAGATTCTCGACACGGATACGGGCAAGACACTGCCTCGCGGGGAGACGGGCGAGATCTGTTTTCGGGGTTATCAGGTCATGGCCGGCTATGACAACATGCCCGAAGCAACCGCCGAAACCATTGACGAGCACAGGTGGCTCCACAGCGGCGATCTGGGAACGATGGATAAAGACGGTTACGTGCGAGTTACCGGTCGCTGTACGAACATGATCATTCGTGGAGGAGAGAACCTCTACCCACGTGAGATCGAGGAGTTCCTGCACACGCTCGACATTGTTTCCGATGTGGAAGTCGTCGGCATTCCGGATAAGAAGCTCGGCGAAGAGGTCCTCGCCTGCGTGCGTCTCCATGGCCCGGCAGCACAAAATCCTCCCACTCCGGAGGAGTTCCGTTCACTGTGCAAGGGAAAGATCTCTCACTTCAAGATCCCTCGCTACTGGAAGGTCATGGATGAGTATCCGATGACCGCCACGGGAAAGGTGCAGAAGTTCAAACTCTTGGAGATGGCCATGCGTGAACTGGAGGCCGGGGCCTTGCCCGATTCTCGCAAGGAAACCACCTGAGAGCCTGGTGGTTGGGCATATCAAGCAGTACTAACTGAGAAGTTTTTTCGCCAGGTGTACGGTGCGTTCCTTGCGGATCCGCTCCGCCAGGAGAATCGCGCGGAGTTGATCGTAGGCGGTATCCACCGAATCGTTGACCAGCAGGTAGTCGAACTCCTTGTGATGCGCGATTTCGTCGAGGGCGGCCTTGAATCGCCTGTCCAGGGACTCCGGTGTTTCGGTGCCCCTGGAGCTGAGGCGTCGTTTGAGCTCGTCGATTGACGGTGGCAGCACAAAGACACCGATGGCATTGGAGTACTGGGCCATGATCTGGTTTGCACCCTGGTAGTCCACGTCGAAAATCAGATCGAAGCCCTGTGTGAAGGCGGACCTGATCTCTGCGTGGGAGGTTCCGTACCGGTTTCCGTGGACGTGAGCCCACTCGATAAACAGCTCGTCTTCCACCATCTTGTCGAAGGTTTCCTCCGATACGAAATGATAGTCAGTGCCGTCAACCTCGTTGGGTCTCGCCGGCCGCGTGGTATGTGACACAGAGAAGCGCACGTCGCTGAATTGATCGAGCAGCTTGTGGCACAGAGTTGTCTTTCCAGCTCCAGAGGGAGAGGAGACGATGAGGAGTATTGGTTTGCGGTTGTTCATTTCATTCTACGTTCTGAGCTAGTTCCCTGATCTTCTCCAGATCGGCCTTGAAATCTACTACCTTGTGTGTGAACTCGACGTGCCCCGCCTTTGACCCCATTGTGTTGGCCTCTCTTGCCATCTCCTGTACGAGGAACTCCATCCTCCTGCCGATGGGATCTTCGGACTCGACAAGGCCCGCCATCTGGTCGCAGTGGCTGGCCAGCCGGGTAAGTTCCTCGTTGATATCGTCCTTGTCGGCCAGCAACGCTGCCTCCGCCTCCACTCGACTGGGATCGATCTTGAGGTTCGCGCCGGTGAGGAGATCGGCAATCTTTCGGCGTGTCTTCTCCAGTATTTGCGCGGGATAACCCTGCGCCATGGTAGAAAGTTCATTGACCGATGCGCGAAGTGAGTCCAGCCGCTCACCGATTTCGGCGTTCATTGCGGCGCCCTCGCGCTCGCGCATCAGCACGAGCTTCTTGATGGCGACTTGAAAAGCGCTGGTAACGGCCTTCTCCAGTTCCTCCTGATCGTAACTTGGCGAGAGGGAGAACAGGTCCGGGGCCGACGACAGCGCCGGTGTCAGATCGGCAAGTCCGATCTTCATTTCATCCGCAACCGAGGCCAGATTTTCGAGATGGTATTTCAACGCATTGCGATTGAGCTTCGCCGCGCCGCCGTCGATGCCTTCGTACACGAGCCCGACGATACAGTGCCCACGTTGGAGATGGCTCCTCAATAATTTTTCGATCAGCGGTTCGGCCGCGGAAAGCTCTCCGGAAGCGCGGTTTCTGATCTCCAGAAAACGATGGTTTACCGTTCGGATCTCCAGAACGATCCGTCCGTCTTCGAAGGTTGCTTCTCCTCTTCCAAATCCTGTCATGCTGCGCATCTTGGCGCCTATTGTTACTTGAAAAGATTGTCGAGCTTGGAACGAGCCTTGTCCATATCCTCACCCTCAGCCTTGCCGTCCCTGAATGTGAAGTGAGTGCAGTAATTTGTACGCTCGCGTTCCGTGATGTACTCGGCGATGCGTTCGCGGCATTGGTTGTTATAACCCGGGTCCCAGAACTCGCAGTTCTTGCAACAGTGAAGGTCTGTGCTGCAGTGCGGGCACGTATCCGTCCGGGCCATTTTGATTCGATCAAAATCGAGTTCCTGGCCGCAACTGAAGCAAAAATAATGTTTTTCCTCAGTTTTCGGGATGTACATCGAAATCCTCCCGCTCTTTTTTCCTCGGATTCGGTTTCGCCGCCAACGGATCTGAGGTAAATATTAACCATGGAGAGAATATCAGGTTCGACCGCGCGTGCAAGGGCTGCATTACGTCTGGTTGCGGGCGTGTCGCTTCTGTGCGTGGCTCTGTCAGCCTGTGGTCCCAACGGCGGCAGGGGGGATCCTCCCAGCATGTATCTCGATCCGCCGTCCGCTCTCCAGGGCGCCTCGATCGTGGTGAACGTCAGTGCGCAGGGGGTTGAGTTCGATCGATGCACAAACATGCAGTCGGAGGCATTCACGTTCACCAATGCCGATAATGAGAGCCAGGTGACCGTCTACGAAGCGACAGCGCTAGGTTCCGATGTAATGAGGGTGACACTCGTGGTGGACTATGGCGCCCTTGTTGGACCACACGCCATTGAGTACCAGTGTGACGAAAATACCCTGCTGCACGGAAATCTGCGGGTTCGTGAGCGCCTGGAAAGCTCGACGGTCACCATCGATCCTGCGGAAGCGGCTGCGGGAACCTACGATCTGGACATCACCATACACGCGGCAGATACGTACTTCATCGAGGACGTGACCCATGTCATTTTCGGAGACGGCACGAACGTCGCCGTCAAGGAACTGCAACTGGTTGATGGTGCAGGAGAACTGAAGGTGACGGTAGACATCTCTGCGCTGGCCCCGGTCGGCGAAGTGGACGTGGCGGTCATCACAGGTTCCGCGGTTGCCCGAGGTGTTTTCGAGATCACCGAACGGATCTATCCAACCATTCAGGTGGAGCCGGATGAGGTGCTTCGGCCCGCCAACGGGGATGTGCCGGTGCAGGCTTCGTTGACCATCGAGGGGGAGAGCACCGCCTTTGTGGATCCCGCAGAAGCGGCAGCCGGCGAGGGGACCGTTGTCAGCTTCCCGGACAACCCGGGGATCACTATCGACATGTGTGACGTGAACAGTTTCATCGAGATCGACATCAACATCTCGGTGGACGAATTTGCCATTCTTGGGCCTACTTCTCTCGTCGTAGAGACAGACGGTGAAGTGGTGACGACCGACTTCACGGTCCTGGCGGATTCGGCGGACAAGGTCCTGCTCCTCACTCCTTCAAATCTGGTCAGGGGCAAGGAGTCAGCACTGCTGATTGCCAAAGTGGTCAACTCCTCGTTCGACTCCTCCTCCGTTGCTCAATTCCTGGATCCCGAGTGTCAGGTGGATGAGATCGCCGTTCTCGATGGGCAGACCATGGCCATATGGGCATCGGTCGATTCCGACTTCGCCGCGGACGAGACCGTTCTGCAGATTGACACAGCTGCGGAAACAGTTTCGGCCCATGTGGTCATCGTGGACGGGAATTCCCCCTTTGTGAGCGTGCCGGCTCCACAGTCTGTTCTTCAGGGGTACTCGGGATATGTGGTTCTGGGCATAGAAGGCGGCATCTATTCGGCCGGAGCACACGTGCACGCGCTCGATCGATCCGGTATTAAGATCGAGAATCAGAGCCCGCTCATCGACGGGACTTCTCTCGTTCTGGAAATCCGAGTCGCAAACGACGCTCCGGTGGGCCCGTCGCCATTGAAGATCACTGACGGAATCCTGCAGATGGAGACAATCCTTGATATCTCTCCGTCCGGAGCGGTCCCTTATATGGAGATATGGCCGCCGGTCGTACTGCCGGGGCGTCGAACAGTGGACATGACGGCCACAGTGACTGGGGCGACGATGTCGGTCTCGGACACTGTCATCACCATCGATGATCCCTCCGTTTCGGTCGAGGACGTGGATGTGCTGGACGGGGGAATAGCGGCGATGACATTGAACGTGGGGCCAACTGCACGCTCGGACATGGCCGTGGCTTACCTCGGGGTCAACGGAGAGAAAGCCGCCGCGACCTACCTTCCCTCCGGGGGGATCAAGCCCGTATTGATCGGGAGCCCCGATGTGATCACGAGAGGTAGCGATATCGCCACCGTCCTCATCCAGGTCGACGTTTCGGGTTACACGTTCGACAGCGTTGTGGCTCAGGTTTTCGACGGGATAGGCGTGGAGGTCGAAAGGGCAACTGTTATCAATCCCAACATCATCGAGATCGAGTTGGAGGTGGAACCAACTGGGTCCGGTGGATGGTTCGGGATCATCCTGAGTGAGGCGGGGTGTCAGGCCATCGTCCCGATCCAGATAGCCGGGACCGATCAATCCCTGACAATGCAGCTAAGCCCGGACACGGTGAAACCTGGGGACAGTGAGGTAATGATCTCGGCGTTGGTTCCCTCGGAGGCTTCGCTGAGTCGGGCTGTCACTGTCGCTGGAACGGGTGTGGCCGGTGTCTATGCGGTACTGGATTCCCCGCCGAGCGCGGGCAGCGCCGACATAGTGGTGGATATTGCCTATGATGTGCAGGTAGGTGCGACGGGCATCCCGATCTTTCTGACGTCGGAAAAAGGCGCCGCCGTCGGTCATCTGGATTCACAGGATCTCGAAGACCTGGTGATCTCGGAGGCATCTCACTGGGAAGGAGATCTTCTGTTGGACGAGGATCTGTTGCTCTCCGTGGATCCGGGAACACCACCAACCCTGTTCACGTTCAGCTCCTTCCAGCCCTCATACGCGGACCTGGACGCCAATCTCCTTTACTCCCAACAGTCATCGTTCCGGTTGGGTGTCGAGGATTCTTCCTCGGCCGGCGTCTTGTGGGTTCTGAACTCGACGGACGTGAAGGTCGACGTAACTCCATCCGGCGCTCCGGGCGCGGATCCGTCGGCGGCGTGGGTTGTTCCCAAAGGGGTAGTGGCGGTGGACATTGTCGAGCCCAACGATACCCCCCCAGAAGCGTTTCAACTGACGCAAAGCCCTTGCGACATGGCCTTCTGGGCAAAGGGCAACATCGACGGCGCCCTCGACCTGGATCGGCTGGAGATCCCCGCAACCGCCTGTCGCCTGGCATGTGTAGTCGTGGCCAGAAGCGTTGCGGACCGTGCCTGGGCGGTACCAGATCTCCGGATGGATCTGCTCGACTCGTCAGATGTGCCACTCGATTCTTCAAACGGCTGGCCGACAGATGCGGACGCGGATCCGCGAATCTACTTTGACGGGGACAGCGCCATCAGACAGGTAGCGGTCAGCGCCGAACAGGCGACATCGGGATTTTACATGTTGAATATCCGCAAACCCACCCTGGTGCGGGAGGTCTGCCGGGTGCCGGGCGCATCGTTCATCGAGTTGGAGGTGGAGCCGGGACAGGCAATGGACAGCTTGTCGGTGGTGCAGCTCGATCCGGACAACGGCGTGGCGATGTCTGTTCTGCCTCTGAGCGGAACAGCGCCGCCGGACGGGCTGGTGGTTATCGGAGACGGAACCCTTCCGTTCGTGGATATCGACGACACGACCGGGGTGGCACTGTTCACTCCTGGAGATGGTTTCGTCATCGCCTTGTTGGACGGTGTCGCCACTATGGATGCAATACAGGTGGGAGGCCTCGGGGACTACGGAGAGGGGAATTCTCTGGCTAACGGAACGCAAGAGTGCTTCGAGCGATTTGGAGGCATCGACACCGACGACAACCTATTCGACTTCCTCGCCGCCTGGGAACCCACCCCGGGAGCCTGAACCGGGGGTTCCCCCGGAAATAAATGTAGAAAAAATGTGTCTGATGGGATAAAGCGGCCGGCCCCTTTCGAGGGCTACCACATTGTGATAGCCGCATGGTTACAAGACCAAAACGTGCTCAAAAAGGCACAGAAGGGGACCGACCATGCATTACTGTGGATTGGATCTGG
>JAUVDV010000014.1 GCA_030595125.1 Deltaproteobacteria bacterium
CGTACTGGCTGAGCCTGTCGGCTCGCAGGGCATCGATGACTATCAGTATCACGGGTGAGGGTGGGTGAGGCGGCTTCACCTTCGCGTCGGAGAACAATTCGGCGCAAGAAGCAAACCCAAAGCTTACTCCCCCCAGTGCCACCAGGATCACGGCGATAATGAATCCTTTTCGCCTCACAAAAAAAATCCTTTGAAGATAAAGGTCTTAAAAAAAAAGGAGTCTGACATGTCTGGGAGTGTACGTCCAGGGAAGGGTCGATTACCTGCCCCAGCGGAGGATCGTGGCGGAGTAAGTCATGCCGGATCCCGCCTGATACATTGCGACGAGGTCGCCGTCTTCCAGGAGCCTCTCGCGCTCGCCGTTCTCAAGTATCAGGGGCAGATTGGCGGAACTCAGTGTTCCAGCTATCGGGTAGGTATCGTAGGTTTTTGCTCTCTGTAGACCAACGTATTCCTGTACGACCTTTCGAAACCACGACGTTGGCTGATGGCAGGCGAAAAATCGCACCTCTTCCGTCGAGTAACCGGCTTTTTCCAGAGCTTCGAAGAGGACTTCTCTGGCGCAATCCGGTCCGGACTTGAACATCCTCATCAACGCATCACGATCGAGCGAGGATGACTTGAGTCGACCGTCCTCCCACCAGCTTTTTCCCTCGACAGTGCACACGACCGCCTTCTGTACGCTCCCATCTGTCCGATGTGATTGAGCCAGTATGCCGCGGTCCCCTGAGACGGGACCGACCACGACTGCGGTTGCGCCGTCACCGAAATGGACGGAGACCGGGTAGTCCGAGGAATTCACCCGCCAGATCGCGGACGACTGGACGAGCAGACCGTATTTCGCCTGTCCCGAGAGAATCATCTGTTTCGCGATAGTCAGCTGCAACTGCAATGAATTGCATGCCGCGAAAGTGCCCAGAGTGAAGCAATTGGACGGTAGCCCGAGACGGTGGTGGAGAAGGCAAGCATGATTGTCGCTGAGGTAGTCGGGGATCAGCGCGAACCCGAGCAGCAGGTCGATCTCCTGCAGGTCGATGCCGGACTTTTCGATAGCTTTTTGGGCCGCTATTTGCTCCATCTCGACGAGTTGCATATCGTCGGGCATTACGCGACGCTCCCTCGCACCCTGAAAAGGGTCATCCGAAAGCTGTGTCAGAGCATCGATAACCCGACGCGCGCTTTCGGTCGTCGATTCCTCTTGTGCGGTGTCCAGACTTTGCTCGGTAAGTGAGTTCCGGTTCTGCCAACTCTCTACCGTCTCGTCATCCCACCAATCATTGGTGCGCACCTCGTCCGGCAGATAGGTCCCGATCGCGAGGATTCCCACGTTTTGTTCTTTTCTTTCCGCCATGCCTCCCCGCCTCTCTACCTCCCGGCGATGAACCCCTCGACCGCGCGGGCACGGTCTTCCACTGGTGGGGATATTTCCGCGTCAACTCGCACCTCGATGACGGCGGGTCCGCCGCTTTTCAGAGCGCCGGACATCGCTTGTTGCATCTGGTCCGGCCTTTCAACCACCCAGGCGCCCAGCCCCATGGCTCTTGCTATGGCCGCTACCTCTATGGTTTTGCGAAACCGGGCCGACTCGAGGGGCCCGCTCCCGCCAAGTCTCTTGGTGCCGTGCCATACGATGCCGTGCATGTTGTTGTTCTCCACGATCCACGTCACCGGGATATCGTACTCACGGGCTGTGAGCAGCTCCATGCCGTTCATTGCAAAGCAACCGTCGCCGACAATGGCGATCACCGGTCGTCCCGGATCGGCCAGGGCCGCTCCGATCGGCGCGGCCGTGCCGTGGCCCATCGAGCCGAACCCCATGTTGATGATGAACTTCTGTTCTTCCCGGATGCGCAAGTGGTGAATGTTGAACAGCATGTGACCCCCGATGTCCGAGAAGACTACCGCGTTGTCCGGGAGCGCCTCCTCGAAATCGACCCGCCACCGTTGCGGGGTCACGGGCACCGCGTCGGAAACGCGCAGGTTCGGGGTTGTATATATATTGCGTTCGATGGGTGTCTCATCGCCCCACACCGACTGTGGCGAGGCTCCGTCCCGGATAAGCCGGTGAATATGGTACACAAGCTCGACGAGAATGGTCTGGGCGTCTCCCACCAGGGGAATTTCCACCGGGTAGTTCCGGCCGATCCTGTCCGGATCGATGTCCAGCTGGACCAGCGTCTCCCTGGGTCGCAGCTTCCTGTCCCAGTTGAGCGTGGTGGTTTCGTTCAGGGAAGCGCCTACCGTGAGCAACAGGTCGACCTTGTCCCCGAGGATCGTGTCCCTGGCCGGAGCGTGTCCGGCAAAACCCAGCACTCCCATGCTCAGTGGGTGGTCCTCCGGAAAGAGCCCCTTGCCCCGAGGGGTGGTGGCCACGCGCGTGGACAGCAACTCGGCCAGGGCTCGCAGGTGATCCTCGGCGCACGCGATCCTCACTCCCGAACCGGCAAGGATCACGGGATGTCGCGCCGCGATTATGGCCTCGGCCGCCTGCTGGACTCTGCGCCTGTCGAACAGGCTGGTTTCCGGACGGTAGCTCGATGGTTCGAACCATTGCTCCTCGACCGGCTTCTCCCATAAATCCACGGGCACGTTCAGGTGGACCGGGCCGGGCCGACCCGTGAGCGCCAGCCTCAACGCCCTGCGCAGGTGGTGGGCCAGGCTCCCTGGAGATACGACCATGGCGGAGTACTTGGTCACCGGATCGAACATGGCCACAATGTCCATGTCCTCGCGGCCGGCCTCCTGGGCCGCTCCCTTGCCGATAGTGCTGCTCGCGGCCTGCCCCGTGATCACCAGCATGGGAACGCCGTCGGCGAACGCGCACGAGACCCCGGTGATGAGGTTTGTAGAACCCGGTCCCGATGTGCCGGCGCATACCGCGAGTCTTCCGCCGGTCCTGGCGAACCCGTCGGCCATGAACGCGGCTCCTTCTTCGTGTTTGGTCACGACAAGACGCAGGTTCGGGTCATTTTCCACGGCCGCGAACAGCGGATGCAGCAACCCACCGGGCACGCCGAACACTACTTCGGCCCCCTCGGCTCTGAGGTAATGCAGGAAAACATCGACCGCGCGTCCATCGGCGGGCGTGTTGTTCTCTCCCGTTCCGGTCACGGCGCCAGCGACTTGCGGAACGTCACAACTTTTCCGACTATATCCGCCGGTTCCGGCGCTACGGACGGTCGCGTGCTCTTTTCTTCGGGACGCCGCATCGTTACCGGGAAGTGGACCCAGAAGGTGGTGCCCTTCTGGGGAAGTGACATCACTTCGATCTCGCCGCCGACAAGGTTCATGAGCCGGGCCACCCCGGACAGGCCCACGCCGTGGCTGCGTTCGGCCCGCCGAAGAGCGTTAGAGCCGTTCGGCAGGAAGATGCGCGCTTTCTCTTCTTCCTCAATTCCCCTGCCGGTGTCCGACACCTTGATAGTGAGAAAACCGGGCTTGCCGTCTAGTTCCACCAGCACGTTTCCCCTATCGGTGTACTTGACTGCGTTGGTCAACAGGTTGTCAGCCACCCGATCGAGCACTACCCGGTCCATCGCGATCATGGGAGGGGCCTCCCTGGTTGCGAAGACGTTGGTGCTCAAGCGCTTGCCCCTGGCGTACGCGGCGAGGCGTCGTCTGAGCTGATCCACCAGTTGCGAGGTCTGGATCATCTCCGGTTTTACCGCGACGACACCGGAGCCGGACTTGACCATGTCGACCATCTCCGCGATCAACAGATCCATCTTGTTCATCGAATCCTGGTGTTCTTGGAGTGCTTCGCTCGTGTTCTCGTCCACTCCTTCCGGAAGCGCCAGCTTGATGAAGTCCGCCTGCAACATGAGATGAGTGAGCGGATTCTTGAGATCGTGGGACAGCCCGAGCAGGGCGGCGTCCCGTTCTTTCATGATCTTCTGCAGACGGTTCACGGTCTTTTCCAGTTCGGCGTCGCGTTCTGCCGTCTGCTCCTCCATGAGCCGGTTCCAGTCTTTTTCGCGTTGCTGGCCCGCCAGGAGTTCACGACGTGCGTCCGCGTCGTTTCGGGCGAGCTCGCGAAGCGCGCTGTTTATCTCTTCACCGATAGCAAGGTTCGTCTTGTTGGTTCGGTAGATCTCGAACGCGTAGCCGAGAAGGCCGCCCAGCAGGGGAAGGGTCGCCCATAGCGGCAAGGTAGTCATACCCAACCAGTCCAGCCCGATCGTGGCAAGAGCGCCCGCCACGAGCCCGGCAGCAGTGGGTAACCATCGCCGATGCTGGTACCATCGCAGATGGTATTCGCAGTAATCGTCACCGTTGGCGATGCAAGATGTCTCTGTCAATATCGCCTGCGGCAGGTTCCAGAGTGTAGGCAAGACGGCCATCTGTGCCTGCCTGGAAAAGCACATCAATCGACTTTCGGATTTGTTGCTGAAATACCGTATTTTTATGTGGTTTCTACCCGCAGAAAGGACTTCATTGCGGCTGATGTTGGACATGACATGATGTTCTTTGACACCTAGCTCATAGACCAACCTCGGTGAAACAGCCCGCAGCGGAAACGCCATCGCTCCGAACGATTCCTTTAACCTGAAACGGCATGCCTCCTTGAATTTTTCATCGTCATCGACCAGTTCGCGAACACCGGCGAGAAACGTCTCGACCTGCTCCGCCGAAGCCCAGTTGCTCTTTCCGTCGAGTTTATCAAGGGTCAAGCCGGCGGCGGATGAAATCCTCTCCAGAACATCCACTCCGTGTTTCTCTCGAACAAAATGTGCGAGCGGCTGCACTATCCGCAGATTGAGATCCCCATCGTCCCCGGGTGTGCCAACCTTGTCGTGGGAGCTGACCGGCCTCAACGTTCTTCGCGTTTTGCCGCCCAGCATATCAACCTCGCTTCTATTGAGAAGATCTTGGTGATTCAAACCCAGTTTTCAAAAAATATAGTAACACACATCCCGTACCGTGATTGCGGAAAAATGTGGTAAAACCATTTTTCTGGAATATATGGTGAATCTAGTCGATCTGTAACAAACAGTGCAGCCTGGGTTGCTTCATACCGCGCCCTGAATAGGGCGCGGTCAGGATGAATGAAGCCCAGAGGGCTTGCGAAAGCGCATCGTTGCCGTGGTGTTTACGCCGCGGGACAGGATTCTACCTGGGCTTTTTGGCCTTCTTCTTTTTCTTCTTCTTGCCCTTCACCGGGTCGAGCACCAGATCCTGCTTGAGGTTGTCCACGACACCTGTGACCGCATCGCGGAAATCGGCGTAGTCCTTCTGGTCGATCCTGGTCACCTTCTCCTCGAACTTGAGAGTGATCAAGACGCGATCGCTTTTCATTTCACTGACGCGCTCGAAATGGAAAAAGCGGTTGTCCACGATGAGATCTTTGGGCCTGTGGCGCACCTTGTATCCATCGGGGATGATCACCTCGTCCGTGCTCTGCGCGTACGTCAGGAAGATGCCTGTCTGCAGCGGCAGGCGGCGATCCGTGAGGCTCACGTACTTTGAGAGATTCTCCGACTTGGGTATGTCCACGATAAGAGACTCACCCTGATCGCGAAGGAGCTGGCTCGTGACGGCGGTGATGTTGAGTGTCAGCGGCTTGTCGATGTCATCGTGGCCGTCGAAGCTGATATCCTCCACCGTTGAAGCAGGGAACATCTGAGAAGCCAGCTGGGATATAAAGACCGTTGTCTCGTCCTTGTTTCGCAGAATCTGGCGAAGGGTGGCCGCCGTCGGACCCTGGAACGAGAGATTCATCGACACCTTGCTCGATTGTTCCGTGTCTTCGGTGCCGACTGCCGGCTCCATGACGGTATGGCGAATGGTGAATTGATCGCGGCCGGGGGCGAAAGGAATCTCGACGAACTCCCATTCGCCGGTGTCCACGTCGATGGTCATCGCCCAGGTGCCCTGATCGTCCGGTCGAAGGGTCGAAAGATCCAGGGTGTCCGGTGTCGCGTCGAGGAAGAATGGCTTCTCGATGCCGTCCTGGGCGGGCACGTATACGATGGCGTGGTTGAACTGCAAGAAGGGCATGTCCTTGATCAGGTCGCCGTAAACGGTGGTGCGCAGGATCGCAAAGCGCGTGTCGATATCCAGGTCCCGCGCCAGCGTCATCAGCAATACGGACTTGTCCTTGCAGTCGCCGTAGCCGCGCTGGAGAACAACCGATGCGGTGTGGGGCTTCACGCCCGCGATGGTGTTTTCGTAGTCCTGCTGGTAGCGGATCTCCCGCATTACGAACCGTGTGATGGCCCGGAGCTTCTCGCTTTTCGTCTTCTTGCCCGCCGTGAGCTTTTTGGCCAGATTGGCGGTCGCGGGAGTGGAGCGGAAGGCGTTGACCAGGAGCGCCTTTTCCCAATGCGCGATGTTTTCCCAGTCAGGGTTCATGGAGATGATCACTTGCGAAAGCAAGTTCGTAATAGGGGGGATTCCCGGCTCCGCCACCAGCGGCTCCACATGCGTTGCTCGATATGACAGAACCTTGTACTCGCCGCGCTTCTTCTCGTCGCGCTTCCAGTCGCCCTTGCCCCACTGCGAGAATTTCATATTCTCTGGCATTATCAGCACGTAGGTGGAGTCCTCGAACTGCTGGTTCAGGCCGTGGAACCACCAGCGTCTGTGAGGATATCTTGCCAGGTAGCCGCTGGGGTAGTTGTTGACGCGGTACTGCATGACCACCGTGCTGCCGGCCTTGAGCTCCCGAAAACGCACTTCGTGCCCGCGAACGGAAGAAGCCTCCCGCCGCGTGCCGTCCGGATCGACGACGTAGGTTTCGAGAACCTTGAGGCGGCCGGGCTCCAGGTAACGGCTGGTGATCTGATCTCTGCCCGTGTCGTTGGCGGCCATGAAGATCTGGGTGACTACTTTTCGCGAAGAGCCGTCCCGCTCTATCTGCTCCACCGCGTGATCCAGCAACATAACGATATTGGCGCCGGGGGAAATCTCCGTTGTGCCTCGACCGGCGAGGATCTTGCGGATTTGCTCCTTTGACGGAACGTAGTCGCCGAGGATTCCCGCGTCGCTGGGTGCGACGAACTCCACGCGATCCGCGAGTGAGTGGTTGTTGGGATCGAATCGCAGCCCTTCTTTCCACAGGGCGACGGCGTCTTCAGTGTCGCCTTCTTCGTAGGACATGGAGCCGAGTTTGACGATGGGCGCCGACCACCTGGCGTCGATCTCCCTGGCCCGGGAAAAAGCTTCTTTCGCCCTGTCTTTTTTGCCGGCCCGGCGCAAGAGAATTCCGAGATCGTAATAACAGGAGGGAGTGTTGGGATAGATGTCGCATATCTTCTGCCTATAGCGGATGGCTTTGGAGTAGTCATTCTTGCGAAGCGCCACGGCGATCATCTGGTCAAGAACGTCTTGCGCCCCCTTCCAATCCTTCAGGATGGCCTGGTGGATCTTATCCGCCTTTTTTACACGACCCAGGGAATTGTAGGCGTTCGCAAGTCCCCACAGGATCCGGGTGTCGTCGGGCCATCGCTCCTGGTTTTTCAGCTGGGCCTTGAGGTGATCTTCGGCCCAGCCCTCGGCGCGGTAGTTGGCGGCCAGACGAAAATGGGCCGAACGGTAATTGTCGTTGGCCTTCACGGCGGCCCGGAGGTCTTCTCTCGAGCGGTCCGAGCGGCCCTGACTTTCGAAAAACAGCGCCCTGAACATGTGGAGACGAGGCGCCTTGTCGCCGTTCTTCTCGATCAGGTGATCGAGGATATCGATGGTGCCCCCTACCTGGCCTGTCTGCCAGGAGATCGCGGCCGACACGAACAGCGAGAAGAACCCGTCGGGGACAACGTGACGGTAAGTGTCCGACAGATTTTGGGCGTTCGCGGTCAGGCCGAACGCGTTTGCGAGTTCGATGGCCATGCACAGCTTGCGGGAGGGTTCTCTCACGTCCTGCAGCCTTCGCTCCATGTCAGAGACGAAGTCGTATCCCGGCCCCGGGGCAGGTCCGTCGTCGATCTCCATGGGCTCCGACGTGTTCTCGAGGTCCTTGATCAGTCCGCCGTCGGTCCCGGTCAGACCGAGTCCTACCTGCCATCCACCGGTCTCGTGGCAGCTCTTGACGAGGATCCGGTTCCAGCCTGACCTGAGGGTCACGGGAATGACGAACTGATCCGTGGTGTCGTCATCGACCTTTTGTTCCTTGAGCACTTCGATGTCATTGACCCAGAGTCGTATCGGGTCGGTTGTGGTCGCCCGGATGAGGTAGTTGCCCTCGGATGGAACCCTGACATAGGTGTTGGCGTATGCGGTGACCCAAGATCCCGGTGATACGAGATCGCCCAGGTCCAGGTTCCGCTGATGGTTCATGGGCACGCCGGTTCTCCACCGCGCGGGGAAGTGGGTTCCCTCGTACTCCTCTTCGTAGTTGAGCTCGCGCTCGGGCGGGTACTCCACAGCAAACCCCTTGCCGTCATCGTTGCCGAACGGGCTGATCACCGCGAAGTGCTCCAGCAACCCGCGTTTGTCGAGGGCGCGATCGGCTGCCACGGTGTCCGCGTTGAGGCGGCGTTGCCAGCTGGCGATGAAGGCGGCTGTTACCCTGCGAAGGTTTTTGTCCGGATGTTTCTCCAGAATCTCCTGGAAAAGGGCCAGCACCTCCCGGTACTGGTCGGTGGTCATGGGAAGATCGAGAATGGCCAGGAGGTGGGCGTAGGGCGCGTCGTTGTTTCGGGACGCAAGCGCCGTGTAGTAGTGGCGCCACGCCTTATTCTCGTTGCCCTTGAATCGCTCGAGTCGTCCTGCGATTTCGTGGGTGACCGGCGCGTCGGGGGCTATCGATATGGCCTTGTCGACGGCTTCCTGGGCTTCGTCAATATCTGGCGCGGTGTAGAATTCCTCCACGATGATCGACAGCTTCCGCTCGTCCCAGGAGGCCTTGACGGGACCGAGGGGATAGCCGGGCATAATCCGGGTGGATGGTGCGCACGCCTGGAGCGCCAGGAGGATCAGGGCGCAGGTCAGAATGGAGATTTGTCTCGGCATGTGTATTCGTTTCCTTCCATGTCTAAAAGGGGATCGATCATGGACAGAGGTCAGGGAACTATACAGCGAAAATGCCTATTTTATTCCCGATTATTGCATTGTTGCGCATGAAGATCGAAACCGCCGGGCTACTTGCGATAGATCGCGTAGGCGTGGTTCGAGAGAAACTTCACCCAGTTGTACGTGCGCTCGATGATCCGTTTGGAGTACTTTGCGGAATATGGATAGGGGCCGCCGTAGTTGTAGGTAAGCTCCTCACCCTCGCCTTCGTAGATCGAATCCCTCACGTAGAAGATGCCCATGTCTGTGCAGCCGCCGATCTCTTCCATGTGGTTTTCTATCTTGGTCACGTAGCCGTCGGCGCCCTCCTGGGCGAAATGGGTGAGCATGGAGTTGACCATGGGGCATCCGTTTGTCTCCACAGTGTCGTCATAGCCCACGATAATGTCCGCGTGCCAGTACAGGTAATGGTTGTACACGATCATTACCGGCGCGTTCTTGGTGCGCAGCTCGTACTTGATCTGCTCCACGGTGGTTTCGTCCATGAGGGCAACGTTCCACTCGCTGCTATCATTCTTCAAGGGATCGATGAAAATGGTGGTTCTCTCGAACCCGGGTGTCTCCACCAGTTGATCTTCCCAGTCGTCCGGGAGATCGTTTGTCCAGCTGTAATAGACTTCGATGTAGCCCCCGTCGAGATCCGTGGCCATGGGGTAGTCCCGGTCCAGCATGGAACCGCCGAGGTAGTTGTACGTGTAAATGAGATCGGACAGCACCCACAGGATCTCGAAAGCAGGTACGTAGTTGTTTGCATTCATGAGGAAACGCTCGGAGAGATCCGTATCGCCCAGGTACTGGATATCATCGAGAGGAGTGTGCTGGTTCAACAGGATCTCGGCGACCCCGGTGGTGGCCATGAAGAGGCAGCTCCCGGCGTCGAACTGGTTTGGAGATGCGAGCACAAAGGGGAGCATCTCGGTGTTGACCGCGCCGAAGGCCGTGTCGAATGCGCGGGGAGATGTGGACGTCGGATCTTTTGCCGCAGTTCGCTTGATTGTCAGTGCGGCGGAGAAAACCGGCAGGTCGGGCACACCCGGCACACTCACGCCCGGCGCCCTTGTGCCGGTCTTCATCCCGATGTGGAGACTGCACGTATTCGCGTGGACGCCCGAGCAGAGAGACCAGCCATCAGAGCTCATTGCGCCGACCGTCACCGGGCCTGCGGATCTGCCCTCGAGCACGATGAGGTTGTCGCGTGAGACGAGCTTGCCGGAAAACTCCGGATGGATCCGGTATGTCGCGCCGCCGATTTCGTACTCCATGCCTATCTCGTCTCCAATGGTGTTGACGAAGTTCAGGCGGCCTTTTTCCATATCGGGAGTCGCGATTTGTCTGGCGCTGGAGTGAGTGTCCGTGTGGACGATCTGCGAAGTCGGATTTTGAAGATAATCGCCCGATGTGTAGTTCTGGTACTCCATGTAGATGTCGCAACCGCCTGCGGCAAGACCGTCCAGGGGGGAGAGATCGGAGATCTTGTTGCGCTCCACGGTGAGCCACTCGAGGCCGGTCATGCCGGCGAGGGGTGATGCATCGACGATAAGGTTGGCGTCCAGGTTTAACCAGAGCAGGGACGCGAGGGGGGCGAGGGGGGAGACGTCGATTATCCCGTTGACCGACAGCCCCAGGTAGGTGAGGCCGGTGAGGGTGGAGAGGGGATTCAGGTCTGCGATCAGATTGTTTCCCAGCTGTAACGAGGTGAGGGTGGTCAGCCCCGCGAGGGAGGAGATGTCAACGATTTCGTTTTCCCAGAGCGAAAGGCTCACCAGGCTGGTGCAGTGCTCGATTCCCGCGATATTCGCGATGCCCATGTCCTGACATTCGAGATCGATGATCAGGGCAAGGTGTTCGGCGGTAATATCCGCGTCGGGTATGTTCAGGGCGGTGCGAACACACGCCTCCAGCTGGGGATCGGCAAACTGTCCCGCCGGGATACCCCCGTCAGCCCCACCGTCCGGATCGGAATCGCTGTCGTCGTTACAGCCCGCGAAAAGAACCGCGAAACCAGCGATCAATAATGGGATGATATTGCTTTTTATCACGGCACACCTCCAATGAATGATTAACAATCATATCATCAAGTACTATGTACGATCGGAAATTTACATGCGCGGCCAATTGCCTTAGCCGCAGCACCTTTTGAATTTCTTGCCGCTCCCGCAGGGACATGGTTCGTTGCGACCCACTTTGGGTTGTTCGCGAACGTATGTTTCCGGGGTGAGAGCATCGCCGTCGAGGAAAAACCACTCGTCGTCTTCCTTCTGAAATATGGCCCTTTCCCGGTGATCTTGCTCTTCGCCGTCCTGAACATATCGGGCGCTGAACTCCACCGTTCCGGTTTCGTCGTCTTGCGCGCCTTTTTCAACCTTCAGGATCTCCAGCCCGAGCCACTTCGAATCTCTTGCCCACTTGAGGGTTGCCGCTTCGTCGAAGTCATCCTTGCTGCGCTCGTGCCGTGTGCGGCGGATGTAATCGATGTCCGCTTTGGTGAACGCCGTATAACGCGCTCGCATGAGCGCCTCGGCTGTGGGCGTTTTTTGAGAGCCGTCGAGATAAGGGCCGCAGCATTTGTCGTAGTCGGTATCGGAGCAGCATGGGCAAGTTGTCATCTTTTCCTCCGCAAGATTTCGCGGAGGATACCTCATTGCCGTTGCAAATAAACTTAAAAAGATGGTGCGCGACATTGCGTTTCGCGTGTCAAAACAGCAAATGGGAAAGAACCCAACGGGAGGAAAAAATGAATTTGAAAGCTCTTGTGTCCATTGTAGCGCTTGTCTGTGCGAGTTTGATCGGTGGCGTGTACGGCGGCTGCTGGCCCATTGACTACGCCGACGAGGAGTTCAGGCAGGCTATCCCCAGGGAAGAGGATCTTGTGGTCAGAATAGGGCAGGAAGATGGAGAAACGGTTCAGACCGCTTCGATCATGCCGCCCGCCGGCGCGCTGGACCCTTATGCGGATTGCGACGAGTGCTGCATAGAAGAAATAGAAGGAGAGCAGTACTACGTGGACGGCGAGATCTACCAGATGACAAGGGACGCCAAGTGGCACATCAACGGCGGGCTCGTGGTCACCATGGGTTGGGTCTGGGCCATCGTCAACTCCCCCGACCCCGAGGAGACCGATCTGGGTTACACCTGGGGGCCCTGGCAGGAATCCCTGTCGCGTATCGAGTTCCGGTTCGTAATGGACAAGACCTCCGCCGGGCATTTCTCGTTTCGGCTGGAGGGCAAGAACATCAACGACACCACCGACAACTGGGAAACCGTTGTGGACGGTGACGTGACGACCACGGACGAGCCGCACGCGAGCATGGGAACCATCGTCCTCGACTACGACAAGGTCCATGAAATCGATACTTCCCACCCCACTCCCGACACGGGAAAGATCATCTACGATTTCGACGTGCGGGATTATCCGTACAAGGTGGACGCAACCTTCCAGGACTTCCAGACGTGGGAGGGGGATGTGATCAACGCCGACTACAGCTACAGACGATTCGATGTCGGGATGGCCGGCCAGTTCAGCTTCGAGATGCTGGCGGATATCTGGCCCGAGGATGCGCCGGACGGAGAGATCGAGACTGTCATGATAGAGTCCGCATGGGTCTCCACCGGGCAAGGGCAGGGCGCGGCTTCCATTTCCGGTGGAACCATGGATCTGCCGTCGAGTGTGGTGGACTCGGTCAGCCTCGATGAGTGCTGGGCCGATTCCGACGGCCTGTTCTACGCAACCTACGAGTCCAACAGCGTGGAGTACAACGACGGCACTCCAACCGAGAACACCATCGGCTGCGGCGCAATCGGAACCTGCCCGTCTATTTAGTCAATCCAAGGTCCAAGATCGGGCCATCCTGCAAAGCTCGGCAGCAGCCGAGCGACGCAGGACAAACCAAAACGACGCCGGGAGCGCGGCGGGCAGTAGGAGCTGGAACAAAACACATATCGACCTGTACGAATCCCAGCAACCCCTCAAAAAACAGCGTTCAGACTCGAAAAATGCGCTGTAACTTCCCAAAATTCCGAGATTGAACCACTTGGATTCACGTCTCTGAAGAAATTCCCTATCTGGAACTGTGAAAATTCCAGGTTGTTATAGAAATTCCCCATTTGGCAACGTGGAAATTCTAGGTTGACGAAAACATTTCCTAGATCGGCTGGGAAAAATTCTCGTTTTTAAGAAATTCCCCTAGATCGGCTGGGGCAAAATCTCATTCCTGGAGTTTTCCCCTAGAGCAGCTGGGGCAAAATCTCGTTTTTGAAAAATTTGCGCGTTGGGGCACGTGGGAAATTTACGATTTTGGAAAATCCCCCCTTTGGGCAACGTGAGAATTTTACGTTTTGGAAAAAGTTCCCTAGATCGGCTGGGGCGAAAACTCAGATTTGAAAAATTTTCCTAGATCGGCTGGGGCAAAAGATCAGAAATGAGAAAAAATCTAAGCCTGGCTTAGGAAAAAGATCGTTTCTGAGAAAATTTCGCTTTGGGGGACGTGTTCCAGTTAGGTTCGACATGCGCGTTCCATGAGGTTATTGTGAAATTTCAACTGATGACGATGTGGGAGGGGCAATGACGCTCGTTCCATCCCTTTCGGAGTTCTGATGTCAAATGATGTAGTCGCATTCATCGATAGGTGGTCCAAGTCCGAGGCTGCCGAGCAGAAGAACAAGGATCTGTTCCTCACCGAGCTGTGCGACGTTCTCGGAATCGGTCATCCGGATGCTGCCGGTACGGTGGGAGTGCAGGATGACTTCGTGTTCGAGAAGGACGTGCGCATCCCCGACGAGGGCGGCAGCTCCAGCATCGGGCGAATCGACCTGTACAAGCAGGGCTGCTTCATCCTGGAGGCCAAGCAGGGTTCCACCGGGGCCACCAAGAAGATCGGCACGGCAAAGCGCGGCACCGGCGGCTGGTACATGGCGATGGAGGAAGCCCGCTCATGGGGCACTCGCCCTAACGTACCTCCCCAACGGCGATTAGAAATTGCTCAAACTGTTTTTCAGTTTCAACCTTGAAAGTATAGCCAGATGTGCGCGTCTTGTTTGAACCCCAGGTGTCAAGCGGGATGCCTTCACCTAGCGCAGCTTCGAGCGCCTCTTTAGCTTCGGTCGATTGATCGTAACTGTAGATTTTAAGATAGTTTTTGCGGAGCATGATGCCCATGGGGCCGCCTGGCCCAGTGTCCGCGTACATGTGAGTAAATCTTCGCCTACCGGGATCGCCGTCCTTCTGCCTTCGGAAGATCTCGACCGCGCGCGCAGCGAAAGGGAAGTTCAGCTTGGCGAGGGCTTCATCCCAGGAAACGTCGGGACTTGCGGAAACGACACGACTCTTTCGGCGGCGCTCATAGAGATCATCGAGTCCGGGAAGCGGAAAGCGCTGGTCGATGGAGAGTAGAGTCTCGCCGCCGTGATCGACGACAGAGATGGTGAAAGCAGAGATCTCCACTCCGTACTCCGAGAGCCAATCGGCGGCAAGGATCACCTCGGGATCGTAGGATTCGGCGAGCAGCACGATTTGTGGGTCCTGTAGCGAGAACGCGTCATCTCTGACGATCGCCAGAAGCTCTTCTGTCCGCTCGTTGTCATCGACAGGCATCAGCTTGAGAAGACGATCTTTATCCCATCGTGCGATCATCGAGGCGTAGGTGATCGCCTGAAGAAGCTGAAGTTTATCTCGGCCCCTTTTCAACTCGAAGATAACGGGAACACCGTTATGGTCCAGGGCCAATATGTCGATCCTGTCACGGCATGAATCGTGGGGTTCGATCTCTTGCCCGATCAGAAACAGATCCTCGTAGCCCAGGTCCTCGTAGAATGCTTCCCAGCTGTTGATGATGGCTCTTTGGAGGTTCGCTCGTTCCTTGATATCCGACTGTTCGAGTGATGAGAGCGGAAGTCGGGACAGTGTATTGTCACTCAGGTTTACTTTGAGCATATTCGTGCCCTTTCATTGTTCCCATAGCTGATGCAACTATTCATCGATTCGTGCCCCTTCTGGAGTATATCGGAATGGTTGGGGTTTGGGGAAGTGGATGAGAGCCCCCCACCAATCCCAATCCCACAATCCATTGCATCACAGCCACCCAGGTTCTATCGTCCCCCTCATGGACAATGCGGAACGCATATTTACCCTCGAACGTGCGGATCGTTTCTGCCGGTTCGTGCGGGAGGACGTGTAGGCTTTATTCGTGGTACAGTAAGCGAGGAGGTTTGCGATGAGATGGACATTGACGACGCTCAGGCAACGGCGCGGCGAGATCCTCGAAATCGCGCGTAGGCATGGCGCGAGGAGCGTGCGGGTGATTGGCTCGGTGGCGAGGGGCGAAGCCGGTGCGGACAGTGACATTGATTTGGTCATCGAATACGAGCCGGGCACAAGCTTGATGGATCACGGCGAGCTGATAATGGATCTTCGGGAGGCGCTCGGATGTCAAGTTGATGTTGTCAGCGCCGGAGGAATGCGGGAGCGGATGAGATCGCGCGTGGAAAACGAGGCGGTGGCGCTTTGACATCTGCCAGGCCAGATGAAGATCGCATGCTGGACATCTCCGAGGCGATGGCTGCCATCGCGAATCGCGTCAAGACGCGAGAGGATTTCGATGGTGACGAAGTACTTCGCGTTTGGTGCCTGCATCACATCGTTGTCATCGGGGAAGCGGCGTCACGGGTCTCTGACGCCTTGCGCGGCCGATATCCCGTACTACCCTGGAGAAGGGTCATCGCCATGCGCAACGCAGTTGTCCATGGTTACTTCGAGGTGGACTGGGATCAGGTGTGGACGGTTGTCGAACGTGATCTCGAACCATTGCGAGTGGAGGTTGAAAAGATCCTGAGCGCCGAGGGATGGACGATGTAGATCCGATTGCCCTTTGCAGGCTACCAAGCCCAATCCCACAATCCATTGCATCACAGCCCCCGAGGCTCTAACCTCCTCCTCATGGACAATGAGGATCAGAAAGCCGAGATGGAGCGGCGGGATCGTCTGTCGCGGTTGGCTCGAAGGCTGCCTTCGCTGGTTGATGCGCCGGGGCTTGCTCCTCCGATGGACGCGTTAGTGCTCGCCTGCTGGGCGGTGGATCCGTTGCTTTCTCCGATCAAGCGCGTTTCGGCCCAGTTCGTGTTGGCCGTGGTGGACCCGATGACGATCTGGGACTGCGGCAGGCTCGATCTGGACGACGCCGGCCTGTTGTGGGACGACGAGCACCACCGCGTGTTCTCGGAGTGGTCGCGGGACTACTGGTTCGTGAGCGAGTACGAGATCCCGCTGGATAGAATAATCACCTACCCCTCGTTCAAGACCATGGCAAAAGAGCGCGGCAAGCCGGTTGCGTACTTCAAAAAGGAATTCAGCGGCATCTTTAGCAAGCTCCACGTGCGCAACCTCGCGGAACTCGGCCGAACGATGACCATTATACAATTCCTCAGCCGAGGCGGCACCATGCCCGCTGTTGATGCCTGATAGCCAGGGCTTTGACCGCGCCATGAATGACGCGGCAAGGATGTTGCCCGAGGCAACAAGACCCAATGGGCTTTCAAGCGGACGACAAGCCGTCCAAAACATAGTCCGCAGGACTTGTCCTATGGACATCGTTGCCGTGGGGTTCACCCCGCGGTAGATAGAGATCCTCACTTCAAAAGGCAGCACCGTTTGTACTTCTTGCCGCTGCCGCAGGGGCAGGGGTCGTTTCGTTCCGGCGTCCGCTCTGTCTTGACGGGTTTCTTCTTTTTTCGTTTCTTCCGCTCCTGCTCGATAAGGATGATCGTCTCCTCGGGCTGCCACGGCATTCGGACGTGACGATAGTAGTCATGAGGATAGTAGAAATCCTCCGCCTCGCATCGGGCCAGCCAGGGCGTTAGGGTAAGACAAAAGCTTAACAGCTCGGGGGTTTCGGAAAAGCAGTGACGGCCGTCCGCCACGGATGCAAAGGCCAGATCTTTGGGAACGTCGGTCTCCTTTTCCCATGTGTAGAGCGCCGGCAATTCGAAGGGCTGGTGTTCTTCGAAACACTGTTCCCTGGCAAAGGCCTCCAAATACTCGAACGATTTGTCCGGTTCCATCAGCGAGCCTACGGCGATGGTCAAGACATTCTTCAACTCTGACTTGTTAAGAAAATCGATGACATCCCAACCGTAGTTTTCCATGGCGCCGGGCAGCCCCTCCAAGATTTTAAAAACCTTCCCGCGGGTCTTGCCGTGGCGCACTCCCACGACAATCAGCCCCATCAAAGCGAGCGCCCATTCCTCGTGCAACCTGGGCTTGATTAACATGCGCTTCAACGCGGGCAGCATTATCTTGCCCATTTTGCCCACGAACCAGACGAGCCGAAACAGCATAAGCGTATCGCCGGTGAACAACGGCCTGACGAGCAAATCCAACAAGGTCCCGGCTTTGTCCGCCGTGAGCCGGTCCAATCCGCTCGGACCGCTCATGGAAGCCAGGAGGGCCAGGTGTCCGATGGCCCGGTACTCCCCATAATGTTTCTTCAGGATCGACCGGTCCTTGTTGGTGAAGCGCTTCCGCCTGATCAGCACTCTTGTGCTGTCGGAGACGTTCGATATGAATCCCAAGAGCCTATCGATGAAATACAACTTGAGGGCCGGCTGCATGGCCGAAATGGCGAGCATCTCCTCCCGGGTCACGTCGTCGCCCTTGCTCGCGATTCTCGCAAAGAGCTTTTTCATCTGGTGCTTCTCACCCACCAGGGATTCGGCCAGCTTGCTGCGACGGCGGTACTCCTCGTTTTTTTCTATATAGGTCAGGAGCCGGGAATGATTGATCAGATAGAGGTTGTCGATCGTCATGCCCTCGCCGAGGCAGGTTACGAACCGGCCCTTGCGGGAGGCTACGAGGTACGGACCCTGGTCGGCATCGTGCAGGGAAACCGCAACCCGATCGAATTCCTCGGGAATCGTGATGCTATGGAGAACGAATCGAAGCGCCTCCGGATCGTTGTAGAGCTGCAAGGCCAATTCCGCCTGGGCTCCCGAGGCCCGATCCAGGCGCTTCAGAAAGTGAATCGCGTGCCCCCCCCGGTCCTCGGCGCGATACCGGGCCGACCGGTCGATCGAGTCGGAGACCACCGGTACAGTGAAGTCCACGAGGGACTCGAACATCTTGGGTTTCTCGGTCGACATTGATGTTCTTCTTTTATCACAGTAGTTGCTTAGGTGTTCCGGTCGCATCCAAGTGCGGAGGATCCACCTGCGCAATGAGCCTCCTTCGTGCACAGCAGAAAATCAAACAGAAGAAGGGCCCCGGATGGGGCAGTGACTCAAAGGACAGCTGATCTACTTCAATCCCCTCCATCCCAGAAACACAGTTGTCGTAACCGCGAAGATCGACACGGCTTCCTTGAAGGGGGATGCAAACGAGGGTGGGTGTTCGCCGGCGGCGATGCCGACGAACGCGAAGACAATACATACAGCCGGAAACAGCGCGAGGACGGCCATACCCGCCCATGTCTTTCCTGATTTCCAGGTGACGCCCGCAGCCGCGACAATCGTTCCGCAGGCAATGCAAAGCGCGCCGAGGCCGCCGATGGGCAACGCCGGTACACCAAAGACGCAGGGAAGCGCAAGGCTCGCGAGTCCCGCGAGGACGAAAAATACGGACGCGGGAACGCGGCTCAGGGGAGAGAGAGCAGCCAGCAGGATCAGCGCCGCGGTAACCGGCCTGGCTACCATGGCGATCAGATTTGTACCCGTGGCGGTGCCCAGCCGTTGTAGCGGAAACACCGGATCCGAGCTGATGATATCGGGGACAAGCCAGGCGATGATGACCACCGTGGACGCGATAATGATGCCCGGTCCGTGACTTTTCATTCGTTGAGGGAGCCTTTTTCAGTAAAGAAAGTCAAAGATCTTATGGCAGCTTTTTTTGATCCGGATAAGTCGTCTGGCAATATCTGTACATGACTATCAGGCAAACAATACCAGTGCTTATCATCGCCATGGTCACTATGGGCGCCGCCGGCCCGTGTGACATTCTGGGCATGGGTGGTGAGGAATCGGATTCCGGCGTTCCCGAGGGTTGCGGGGAGATCCTGTGCGATCACCAGCTTCTCGTGGAAGTGTTGAGAGCGGACAACGAAGCCTTCTGGGCAGGATCATACAGATTCATGCTCGAGACGCCCGATACGGAGCAGTACTTCATAGAGTGTTACCTGAGCCATCCGGAAGAGGGCTTCGAGTGCTCTATGGGGGATCTCGATCTCATCGACGCGGTCAACGACCCCGGTACCGGCAAGATCTGGCTGGTCATTGCGGGAGCGCCGGCATCGGTGCTCGTGACGCTGGAACACGACGGATGGGTCATCGGCGAGCGCGTCCTTGCCCCGGAGTACGAGGAAAATAAACCCAACGGGGACGAATGCCCGCCGGTCTGCTATGTGGGCGAGGACAGCATGGCCGTGGAGTCCTGGTAGTAAGCCCCGGCCGTCGTTACTTCACACCAAGCTCTTGTTGAATATTGTCGGCGCCTATGACGGCGTCCAGGTACCAGAGCACGGATCTTATCTCCACCATGATGTTCCTGGAGAGCGACGGGTTGTAGCCGTAGTCGCCGCTGATGTTTTCGTAGACCCGATCGAAGTTCAATCCCACCAGGCGTCCATTTGCATCGAGGGCAGGGCTGCCGGAGTTTCCGCCGGTAGTGTCCGCGTTGGAAAGGAAGCAGACGGGAACGTCTCCGAGTTTGTCGTCCGCGAAAGGCAGCCGTTTGTCGCGGATGGCCTTCACCACGTTGTCGGGGGCGTTGAAGGGCTTCTTGTCGGTGACCTTGGCGAGCAATCCCGAGAGGGTCGTCAGGGGCGTGTGCCATACGCCGTCACGGGGGCTGTACCCCGCCACGGTCGCGAAGGAGATACGTGGGCTGGCGTTGGCGTCCGGGTAGAACGCGGCGCCTCTCATCTCCACCAGTGATTCGATGTAGGGCGGGCGCAGTCGAGAGAACGCGCCATTGCGCGCTTTCTTGTCGTCGTCGTAGGCGTCGAACTCCTGCGCCATATCCCAGGCGAGCTTGATTGCCGAATCCGTGCTTCCCTTGACTCGGTCCATTTTCGCATTGAAGAGGTCCTCTCGAACAGAGACATCCAGGAGCCGCGAGCCTCTGTACAGCCGGTCTACGAAGCGCTTGATGGACGCCTCCCCGTAGTCGCCGCGCAGGGCTGTCTCGAACGTCGCGATCCTCTCGGACTGCGGCAGCTTGCCGAGACGACCGAGGAACATGGCCAGGATCCGGCGATCTGCCTCGGGGTCCAGGCTGCGCTGAGCCTGCCTGAGATCGTCGAGGGTGTTGTCCCGGTCCCGATCCTGGAACCCGGGCTCCCGCTCCTCGTCGGGCTTGAGTTGTTCCGAATGCCACTTGGTGATCGTGCGGGCGAAACCAACCAGCTTGTTGCCCCACAGGATGTAACGGATGAGGAAGTTCCGATCCCGACCCTCATCACTTTTCTCCAGGTACCCGGTCAGGTCGTCGAGGGCGGTCCCCCAGCGTGCGGCGCGTTCGGGCTCTTTGGCCACCCATTTTTGCCACTCCTTTTCCTGCTTCGCCTTCTTCTCGAGAATATTTTTGCGCTCCAGGCCCGTGATCATCCCCCGGGCGTTGGTGAGGGCGTTGTTGAGGCTCTTCACCATGCCGGTCGTGGGCAGGCAAGATTCCGGTACATCTGCGCATACCTTTTCCATCACGCCGTTCCACTCAGTGAAGAGGTTCAGGCGCGTGGGGTAGTACCATTCCAGATCCCGGCGCACCGAAGCCAGCGTGCGGTAACGCGCGGTCCGGTAGGGCGTTCCCACTACCATCACCAGATCGCCGGGGGAGACTCCTCCCACGCCTACCTTGAAGTGGGCCTCCGGCTTGTATGGAACATTGTCTTTCGAGTACTCGGCGGGCTTGCCGTCTTTATCGACGTAAGCGCGCACGAACGTGAAGTCCATTGTGTGTCGCGGCCATTGCCAGTTGTCGACCTCCCCGCCGAATTCGCCGAGGGATTGGGGCGGAAGGGCGACCAGGCGGACGTCCTTCAACTCCAGGTTCTCCAGCAGGATGAACTCGAGCCCGTCGTTGTTGCGGGACACGCGGCAGCGGGTGTTCGGTTTTTTCTCACACTCCTTGACGGCCGCCTTCTCCCTCACCTCGATGAGTTCGATCCTCTCGAGATCGGATCCCTCCTTCGGCATGTCACGGAGTATCTGTTCGGTTATCTCGGTTTGTTTCATGAAGACGAAGGCGCGAAGCCCGTGGCCATCCAGCTCTTCTGTGCGATCGTTCGCCAGGAAACCCGTCTCCAGGAGGTTGTTCTCGGGTGTGGAGTTGCGCTGGATTCCCGCAAATGCGCAATGGTGATTGGTGATCATGAGGCCGTCCTTAGACACGAACGACGCGGAGCATCCCCTGAGACCGACGGCTGCGCGGGCCAGGCCGCCCACGCCGGGTGTCCACAGATCCTTGAGGGGGATCTTCAGTCCGCGCTTCTTCAGGGCGTCCTCGTCCAGATCGCAAAGCCCGTCCCATGGCCACATGCCTTCGCCGCTCGGCGGGAGAGGGGAGAGATTCGGGCGACAGGGAGTGTTGTCGGCAACATCGGGGGTGTCGTTCGACTCCGGGGCCTCCTTGTCGGGCTTGTCTGCAGAAGGTTGCACCTCGCCGCAACCGACTGTTGCAAGGAGGGTCACAAGCGCGGCCATGAGTGCGATTCTGGTTTTGAAGTGCATTGGTTAAAACTTTCTTATCAGCGATTCTATTCGCTCAAGTGAATCGGCCAGTGTCGAGGGAGGGCAGGGCAGGCTTCTGGTTTCACCGATCTTTTGTTTACCCTCATAGAAGTAAAAACGTTGCGAGGAGGACGTGCAGCCCACGCCTGCGGAGCTGGAGTAGTGCTCGTTGAAATCCGCGCATACGGAGTCGATGATCTTTGCGGATTCGTTTGCCTTCATCCTGATTCGCGAGATGGAGGGGGCAGCGCATTTGAGCTTCTTGCCCTTGTAATAGGGAGTTGTCCGCTCCAACTTCGACGCGCCTTTGCGTTCGATGGAGAACCTTTGCACAGGCCCGCAGGGTCCCTCCGACCCACGGAAGTAATAAACCAGGCGATCTATTTTGTCACAGGGAATGGGAGGGGAGGAGTGCGTGGGCACGGCCTGTTTCTCGGCTCTTTGCCGTTTGCAGTAGGTGGTGTCAAGATCCGGGGGAGAGGGTTTGTCGACGTATGGCTCCGCCGGAATCGGAGAGACACTCTCAACGGTTTCAACGTGCGCCTCGACCGTTGTGGGTTCAGCGGGCGTGGGTTCTTCTGAAGTCGCTTCGTCGACCGGTTCATCCACGATCAGCACTCCCGGCGGAACCTCCTCGCGACCCGCGTCTGATGTCACGTCTTCGTTTTCCCCAGACTTCAACCGGTCATCCACCGCCCCGGAGCATGATAAGCAGAACAGGGAAAGAGCCGTCAGGATTGGGAGGTAGGATGATTTAGGCATTGCTGTCCACAATACCATCACCCCTACCGCGTTCCAAGGCCCAACAGCCGGGCGGCGAGGCCGGCGCGGACGGTTATGGCGCCCTCGGGGCAGATCTCCTGGCAACAGAAACAGGAGATGCATTTTTTCTTGTCGATCTCGAGCCGGGGCTGGGACATGGGTCCTTCCGCAACGATCTCCATGGCACCGGCGGCGCACGAATGAATACACTGTCCGCAAGCGATGCACTTGCTGTGATCCACGTTCGGTCGCAGGGCCATGAGCCGGTCGATCACCGGGATCATCCAGCTCGGTCCAAGCATGTTTTGGACGAGATGCGGGCGGGCCGGCTTCCAGCGGGGGTGAGGGTGGAGGCTGTCGGGATCGGCGCCCGTGATCTCTATTCGGTCGGGTGAGGGGAGGAGCCCCATTTCCTTCGCGACGGCAAGGGTGGGGACCGTATCCGGATCCATCTCGAGTATGCGGCACAGGGTATGATCGAGAGCATGACCGTTGGTCGAAGCCATGAGGAACCCGAGCTGTCTCGGATCTCCCGCCCCGGGGCCGTTGCCCTCCATGCCGACCACTGCGTCCAGGATATTCAGGCGCGGCGCGATCGCGCAGTGGATGTGCACGATGAGCCTGGCGAAATCCATTGGGTCCTTGCCGGATCGATAGTGCCACTGGGCTTTTTCCAATCCGATCACCGCGCCGAAGGTGTTCTTGACCGCGGCCGTGATGAGCATTTGACCGTGTGTTTTCGCCTTGGAAAGGTTTATGAGCGTATCCGCTTCCACCATTTGTCTGGAGAGGAAGAGCTGGTGATACTCCGTTCCCTTTGGCGTGATCCCCGATTCCTTGTCCACGTTCACGACATCGAAGGACTCGTCGTCCAGAAGTCCAAGCTGCCTTGCGCAACGGCGGGCAGTGCCCACCCCCGGGCTATCCGTCACCGTGACGGTCGAGGCTCCCGCTGCAGCGGTTGCTCTGGCGACGGACCTGATGATTTCCGGATCCGTGCAGACGGCGTTCTGCCGTGGTTTGGCGAAGAGAAAATTTGGCTTGAGGACGGCCCGGTCACCATGACCGACGAAGGCTTTCATGCCGCGCAGGGGTGCCAAAAGCCTAACGAGGGCTTCCTCGACAGCGGCGGGATCGTAGCTGTCCAATCGGGTAATTGAAACGAGGGCGTTTGCAGGGTTGGTGGTGTCAGACATGTGTATGAGAGGAGTGCCCTGGTGTTGGGTGGCTACTTGACGCCCTGTGCACCTGGGAAGGGAATATCCGCGCAGCAGTAATCGCCGCCGGGGCATCCGATGGGGAATCCCATGGACTGGCCCTGCATTTCAGGGCATTCGTCTTCCTGGCAGAAGAAATTGAAAGTGCCCCAATCGGTGACCAACTCCATATTCGAGCACTCGTCGGTGTTGATGCAGCAGACCAGAGATGAACTGCACGTGCCCGCGGGATCGACCCCGTCGACGCCCTCGAGGGTTCCCCCCTCGCAGGCCGATCCGGTGGTCTGGCATTTCCCCTCAATTACCAGATCATCGCCAATTGGTAGTTCGATATCCACCGTGCAGGGGTTGCCTACATCCGTGTCGGAATCAGTGTCAGAATCGGTGTCGGAGTCGCTGTCAGTGTCAGAATCGGAATCGGTATCGGAGTCCGTGTCACCGTCGGTATCACCGTCGGCACCGGTGTCCAGTTCTCCTCCTCCGTCGCCGCGCCAAAATTCCGGCGCTCCGTCACAACCCGAGAAGAACACCGTCAGGCAAGCCAGGCAAAGATAAACGATTGAAAGATCTTTATTACTCATGGTTATCCTCCTTGAGTTTTCTTTGACGCGATAGAACATATACAGCATTTCATTGAGTGATGTGTACGCATTTACTTGTGAAGTTACGCGAAGTCCGTTTTTGGGCCACTATTATTTGTCCGCTGTCTTGTTTTTTTTGATGTCATCTGTACTCTCTATGCTTTCCCCCTGTTGATAAGGGGCGCGAAACCTACGCGTAGCTGCCCGGGAACCAGCGCAGGTTTCGTCCGACGAGTCTCGGGCAAGAAGAGCGAGCGAAGCAATGAGGATCTATGTTGGCAATTTGCCATTCAGCACAGATGATCAGGAACTCACCAAATTGTTCGAGGCCTATGGCGCCGTTGACTCCGCCAAGGTGATCACGGATCGCGATACGAGTCGTTCGCGCGGTTTTGGTTTTGTGGAGATGTTGAATGACACGGAGGCCAAAGCCGCGATCGAGGGTCTGACCGATTTCCAGCACGATGGTCGCAACTTGACGGTAAACGAAGCACGCCCCAGGGAGAATCGTGGCGGCGGCGACCGTGGTGGTGGCGGCGACCGTGGTGGCGGCGGCGGGAATCGCTGGTAGGACCGGGGGTTACTTTTTCCTGTTCTTGAACCCCGATTTCAGGAGTTCGGAAGCATCGCTCGCCGTCATGGGGCGACCGTACATATAACCCTGTACCTCGTCGCAGCCCATTGATCTCAGGAACATTGCCTGTCGTTCGTTTTCCACCCCCTCGGCGACCACCTTGAGGCCCATGGCCTGCGACATTGCGATCACGGTTTTGGCTATGGTTGCGTCGTCCTGGCTCTCGGGCAGGCCCTGGACAAAAGAACGATCGATCTTCAGCGCGTCGATTGGCAATCTCTTGAGGTAGGCCATGGATGAGTACCCGGTGCCGAAGTCGTCGAGGGCCACCCTGATGCCGTGTTCCTGGAGGTCGCCCAGCATTTTTACGGCTCGCTCGGGATCCTCGACGGCGGTTCCCTCGGTGATCTCGAGTTGCAGCCTTCGGGGGTTTACGCCGGAGGTAGCGATGGTGTGCAGAATTTTGGGGACCAGATCCTCGTCCTTGAATTGGTGGGCGGACAGGTTCACTGAAACCCAGGCCAGGGGCATCTTGGAGTCGCGCCATCTTCTTAGTTGCTTGCAGGCCAGCTCCAGTACCTGCTCATCCAGGGCAGAGATCAGGCCGGACTCCTCAGCAAGCGGTATGAATTCGTCCGGGAACACGAGCCCGCGGCTGGGATGATTCCAGCGAACAAGTGCTTCGAAGCCACGAATCCTCAGATCTTTCAGAGAGAGGATGGGCTGGTAGTAAGCTGTCAACTGACTATGGTTCAGGGCACTCTGGAGATCGGACTGGGCGCGCTGGCGTTTAAGGGTGTTTTCATACATGGCCTCGTCGAAGACCACGCACTCTCCACTCCCCGCCCCCTTCGAGCGATACATGGCGGTATGAGCGTCTCCTATCATCTCCTCCGCGCTCTCGTACGCCGGCTTGTTCATCACCAGTCCCATGCTCATGGTGATGGCGACCTTGGAACCCACAACCAGCATCGGCGAGCTTAACCGTTCCTGGATGATATTGGCTGCTCGAACGGCGCTTGCGAGATCGCTCACGTCTTCCATCAGCACCATGAATTCATCTCCGCCGATCCTGCCGACAGTGTCCTCCGTGCTGACACATTGCACCAGACGACCGGCCACCTCTGCGAGGATCTTGTCTCCTGCGGAATGCCCCAGACTTTCGGTTATCACCTTGAATCGGTCGATATCCAGCAGGAGCACCGCAAACCCGTAATCGCTCCGGCGTCGCGCCATTCCTAGCGCGGTGTTGACGCGATCGAGGAGCAGGTTTCGGTTGGGGAGATCCGTGAGCCCGTCGTGCATGGCGTCGTACACGAGACGCTTTTGCGCCCTGTCAAGATCCGTGATGTCACGACCGGATATGTGAAGTCGTTCCTGGGCGGGGATCGGGTGGTAGGTCCAGTGGTACAGCCTGTCTCCCACCTTTCCGCGTGAGTGTCGAGCGGAGCATGAGCCCGTCATGCAGGTTTCGATGATTTCCTTGTGGTTGGCTGGAAGCAGATCGTTGATGTCCAGATCGTGTTGCCACATGAGCGCCTTTGCGGCGGGATTCTCGTAATTGATCGAGCCGTCCGGGTTGCACTCGATGATCGGGTCCGGGTTTTCACGCGGTATCGAGGCGAGGCGAACGTTTTCCTCGTCCATGCGGAGCTTCCTGAGGATTTTGGCCAGCACGCCGGCCATCAGTTTCAGCTCTTTTCCGATGTTCTTGGTCGGCGCCGTATCTTTGGAGGACCACAGCGCGAGCACGCCGTGGACCTGACTGTTCGATTCTATGGGAATTGCGTATCGATTGGGTCTGCAGACATTGGGACACTCGCCGGGCGAGGGCTCGGGGCCGGTTACGAGCAACGCCTGTCCCGTGCGAGCCGCTCGGACGAACGTGCAATCCTCGTGTTCGATGAGCGTGCAGGTGAGCACCTCGGCTTGATCGGGACCCTTGCAGGACGCAAGGGTAAGGTGCCGGGTGGCGTGGTCCATGAGGAAGATCCCCCCGGTCGGATCGAGAGACAGGCGGTCGAGGGAGAGGATGTGCTCCAGCGCCCTGTCCAGCAATTGTGTGGTGCTGTCGGACTCCATGGCCAGGCTCATGAGGGCGTTTGTCGTCTCGAGGGTTGCCAGCGATTGCAGCAGGCTGTCGACGACCTCCACCCGTTCGGAGATATCTCGTGACAAGACCAGGATTCCACGAATTGCCGGATCGTGGAGGAGATTGAGCAGCCTGTTTTCGTACAGGCTCCAGCTTCCGTCGGAGCGTTCCAGGCGAACTTCGCAGGTGATGGGTATGTTTGGGTTTTCCCTGGCGAATGCGAGCGCCTTTCGCGCGCTGCGCCGATCGTCTTTATGAATGAAGTCTTCGCTTATCTTTCCCAGGTAACGCGCCGTTGGATATCCGAGTTCCTTTTCAACTGTGGAGGAGATGCGAAGAATGGTCCCCTCCTTGTCCAAAACGATCGCCACATCGAGCAGGGTGTTTTCGAGGGACTCGAAGTTCTTCAGGAAGGGCTTCGTTTCCCCATCGGGTCCATGTGTATTATTTTGTCGGCTCATGGATTGTTAGCCATCACAAACATTATTACTGAATATTGACAACGTTACTAGAAAAATCAACCCATTAAATGCCTTTTCCGTCTAATATGCCACACTTGGTGTAGTTTAATGGGGACACGTTGAAGAAGTCAATGGTCGGAATCATTGTTGTCCGAAAACAGTGGCGATGAGATAATGTGATCATGGGTAGTGGGGGCAAACGAAGAAGAAAATCGGTCATAGGAGCCGGTTGTTTTTTTGCGGCGCTGGCATTGCTCACGCATGCGTGTACCGTTGCAGATGAGTTGTCCGCTTCTTTCTTTCCCCTGGAGGACGCATCGTCCGAGACCGGAACGGAGGAAGGGGATGATACCGCCGTTCTCGGCATACTGCCCAAGGGTCCGGACCCGGACGACGAGTGGATCGAGTGCGAGGAGACCGAGTGCCCCAGTCCATGTCGTTTTCATGTCAACATCAATGTTGACATCATGGGCGACGGGCTCTCATGGGAGACAGCCTTCCCGACCATTCAGGAGGGAATCAACGCTGCTCACTGCGCGGCGATTGCCTGCGAGACGCCGTGTCAGGTCTGGGTAGCGACGGGAGCCTATTATATCTATCGGTACAAGATCGACAACACCGTGAGACTGCGAGAGTGGGTCGAGTTGTACGGTGGGTTCCAGGGAGACGAGCAGCACCTGGACGCGCGGGACTGGGTGAGTAATGAGGTTGTGTTGCTCGGCTCACACGAGAATGACGACTCCCTCCATGTGGTTCATGTTGTATGGGCTCAGGATCATACGCGCCTGGACGGTTTCACCGTGACCGGCGGCAGGGGGCCGACCGAGTGGACGGAAGACATTTTTACCGATGGGGAGAACGAGCATCGGCGCTATGGGGCGGGGCTATACAGTTACAGAACTTCGCCGGTTATTGCCAACTGCATCTTCGTGGACAATGACGCTGGTGAGGTCGTCGGGTGCGGAGGCGGGGCCTACTTCGGCTGCGACTACTTGTCCGTGCCGAGCGAGCCGGTGATCGAGAACTGCGTTTTCGAGAACAACGCCGCTATTTCGGGGGGGGCGGTCTGTTCGGAGTACTCCAGGCCGTCTTTCTACGGAAATATATTCAAGTCCAACGCGGTTCGTCGGAACGGTGGGGCAATATACAGTAGTGGAGGCAGGCTCGATATTGAAGAGTGCTTCTTCGAGGAGAACAGCGCCTGCATGTACCCTTCCGATCCCTGGAACGACGACGATGGTGGAGCCGTCTATCTGGACTATGGTGTGTCCGCGATCATCCTGGACAGCGATTTCTACTCCAACCACGCCGGCAGGGGCGGGGCGATCTGCGATAATGGGTACACCGATCTTCTTGTCGAGCGGAGCACGTTCGACGGGAACTTCGCCGAAAGGGCCGGGGCTGTGATGGAGAGTCTGGGGAGCCACTGGCGGATTTCCGATAGCGTCTTTTCGAGGAACGAGGCATCCAATCGCGGCGGCGCGATATGGAATATAAACAGCAACGAGGACGAATCCATTGTGCTGGAGAGATGCCTGTTCGAGGAGAACACCGCTGAGCTGGGCGGGGCAATTTCCGACTCCAACGGGACCCCGCAAATCTCCAACTGCGTCTTCGTGGCCAATTCGGCGCAGGAGGGGGGCGCCATTCATCACTCTGGTTGTTGCTCGTCAGTCGGGAACCCGGTCTGGTTCGGCAACACATTTTACGGGAATCAGGCCGACGTTGGAGGTGCTATATATGATTGGGCGAGTTCATGCTTCCCGATCATCCGGAACTGCATTTTTTGGGGGAACTCGAATGATCAAATCCTGGTGTATGGTGGAGGAATACTGAGTGCGCTGGATTACAGCCTCGTGGAGGGTGGATATTCGGGTGAGGGCAACGTCGACGGTGATCCGCTGTTTGCCGATGTGGCTGGACTGGATTTCCATCTGCTTCCATATTCACCATGCATCGACGCAGCCGACGGCGACACGGCCCCCCCGATGGATATGGAAGGTAACCCACGCCATGACGATCCCGCCACGGTCAATACGGGGGTAGGGACGCCGCCATGGACCGATATCGGGGCATTCGAATTCATCCCCTGACGTCCGACGGAGTGGGGAAGGGCGCGATTATGGAAGGTACTCCAGGGCTCCGATGTCGGCGAATTCGCAGCAGTCGCTGTCTCCTTCGACGCACTCGTAATTGTTCCCGGTTGATGGATCGTCGTGCCTGGCGTTTCCCGCCATATCCTTTTCGGGAGCGCGACTACCGTCGGCGGCGTCGATACAGGGTGAACCCGCGAGTGGCTCAAAGTGCAACCAGTCCATATCGGCCAGGAGCGGATCGCCGTCGACCACGTCCGTTCCCTCGTATCCTCCCTGAACGACGCTGTGGGATACCGTCAGCGGTGCGTTACCGTTTCCGAAGATCTGGGCCGGTTCGTTGCCCCAGAAGATGGAGTTGATTACGGTCGCTCCGGCGTTTTCAATTGCCGCCAGCGCCGCCCCGTTTTCCGAGACGGCGTAGTTGTCGACGAAGGTGCAGTTGATGATTTGGGGTACGCAGGTGTCATCGGCGGTAATGGCCCCTCCGTAATATGAGGCGTTTCTGTAGAAGACGGTATTGACTATCAGCGCATCGCCGCAACAGGGTCCGCTAAGGGACACAGCCCCGTTGTCGCCGTTGTCGTAGAAGGCACAGTCGATGATGGTAACCCCGCTTGAATCCCTTACACGTATTCCCCCCTCGTTGTCATCGAATACGCAACGCTCGAAGACCGGGTTGCTGTTCCAGCAATTTCTGACTGCTCCCTTGTTGGAAACGAAAACGGTATCGGTAACATGGGGGGAGCTGTAACGGTTATCTATCGCGCCTCCACTTTCACTGCTGTTGCCAGTGTTGTTTTCGAACCGGCAATTGGAAACAGTGGGGGATACCGAGAAGTTTAACAGGCCTGCCCCAATGCTGTCGGGGAAGTCGCCGTCGGCCCTCCCGTTCCTTATGGTAAACCCGTCAATGGTTGCGTTAGAGGCGCCGGTGAGTATGTGATAGACGGCCATATCGTTGTCTGGTCCGACCCTCCCGTCGAGGATCGTCAGGTTGGCGACCGGATCCCGCTTGGAAGAAGTGGTCTCGTCCCCGGCGAATCCGCCCAGAATTCGGACCCCGGGCTCCATCTGGATGGTATCGTTGCGCGAGGCCCGTAGAACGTAGTAGATGCCGGCGGCGACCCAGACGTCGCAGGGGGCTTCGGTAGCGGCTTGGTCGACCGCGTCGATGACCGAAGAAAATGCACTCTCCCAGGTCAGCCCGTCCGATTCGAGGACGTTGCCGCCCCAGGGCGCTGCGTATCTGCGACAGTTTTCCGGGTCGGTGTTCTCGGACTCCGTGTCGTCGGAGCCGCCGTCATTATCTGATGGTGGTATGGAATTGCATGCTCCGCACAACAGGCACGCGAGCGCCAGTGTCGTCACAGCAATCTGGATTGCGGGAATACGTTTGTGTTCTGGTGGTGTCATCTTACCCAATACAAACACTATATCACGTGGCGCGAATTTCTTTTGGAACTGTTGTTCTTCCCTGTCGGTTGACGGGGGGTATGCTCGTGATTACGCTTCGGTCGATCGAGTGAACCCGATGGAGGAATACAATGGCCGATACGCAAACCATAGACGTAGTGATAGTCGGTTCGGGACCAGCCGGATATACGGCGGCGATTTATGCCGCGCGGGCCGGTCGCAAGCCCCTGGTGATTGAGGGGTTGGCCCCCGGCGGACAGCTGATGATCACCACGGAGATCGAAAACTTTCCCGGGTTCAAAGATCCACTCGCCGGCCCGGAACTCATGGCCGCCATGCGGGCGCAGGCGCAGCGCGTGGGGGCGGAGATCATGGTCGATGCGGTGGAGGAAGTGGATCTCTCGTCCCGGCCGTTCAAGGTGAAAATGAGTTCGCGGGAGGTGGCGGCGGAAACCATTATCATCGCGACGGGGGCGGAGGCCGGGTGGCTGAACATCCCATCCGAGCAGAAGTTCCAGGGGCGTGGTGTATCCGCGTGCGCGACGTGTGACGGGTTCTTTTTCCGGGGAAAAAAAGTGGCGGTAGTAGGGGGCGGTGATACTGCGGCGGAGGAAGCGCTATACCTGACGAGCCATGCCTCGGAGGTTTATCTGGTTCATCGCCGGGACGAGATGAGGGCCTCCAATATCATGGCCGATCGTGTTGCGAACAACGACAAGATCAAGCCCAAGTGGTTTCGGGTAGTCGACGAAATTCTTGGCGACGAATCGGGCGTAACGGGAGTCAGGCTCAAGGACCCCCGCAACGACGAAACAGAGGAGATTGCGCTGGACGGTGTCTTCATGGCCATCGGTCACCGACCCAAGACGGAGTTCCTCAAGGGACAGATCGAAGTCGATGGCGAGGGATATATCGTTACCAAGCCGGACTCCACAAGGACAAGCGTCGAGGGTGTTTACGCAGCGGGCGACGTGCAGGACAAGGTGTACAGGCAAGCGATCACAGCGGCAGGCACCGGCTGCATGGCCGCGCTGGAAGCCACCCGATTCCTTGAAGAGTAGGGGGCGCGATAGACATATTCCGGCCTGAGGAGATTTCGATTGTCAAAAGGGCCGAAGCGGATATGGAGGGTTCCGTTGCTCAAGTTTGTTTGGGAAGAGAAGAAGGCAGACGTAAATGCCAGCAAACATGGCGTGACGTTCGAGGAGGCGGCGACGGTGTTTGCCGATCCGCTGTCGATGACAATCGAAGATCGCGACCATTCCACCGACGAGGTCAGATTGGTGACATTGGGTCTATCCATTTCTGGTAAAATGTTAGTTGTGGTACATGTCGACAGGGGCGATGACTTGCGGATCATCAGCGCGAGGCAAGCTACCGCACGAGAAAAGAGAAGCTACCATGGCGAAGATCAAAAATGATCGCGTTGGAGAAATGAAAGCCGAGTACGACTTCAGCGGAGGCGAGCGTGGTCGATACGCGAAACGGTTTGCCGAGGGAGCGAACGTCATTGTGCTCGACCCCGATGTGGCGGAGGTGTTTAAGAATTCGCGCGAAGTCAATGATGCGCTCAGGACCCTTGTCCGGCTTGAAGAGGCCCGAGAGTGAGAGAAAAGGGTCAGCTGGGGTTGAGGGAGGGGTAGTCCCGAACGAATGCAACCTTCATTTCCCTGAGTTCCAGGTGTTCCATTTGACAAGAGCTTCGAGGTTGCCCTGCGAGTCCGGTTCGTCCATGGGGGCGTAACCGAAATCGTTGCCGCTGGATTTGACCAGGGCGGTCATGGCCTCGTGTCTGAACAACGGGATCTCGCCGCTCTTCATGATCTCCAGCAGAACGGCACGGCCGGACGGCGGATCGAGCGTGAGCAACCTCATGGCCATGGCGACCCGCAACTCCTCGTCGTCTGTCGTGGCGATAGCCTTGTTGATTGCCGCTGCATCGGTCACTTCCTTCAGGATTCCGGCTCGCTGAGTGATGTCGACTGCGGAGAGCTTGTCGATGAGCGAGGCCTCGGGCGTGGCGTCGTCGTGATGGTGGTCGGCATGACTAATATCTGCGCCGTGCCCCAGAGAATGGGTCTCTCCCTTGCAATCGTGATCGTGTCCGCAATCCGCAGGGGAGAAAAACCCTCCCATCATGTAGAAGGCGATGACAATGACAGCCGTTGTGGCTATCCCCGCGGCCACATAGCCGGCGGCAACCCCCGGTCGGGCCGATCGAATAACGAAGAGCACAAGGGCCACCAGAAGGAGCGCGGCACCGTAAACCGAGACCACCATGGGTCCGCTGGGGAAGTCGAATGTGTAGCTAGCGACCAGTCCCACGAAGCTCACCAGCGTGCCGGCAAACCAGCCGATGAGGAGCTGGTGCATGAGCCGGTCGGTGATGGAGATCGCCATGATGGCGGGAACAACCAGGAAGACGAACACGAGCAGAACCCCGGCGGTATTCACCGAGAGGGTGATGACCAGACCGAATGACATGTAAAAGAGAAAGTCCCACAGCCTGACGTTGATGCCGCGCCGGTAAGCCTCGTCCGGATCGTTGGAGATCAGGAGGAACCGTTCCCGGAAGACGTAGTGAAAGATGCCCACTGCCGCGTACACCACGGCGGCGATGACGACTGTCTGCCACTTGACCCACAGGATGCTCCCGGTGAGGACCTCCTTGATGTGCTCCGCCCCGTGTGGGGCCCGATCGATGATCAGGATCGCGACGGCGGCGGCGAGGGCGTACACCAGGCCGATGACCGCTTCCTGGGGGATTCGCTCATCCCGCAGCCGGGTCAGGGAGAACACCGCCGCGCCGATGAATGTGAAAAGCAGTGAGAAGACGTACGCGCCGGGCGTCTGGGGATGGATGCCAAACAGGAAAGCCACGATGGTTCCCAGTGCCGCGATCTGGGCGAGGGCCAGGTCAACAAAAATGACCTTTCGCTTGATCACGTGAATTCCCAGGTAGGAGTGAATGCCCACCAGAACGAGGCATTCCATGAACGGCAGCATCATCAGTTTCCATGGGGACATGTGAATTTCCTCCAAGTGGTTCAGTTACAGCAATATATGTAGAAAAGGAATTGCTATTGTACGTTGTAACCGGCTTTGAGGTCTTTGACCCAGCGGTCGATGAGTTGGGAGTATACTTTCACGGTGGGCACGCCCTTGACGGAGAGGGGTACGATGATGGGTGTGGCGTCGACCGCGCGGCAGATCTTTTTGACTTTGTTTTCATCGTAGTAGTTCGCGGCGAGCACGACCTTGACGTTCAACCGACCCATTGTCTTTATCAGACGTTCCACGTCCTTGGGAGACGGCGGAATAGAGGGCTTGGGCTCCACTTCGCCCACCACGTCGAATCCGAAGAGCTTGGTGAAGTAGATCCAGTTCTTGTGGTAGGTGACCAGCTTTTTACCGCGCAGGGGCAGCATCTCCTTCATCCAGCCTCCGAGCTTGTCGATCAGCTTGACGCCGCCGAGTTCCTTGTCTTTCAGGAACGAGATCAGGTTGCCGGAACGGGCCAGGCGGTCCAGGGTTTTTGCGCCCAGGATCCCGATCAGGTCCTTGCCGTACATCTTGTTGTTCATGTTTCGCTTGAACTTCTTGAGCTGCTTCGCGTAGTAGTCGCCGTTGTCCGGGTCGACCTTCTTGAGGCCGATGGCGATGTTGGTGGCGATGGTCTTGGCGTTCAGCGGGCTGGTGTGAATATGGGGGTTGCCGTACACATGGACGCCTCCCTGACCGCGGTCCAGCACCGCCGGGATCTCTCGGAGTTTGAGACCGTCGGATACAGACACGTAACCGATCTGTCCTTCCCTGATGTTTTTGTTCTGCGATTTGTCGATCACGGCCGGTCCCCACAGCTCCAGGTCGAGGCCGGTGGTGAGGAACAGGTCGGCCTTGGCCAGCTTCTGCGCGTAACTGGGCTTGGGTCGCACGAAGTGGGGATCCTCGTCTCCCTCGGCGATGGCGACCACCTTGACCTTGTCGCCGCCGACCTCTCGAGCGATGGCCGCATAGTCCGTGAGCGTGGCGACCACGTAGATCTTGCCGCCGGCCTTTGCCGCGCCGACCCCGGGGACGCCCAGGATCAGACAGAACAGGGCCAACCCCGCGAGGGCCGGTCCCAGAATCGAGGATTTCAAATTGTGATGTTGGTTTTTCTTCATTTTAGTGCCTCTTTATTCCTCTAGTATCGTTCATGTTTATGTGGACCGACACTGAACGTTGTCTGCAGGAACACCCTGTGCTCCGGCTCCATCCCCGTCATATCCGCCCAGTCAATGTAATCATATTCCAGGCGAAATCTCACCCACGGGCTCTGCCACCACGTGATGTAGGGAACGACTCCCCATGTGAATTCGCCTTCGTTGTCCAGCTGGAAAGGCTGGGTGAGATCTCCGCGAACGCCGAAGTACCAGTTGCGAATGGGTTTGATCTGCGCGTACGAGTACACGCCCCATGACTTGATCACGGTGTCCTTCATATCCGAATCCAGGACTTCCTTGTATGCGTACAGGAACTCGCTGCGCCAGGTGAAGCCCTTGTACTTGGCCTGGTTGACCGGCTCCCAGTTGATGGTGAGATCCGCGCCTCCGACAATAGTGCGTCGCCAGTCGTCGTCGTTCACGGTGGCGGTGGTAGTGGTGGAAGCCAGCGGAACCGGGTTGCCTTCCGCGTCGTAGAAGGTGACGGGGTTTTCGCCGTTCTCGTCCGAGTAGAGCTGCATCGGTGTCTGTGTTTCCACAGGTTGTCCCCAGGTGTTGTTTACGCCCACGATGCCGCTCAGTCCGAGCTCCATGTAGGTGTCCCTGTTAAGATCCCAGTAGTTTCGCATATGGACCAGGCCGCTGGGGACCGAGAAGAAATCGCCGGCGAAAAGTTTGCCGTTCTGCCCGTTGGTGACCTGTATTTCGAGCTCCAGGTGATGCGCCCACATGGGGGGCAGGGTCATCAGCGCGGACAGGCCCGTCTGGTTGAGGGGGCCGCCGAAGTGCTCGGTCAGCATGAGCGGGTAGAAGAACTGGTCCAGGCCCGGGGCGTGCCACCGGTTGACCACGCCGAATTGCTGTTGGAATTTGCCCAGGGTCAGGGAGAGCCAGGGTGTGAGTGCGTTCCAGGTGATGTAGGCCTCTCCGAAGACAACGCCTCCCGGGGTAAATGCAATCACCATCTTGGTGAAGCAGTAGGGATCCGGGTTGGCCTGGAAATGGATCCCGAGAACCCTGGGAAACACGCCTGTGCGTCCGCCGCCCGGAGAATAGATCTCGCCGTCCTGGTATACAAAACGGCCGAAGATATCCCCCACGATGCTGAGTTCCGGGTTGAGAGCCTGCAGAGATCTTTCCCCGCCGCTGAAGGTCTTGGCCTCGAGTTCATTCTCGTCATCGTCGGGTTCGGCAGTGATGGCCGTCTCTGCGTCCGCCTTCAATTCCGCCAGTTCTCGATCCATGTTGTGTTGTCTCAGCTTGTCGATTTCGGCCCTGAGAACCTCGATCTCGGCCTTGATTTCCTCTGAGTCGGCAGCCGTTTCCGGTGCGACGGTAGCCTCTTCCGGCTCGGTGGTTTCGTCCTGAGCGAGGAGCGCTCCAGGAAGGAAGGATGTGGCCAAAAAGCAGATTGCGAAGCTCCAATTCTTGTTTTTTCTATGCAATGTGTAGCTCCTTTTGTCATCGCGAAGATGATGAAAGCATTGCCTGGTCTAGTGTGCCGAAATACCGTCCGGGAACAAATCAGGATGTCGCGGGAGGCGAGTTGGACGGGGCGAATGTGTATATATCGCCATCAATAATGACATGATCTTGCATGGTTGGGACATTGTCGTTCGTCATTTCGGCGGCGGGCACATCCGGTGCGCCGTCGCTGATAATGGTTCTGGCGACCGTGAGGGCCGTCAGGAAAGCGCAGTCATCGTGATTTGAAGGTATGTCACTGGCATAGGGATTATCGGGAAGATCGTCCAGATCAATGATCTTTCCGTGAGGACAGACTATGTGAACCACAGAGACCAGGTGGATCATGGTGCCTATTTGCCAGACGGCAAAAGCAGCCAGCATCACACCGGCGATCCGCTTCCTGGTTTTCTCGAGTGCTCTCATGTGGCGTCCCAAAGTAGTACTTCTTTGTGTATCATTTTACATTTTCGACGCAACATTAAGATAAAGAATTCAATGTTATGGAAGATACCATGACGCCACCTCCTTTGCGGCGGGCTTGTTTCGAGGTGTGTATTCCTTGCTTTTGGGCCCGCCCCAACCGAACCAGTTCCAGAAATAAGCGCCGACCAGGCGCTTTTCGTTGTCCCACACACGCGCAAACGCCTCGTAGCATTTGCGTTGGATTTCCAGATCGAGGTCCTCGTTCGCGCTCTCGTCCCACGGTTTTGCGGCGGCTCCTTTCTGGCTCAGATAGCCCACCTCCGTGAGGATCAGGGGCTTGCCGATCTTGTGTTGCCATCGCATGAGCGCCATGTAGTTGTTTCGCCAGCTGTGGACGAGTTGCTTGATGGGAGGATCCTCGTCGGGGGCCTTTTCCTTGTTTGCCAGCTCGAAATATCCGGTGACGCCGGCGTAATCGAGGTCGGAGAAGAACTTTACCTCGCGGTAGTGGTCCCAGTTGGCGGAGTAGGTCAGCCGGCCGCTGTACACCTGACGGACCGCGGCTATGATCTTTTTCCACCGGGCGGTGTTCACGTCCAGGGTGGAGAGCTCCGAGCCCACAGACATGATCGGTATGGCCAGGCGCTGCGCGAGGCGCGCGAATTCGAGGATGTACGCTGTGTAGCTCCTGTAAAAACCGTCGACGTCGTCCGGCTTCAAGGTGCCGCGCCAGCCGTTGTTGGATTTGTCTTCCACGCGAAGAATGGGAAAGAGAAATATCTTCATCCCCCGTTTTCTCGCGTCATTGACGGTGCGTTCGAGGGTGTGCATGGGCACCGAATAGCGTGGATGCTTGTAAATGACGGAAGAGGAGTCGTTCTTGATGTAATAGGGCACGACTATCGCCACGTGGCTGACGCCCGAGTTCTTCATCTCGTCGAGCATGTCCACGTAGGACCAGTTTGGGTCTTCGCTGTACAGGCCGAGCGCGACGCCCCTCTGAACAGGAGGGTTATCGGTACTTTGAGCTTGCGCCACGGCTCCCACGCAGAAAAGGCTCAACGCGAGGGCGCACGCAAAGGCCGGCGAACTATGCAGGTTAAAGCAGTGCATCATCGGGATACTGGTATACATGGCGAATCTTGACGTTGGAATACCTGTCGAGCTTGAGGCGCATCTTGTCCAGGTGATCGACTATCTGGCGCGCGGGCATCTCCTCCCGGTAGGCGCGGGCTACAATGCTCTCCACGGACTCGAGCGCTTCTCTCGGGTGAAGGACCGCGCCGCGGCCGATGGTCACAGTGTCGTCGAACAATACCATTCGTGAGTTGAGTATGTCGTTTTTCTTGAGTCCGACCGTCGGCAAAATCCACCGCGCCAGCCATTGCCCGCCGCCGGCAAGATCGTCGAGCAGAAGAGAATCCCCGCGCATCCTCACGATCTTGAAAACCGACCGCAACGTCACAGTGAGATGCTCGAACTGTTTTCTGTCCGCGTCGTCGAGCGTGCTTCTGTTTGCCTCAATGAAGCTCTCGACAGGAGTGATGTCGTCGTGGCCGCGTCGATCGAGGAGGTACCAGTCGAGGAACATTCTCATCCTGGTCTCGAACCAGGGCTCGCCTTCCTCGAACTCACCTGTCAAGCGGTGGAACTCGTCCCTCGCGAGCCTCAAGTCCGAGAGTCCCTCGCGGGTGGCGTGTTGCTGCAGGCGCTCGATAAAGGCTTCGTAGAAATCTTCCATCGAACCGATGATCGTGGAGGGATAGCCTGCGGTCAAGATAGATCACAAGTCAATGCAACGGCGTGACCGGTCGGTTTTTTCCGGGTGGGGGAGGGGTGTGGAGGTGAAACATCAACCACGTTACTTCAAGATTGGTATAATGCCGTTACTGAGGTTACGGGTCGTGCTGGTTTTGCTTTCAGTGGGGAAAAATCAAAATGAAGCACTTGTTGGTTTTACTGTTCGTTAGTTCGATGAGCTTTGGGTTGATTGCTTGTTCGAAGAGCCACGGCGGCAACGGCGATCCGGACGGCGGAGATACGGATACCGACACGGATACTGATACGGATACAGATACGGGGGAGGAGTGGTGCCCGGAGCTGGAGACCTCCTGCGAGGCGCCGGAGGCGCTGGAGATCTGTGACGTCACCAAGCTGAACGCGCCGAGGCTGATCTTCCCGCTGTCTGGGAGGCATATCAGGGATCGTCGGCCTCAGATTATCTGGGAGGAGGCGCCGGGGGCGACCCAGTATCGTCTGGAGATAGCGCTGGATCGCGCGTTCACCGACGTGGTGTACCGCTCCACCGACTACCAGCCTTTCGGAACGGACCGGTTCGAGCACATCGTGAGTTGCGACCTCGACTGCGGAGTGCATTTCTTCCGCGTCAAGTCGGTGACTTCACCCGAGTGCGAGGCGGGCGCTTCATCGTACACGTGGGAGATATTCGTCGGCATGGCCCCCGGAGACCTCGACCGGGACGGAGTGCCCGACATCATGTACTGGAAGCTCATCGAGCCCGGGGGGGAAATGCAGCCCTACCTGGTTCAGGGCTGGGCATTCTTCAACCTGGATGAAAAAGGGGGACAGGTAGCAGAGGCGGAGAAGGTAGTGGAGTTTGAGGTGGAGGGGACAGGTGTCAACTTCGGAGAATCTTCTTATGTGGGTGATACAAATGGCGACGGTTTTGCGGACATTAGCATCGGTTATGGATATGCCCCTCCCCTAACTATTAATTACCATATCTTTACTGGTTTAGTTTCTGGCGCTGTTGTCGATGATGGTGACGCCACGATGGCTTTTCAAAACAACGCAGAAACAGGTTTCTACATTCGCCCGTTGTCTAATCGTTACAGTGATATTAATGGAGACGGGTTGTGCGATATCGTCGCTTCTTGGTGGGATGATTATACCGATAATGATTTCACGGAAACATTACTGATTTTCCATGGTGGAAGTTCTCAAAACCAGAATCTGACGTTGGAATCAGCGGATGTTGTTATTCCCTGTCCGGTGGGTTGTACTCCAACTTCCGAGATCACCCCTACAAGTTTCGGCGGATTTTCATCCATGGCGGACTACAACGGCGACGGGTTGGCCGATATTGCAACAGAGTTAAGGCACTATTCTTCCGGCATCACGGACGCGGGGGTAACACACACCGCGCTTATCTTCGGCGATGAGAATCTGCCTTCTGAGATCGATGTGCTGACAGACGGTTCTATCGTCTCATCAACTCAGAATTCCATTATCGCCGGTGATTGGGATCTAGGCGACAACGCCAATCTCGGGGTCATCTACTCATTGGGCGACGTCGATTTCGACGGATACCCGGAACTGGGAACCTTCTTGCAGGATGCTTTTGACACAACTCAATCGCCGATAGTGGAGACCGGCGGATGGGTGATTTTCGATGACATCTTCGGACCCGATCAGCACCTGTTGCCGGACGTTATGGACACCATAATAGTCGCGGATTTTGACACCCATACGGATGCTTCTAACACCGAAACTATTTCCAAATTTTATTTTTCGGGAGATGTCGATGGGGATGGCCTTGATGATTTCATTCTGCAAACATCCCAAGGCAGTGAGAGTTATCCCAATTACCCTGGAAGGTTGTTTTATATGTTGGGCAAAGAACAATGGGATGATTTTGTCGAATTATCGACTATTGCGGAAAACGAATTGTTAGGATGGTTTTCCCTTGTAATTTCTGACATTGATGGTGACGGAATAGTTGAACTTATTTACCTCAAATCAGGAAATGACACGGTGCAACTTTCCGCTTCTGGAGAAGAAATCGAGTTGAACATAGATTATTCGGGGACTGTTGCCGGCTATGGCCCGGTGCTACCCGAGATTTACTGAGTTGTTAAAACAAAAAGAAAAACCGAGAAAAGGGGGATTGCGATGAGAACGTTGAGCATTTCATTGATCGTGTTGTCGCTGACGGCGACGGCGGTGGTTTCGGCGGATCCGTTTCCCGTACTTCCGTTCCCTTCCCTGCAGGAGTCCTGGTAGCAGGATCGAATATCCCGTTTTTTCACAGCCAAGCGTCCAAGGGAGGGTCCGGAAAGCGTTCGCGGAACGTTCCATGGCCCGGATTACAGCTTCTCTGTATTTCGGGCTTGGCGAACCCGCGTCAAGTGGTAAGATGCGCTCCAATCGAAACCCAAAGCCGAGCTGCCATTCAATGGAGGAGATAATGCCTAGTAGACGTCACCGATGGGGATTGGTTCTGTTTGTCGTTGCGAGCCTGACGCTCACGGTCGGATGCGGATCCAAGGAACCGGAGATCACCGGACCCGTCGATGTGAAGCCAAAGGGACCAAACTACGAGGTCTTCGCCCCCCTGGACCAGGCCACCATGGATGTATCGCTACCCATGATCCTCGGCACCGATGAGCCGGAGGATTGCTTCCAGTCCGCTGAAGGTCTCGCATACGAGGAGGCCGACGTCGTTCTCAAGGAGCAGATTCTCGAGCACATTCCGGAGATCACCAAATCTCTGGCCGCATGGCTGGTCAGGGATCTCGAGCCGGACGGTATCAACGAGGCCATGGTAAAAAAATGGGACATCTCCCTCGAAGACGTGGTTGTCATGGAACTCCCCAGAGAATATTTGCGTTTCGTGGACGATCCCCAGTGTCTGACCGGCAAGGGATGGGTGCCCGAGGGGCAACATGTCGCCGTAAGCTATTACGGAGCCAAGGCGTTCAAGTTCGAAACCGACATTCCCATTGACCAGGAAGGTCAAGAGGCGCTTCTCGAAGCGGTTGGAATGGCGAACATCGTGATGGAATCCGAGGCGATGTTTGTCTACGAAGCAGCAACGGATGAGGCTGGAGAACCGTTACTCGATCCCGAGGGAAACCAGCTGTTCACCTCGCCGAGCGGAGACTTCATCGCCGAGGCGGATATCCCGCCTGTGGAAGAGCGCAAGATGAAAGAGTGGACCTTCCAATTGGAGAATCCAATCTATTTTGCATACAAGGAATTCCCCAGAGCCGCCTGGCGCAAGGAGGGAGCGAAGGACAAGTGCAACATCATCCTCATCCCTGACGCCCTGAGCCCGCAGAAGCCGGATTGCGCCGAGTTCCAGGAGTCGGGATTTTCCGTTTCGATCATCGATGACGAGGACCAGCCTGTTTCCATAACCATCAAGACCGGCGAGGAGCTCAAGGGAGTGAACCTTGCGTGGAAAGAATCCACAAAGGTGCAGGTAAACGATCGCATCATCATCTGGCTGATGCCGGAGAAGGTGGAAGTGGGCGTAAACTTGTGGCTCAACAGCCTGGTTATCAATCCTGAACCTTTGCCTGAGGGGATGAGCGAGGACGGCGATCCCGGCTACGGTGTTCCCGTCTCCAAGGAGAAGGAAGCCGCCGCCGAAGAGAAGAAGGAAAAGGACGACAAGAAGGCCGCGAAGAAGAAGAAGAAGAAAAAGAAGAGTTCCGGCAACTCCATCGACGATTACCTGAACGAGTAACTCCTACCTGCCGATCCGCGCCCTGAATAGGGCGCGGTCAGGATGATCAAAGCCCAAAGGGCTTGTGTGCGAAGCGCGCATCGTTGCCGTGGCGTTTACGCCGCGGGACGGCCGGCCCTCCAGCACGGATACATACGGAAGGACCTTATCCTACCTGGACCATTCCTTCAGAATTGAGGGAAGCTCACAGATCAGATCGGAAGCAACGAGGGCGGGCTGTCCCAGTTTTTGCGCGGCGAGATCTCCGGCGTGCCCATGGATGTACGTTCCGAGGAGCGCGGCATCCAGAGGTTCGAGTCCCTGGGCAAGAAAACCGCCGATGATCCCCGAGAGCACATCTCCCATCCCGCCGCTGGCCATCCCCGGATTTCCTGTCGGATTGACGAATACACGTCCGTCCGGCGTCGCGATAACCGATCGTGAGCCCTTGAGGACGATCACCACCTTGTGCCACTTGGCGGCTTCTCTGGTGACCGAAATCCGATCGGCCTGGATCGCCGGAACGGACTTGTTGACAAGGCGCGCCATCTCCCCGGGGTGCGGTGTGAATACCATGGGAGCGGTGATTCTCCCCGCCCCGGTGGGATCCTTTGCCAGGATGTTGATCCCGTCCGCGTCCACCACTGCCGGGACCTCCATCATCTGAAGCAACCGCATGGTCAGGGCCGACACGCCGGGCGCTGTTGTGATCCCGGGTCCGACGACCACCGCCTTCTTGTCTTCGAGGAGTTTCCCGAGGCGCTTGACCATCTTGTCCGTGATGGGCGCATCAGTCCTGTCCAGCAGGGCTTCGACCATGACTTCGAGGCATTTTGACTCGATGACGGGCTGGGCGTTGGCGGTTGTCGCGATGGTGACCAGGCCCGTGCCGACCCGCATGGCGGAATTTCCGCACAGGACCGCGGCGCCGGTTTTCCCCAGGGATCCCGCCAGCAACAGCAGGTGACCGAAAGTGCCCTTGTGCGAATCCTCGGTTCGCATTCCGGGCAATCTGCGAAGTGGCTCCGGGTCGATCATGCTCCCGTCCCAGCCGGCCCTGTCAGACACGATGCCCGGCACGCCGATGGAGACGACCCGGATACGGCCCGCAAGCCCGGCGCCCGGATGCTGGACGAGTCCGCGTTTCAAATGACCGAAAGTTGCGGTGCCGACGGCCCTGACAACCTTGCCCCACGCAGTTCCGCTATCAGCGTCGAGCCCGGAGGGGATGTCCACCGCCAGCACGGGAACCGCGGCATCGTTGATCATGTCTATCAGGTCGCCCAAGTGACCCTCGACGTTTCTGGAAACCCCGGTGCCGAGGAGCGCATCCACCACAAACCCATCCTTGCGCAGCATTTCTGTGAGCCCGGACGCCTTGTCGGGGTCGGACACCTCCACGATGGGCGCGTCCATGGCGTGCAGGATTCCGTGGTTGAGCAGGGCATCCCCGGCGAGGTTGGAGGCCGGTACCGCCATGTAGGTTCTGACCTCGTATCCGGCGTTGAGGAGATGGCGGGCAATGACGAATCCGTCGCCGCCGTTGTTACCCGGGCCCGCAATGACCGCGAGACGGCGCTTTTCCCCGAGGAGATCCATCGCCATCCTCGCCGCTCCCGCCCCGGCGTTCTCCATGAGGACCGGCCCGGGGATTCCGATGTCCTCGATGGCTATCCGGTCGTACTCGCGCATCTGGGCGCGGGTCATGAACAAACGGTCATTCCATTCTTCAGTCATGATTTTTCCCCTCGAGGATAACTACCGCCACCGATACTCCACCCGCGTGGCTGAGGCTGATGTGCACGCGCTCCACTCCGATACTGTCGGCGTGCTCTTTTGCCGCCCCCCGCAGGATCAGCGAGGGTGCTCCGTCCGGGGAGTTCGCGACCTCCATGTCGTGCCACTTCAGCCCGCCTGGAGCTCCCAGCGCTTTTATGGCTGCCTCCTTGGCCGCCCATCTCGCTGCCAGCCGCTCGCCGGTGACCTTCTTGCCTTTTTTTGCGTGGTCTAGTTCTTCCTGTGTGAACACGCGATTTGTGAACAGGTCTCCCTGACGATCAACTATGTCCTCGATCCTCGAAATAGGGCAAATATCGATTCCCATTCCAAGAATCACAGTTCCCCCATCGCCTCGAGCATTTGCCGCACGGCCTTCTCGAGTCCGGAAAAAACCGCGCGGGCTATGATGGAATGACCGATGTTCAACTCTTCGATCTCGGGGATCCGGGCCACGGGCGCAACGTTGTGGTAGTGAAGTCCATGTCCGGCAGCCACCCGCAGACCCAGGTCGGTGGCGATCATCGCCGCTTCGCTCAATCTGTCAAATTGGCGCGCACGCTCCGCTATGGGCGCCACGCAGTAGTCGCCGGTGTGAAGCTCCACGATGTCGGCGCCGGTTTCGCGGCTCGCCTCGATCTCTTTTCTGCTGGGGTCGATGAAAAGGCTCACCGAGATACCGGCTTCCTTGAGAGAACCGACTGCGGAGGTCACGGCATCGAGATCTTCTGCCACCACAAGCCCGCCCTCAGTTGTGCGCTCCTCTCGCTTCTCGGGTACCAGCGTGCATATGTCCGGGAGCACGGCGCGGGCTATTCCGATCATTTCGTCGGTGGCCGCCATCTCCAGGTTGAGGACCGTGGTGACGACCTTGCGCATGATTTCCAGATCCCGGTCGACGATGTGACGGCGATCTTCTCTCAGGTGGATGGTGATGCCCTGCGCCCCGGCCATCTCGCAGATGGCGGCGGCGGGGATCGGATCAGGGTAGTCGATCCCTCGGGCCTGCCTCAGGGTGGCAACGTGGTCGACGTTGACATGTAGCCTGGTCATTGTTCGTCCGGCTCCTTCCGGGTTTCGCTTACTGGGTTTTCTTCGGGGCTTTCTTCGGGGTTCTCTTCGGGGTTCTCTTCGGTCTCTTCGTCGGCTCCGAAATCATCGTCGATGATCTCCTGGTGCTCCTCCCACAGTTCGGTGAACTCGTGCAAGGAGGGCAGGTCGTTGAGCGCCTTGAGGTTGAAGAGTTCGAGAAACGCCGCCGATGTCCCGTAGATGATGGGTCTTCCGGGCTCTTCCTTGCGGCCGAGAATCCGAACGAGCGCCTTTTCAAAAAGGAAACGGAGCGTGCCCCCCGAATCGACCCGGCGAATCTCCTCTACCTCTGCCCGGGTGACGGGCTGGCGATAGGCCACTATCGCGAGGGTCTCTAGGGCGGGCCGGCTGATCCTCATCGGCTTGATCTTCATCGCCGAACGAATCACGTCCGCGTTTTGTGGGTTGGTGTGGAACTGGAAACCGCCGGATATTTCGCGAAGGAGAATTCCCCGATCTTCGTAATGGTTCTTCAGTATGTCTATCAGCTCGCGGACCCTCTTGCCGGTGAGGCTCAGGACTCTGGCGAGGCGCCGCACTGTGATGGGCTCCGGATAGACAAAGATGAGGCTTTCGATGCGAGAAAGGAGCACTTCTTGTGGGAGGGTCTCCTCGGTTTCCTCTGGCGTTTTTTCGTCGTCGACGTTCATTCGTCCTCCAACGGGATATCGTTCAAGATTTTGTCGGATTCCTCGATGTTAGATGATGCAAGGATATGTATCTCGGCTCCCGGGCCCGCCTGGTGTAGCCGCAACAGCCCGAGCTTGGTCATCTCCAATATGGCCAGGAAGGTCACCACGACGGTGGAACGAGTTGAGCGTTCGTCGAATAGCTCGACGAAGGGCATGCGCTTTCGTTCCCGGAGGAAATCGATGACCTGGTGGATTCGAGCCGAAACCGACATTCTGGTCACCGAGATTTCAGACGCGCCGTTTCCGTCTTCGATCCGGTTGAGCACCTGCAGCAGCGCCTCCATGAGAGAGAACATGCCCGGGGACACGAGATCCCGGTCCTGCGGCGGAATCTTGTCGGGACTTCGGGGGAAAGTGTCGCGGCCTGTGCGGGGCATGGAGGCGAGTTGCTCCGCCGCCGACTTGTACTTCTGGTACTCGAGCAACTGGCGAACGAGCTCCTCGCGGGGATCAGGGCCGTCATCAAGGTCGAGTTCGTCGCCTTCGTCGGAAGGGTCCACCGGGAGCATCGACCTGGACTTTATAAAGGCTAGATGGGCGGCCATCTCCAGGTATTCGGATGCCATGTTGAGGTTGAGCTCCCGCATCAGATCCATGTACTCCAGATACTTCCCGGTAATGAAGGAGATGGGAATATCGAAGATGTCGAGCTCGTGCTCCCTGATCAGATGGAGCAGCAGGTCGAGCGGCCCCTCGAACACTTCGTGGCTAACCACGTAGCGTTCATCGAGCGTTTCTCGAAGCTTGTCGTCCACCGGGTTTCTCCCCTCCTAGAAAATCAGCGACCAGAAGCCGAGCACGGCGTCCCCCATGAAACTGATGGGACCCCACATGAAACTTCCGAAGAAATTGATGGCCACGATAAATACTATGAACACAATCATTGTGTAGCGTGAGAGCTTGACCTGCCACTCCAGCGGGAGGACCCGGGATCCGTCGAGGGGAGGAACGGGGAGCATGTTGAAGAACGCCAGGCCCAGGTTCATTATGAAGATGCGGCTCAGGAGCAGGGCGGCGATTGTCTGGCCCTTGCCGACGATTCCGTGCAGTTTCATGAACCTTGCGTTGGCGGATACGAAATCTTCCGACCCGATCATGAGAAACGCCATGGTGCGCGACCCGACTTTCGGGATCTCGGCGAGCTCGTCGACCGCGTCGGAGAATAGAATCATTGATGCGCCGCCGACGAGTATTGCCAGTAGAACGTTTGATGCTGGGCCGGCGAGGGCGGTGATAATCATGCCGTTGCGCATGGTGACGTTTCGGCGGAAGCGATGTGGAGAGATGGGCACGGGCTTGGCCCATCCGATCAGGCCGATCCCGCCGCTCACCACCGAGAAGATCGGGATCAGCAGGGTTCCGAAGATGTCGATGTGGGAGATGGGGTTGAGGGTCATCCGGCCCTGGCGGGCGGCCGTGTCGTCGCCGAGCTTGTAGGCTGTCCAGGCGTGGGCGAACTCGTGCACGGTGAGGGAAAGGATCATCGGCACCAAGACGACGACGATATCCCGCAGGGTTGAGAGATCGATATTCATGGCTAATCGAGTCTGGAAATGATCTGGAAGCGATCGGTGATCCTGGATCGGAGACATCCCCAGGCGTTGCAGAGGGTCACCTGGTTGCCCTTGGTCATCGTGTCGTCCAGGAAGAGACCGACGAGTTGGGCGTCGGGCACGCAACCGCAGGGTTGGATATTGGGCAGCTCCACGCCGCACTCGGGGCATGTGAGCCTGGTCACTTCCCCGGGTTCGAAGTCGGCCTTTCCAAATCGGGTGTCGTCACCGTGGATGGGGCTGATAATCACGATGCCCTTTTCCTTTTTGCCCTCCACCATGATGGAGATTCCCGGATATCCGTTGAAGCGGGCGCCGGAATCCTCGTTAACGAGATTGTGCCCGTTGGGGCAGTACAGCCGCGAGACCGCTATTACGCCCGAGCGCAGCCGGACCAGTCCGTGGGGGAGGGCGTCCCTGTCGTCGACGACGATATCGAGCGTTGTGCCGTCATTTGCTTTCATCTGCTTGTCGTTGTCGGAGTTGTCGCTTGTCATCTGGTACTCCTTGGGGCCCGTTCGATCCGATGCGGACTCTACACCATTACCGTGTAGCCCCCAAGGGTGCCAGACACATTTTTAGGGGGTGTCTCCAAAGGGTGCCAGAGTCATTTTTTCTGAGGCATGTCACCTGATGCAGCGGAAACCAAAGTTCAAGTGGGCAGCGGACGGATCGCTGTATTGGCGAACGGTGGCTTGCAGGGCGTGGGATGTGCTGCCGAAACTACCGCCACGACAGACCCGGTTGGAGTCGAATGGATCCTCCCATGCACTACCATCCGCCGGCGCGCCCGTATAGGTGTTGTGATACCAATCCTGCACCCACTCCCACACGTTACCGGCCATGTCGCATAGCCCTTGGTCAGTATTCCCTGCGGTCTTGCCGCACACAGCCCACGTGCGTTCCGTACCGCAACCATATTCTCCATTATCCATAACAGCGAGATCGCACGTAGCCATCTCATCACCCCAAGGGTACGTGATGTCCTGTCCTCCACTGCGAGCCGCGTACTCCCACTCCGACTCAGATGGCAATCGACCTTCAACCCAAGTACAGAAGTCCACCGAATGCTGCCAAAGCACACAGTTTAAAGGATGATCCTCGTAACCGGTCTTGTCCCAGTTGCAAATAGAAAGATTGCTCGGCGCTATGCACTCCCCCGCCGTCACGCACTCACCGTACTGCGTCACCGTTACCTCCGTCTTCAACATTTCGAATGACGGCACTGTTACTTCGTGAATCGGCTGCGCGTCTGAATACCCCGATCCCATCTGGAAAGAACCGCCGCAAACCGATACCCATGTCGTGCCCGCCATTCCGACTGACGTTGCCCCGTCCACGCAATCATCCGTATCCGTATCTGTATCGGTGTCTGTATCGGTATCTGTATCTGTATCCGTGTCGGATGTACCGCTGTCGGCGGCGTCCGACGAGTCGTCACCGCACCCGCCGTAAACCAGCACTGTCGCAAGTGCCATCACAAGCAAGTACCTCATTGCCCCACCTTTCTTTTTGAACGTGAGAGAATTCTAGCACTCCCAAGGGTGCCAGACACATTTTTTCTGGGTGAGACACATTTTTTCATCAAACCCTCGTGACGGCTACGCCCCATGTGCCGGGGCCCATGTGGACGGAGGAGGTGGATGACAGGGGGCACAGGTGGAAATCTGCAGGTTCTTCAAGCGCGTTTTGAAGGCGCGTTCGAACCTGTTCGACCCAGTCGAGGTTGTCCGTGTGCTCCAGCATGATGGTCAGGCGCCCTTCGCCGGGGTGCCTTGATACTTTGTCGATGATTTTATCGAGGGCGGCCTCGTGGGATCGGACCTTGTCGTGGGTAATGGCGCCGTCCGTTCCGTGACCGACGATGGGGCGCACACGCAGAGCGCCTGCGAACGCGGCTTTGACCTTGCCGATACGACCGGTCGCGGACAGGTACTTGAGGGTATCGATGACGAGATACTCGACACAGGTTTTGATCTGGTAGCGCGCAAACTCAACCAGGACGTCCAGATCGTTCTCCCGTTGCGCCCGGATGGCTGTTGCCAGCACCGCGAGCCCCTGTTGTCCGGAAGCCGCGCTCGTATCCAGGATGGTCAACCTTTCCCCTTCCGGATGCTTTCCCGCGACGCCGCGCACCAGCTCCTGCGTGCCGGTGTAAGGGCGCCCGACCGCCAGGTAGAGCACATTCCCGGGCTCTTTCAGCTGACCGTCAAGAAACAGACGAACCTCTTGCGGCGATGTCTGGGCCGTGGTGAAGACGTGGCCGTCGCGCATTTTGGCAAACAGCGCGTCCCTGTCCAGATCGCGGTCGCGGACCATCCGTCCATGGACGCTCACGTAGTTTTCGAGTCTGTCGACGCCGTGTTTTCTTGCCAGCTCTTCCGACAGCGACATGGAGGAATCGCTCATCACTCGCAGGGGGCGCCGCGCGCGGGCCTCAATGGGTGTTTCGCCGGACATGGCCTTCACGCGCACAAGACCCTCCGACATGTCCTCAACGTCGACCGAGATGATCCTGCCGAAGCGAGCCGAGGCCGACTTGACCGCTTCGGGATCGTTGCAGTGCACGTGCAGCTTGATGAGGTTCTTTCGCTGTATGATGTCCAGGGATGCGCCGAGGGATTCGAACGAAGCTGCAAGCTTGTCCCCCGGGTCGCCGGTCGTTTCCAGGGCCACGTTCATGCAGTACCGAAGACGGGACTCGTCCGCGGCCCCGCTCGCCAGGAACCCGGGATCGATGCTGAGCGCTATCTCGCCCATGGGCGCCACGGTATCCCCCGTCTTCCTCGCCTCGATGGAGGCGATCCCTGCGGCCGGATCGTCAAGCGCGGGCAGTGCCAGGGTGAGCCCGCAGATGAAGACGTGAAAACCGAGGGCTCCGGAGTCGACTACCCCGGCTTCCCGCAGGCGGGGCATGAGATCGGGCGTCGTTCTGACCGCATGCGCGAGAGTGTTCTCCATGGCGGCGTGGGAGTTCATGTCAAAAGCTTGCGCGGACCGGTCCAGGGTGTCCCGCAGAACCGTCATCACCGTCAGCATGGTTCCCTCGCGGGGATCGGAAACGGCCTCGTATGCGAGATCGCGGCCCGTTGCGACAGCCTTTCTCACTTTGGAAAGATCGAATCTATCCCCGCTTCCGAGGGTGTCGAGAAACCCCACGAGGAACTGCGCCAGGATCACGCCGGAGTTGCCCCGCGCGCCAAGTAAAAGATCGGCGGCGATATCCCGCCTGCCGGATTCGATGGCGTCGACTCCCGCCTTCAGCGTCTGGCTCATGTTGGCGCCCGTGTCCGCGTCCACAACCGGAAATACGTTTATCCTGTCCAGCAGGGCCGATCGACGGTTCAGGTCCGCAGCGCCGGCCAGGAAGGCCTTCATGAGCATTTCCCGGGGGGTCATCGATCTCCTCCCTCGGGGGGAGCGGTGCGCCCGCCCGTTCGCGGCTCGGTGCCGGCGAGAAGGCGCGAGATATTCTTGCGATGTGTGATCGGGATGATGAGGGCGATGGTTCCCGCGACGGCCATCTCGGTCGCGCTTCCTCCCCACAGCCATATCCAGGCGGGATATCCGAGGCACATGAGGATGGAAGCGGGCGACACTCTTCTGGTCAGGGCGAAGACAAGCAGGAACACACCGCCGCCGCAAAGCATCGATTGCCATGATATCGCGAGGATGATGCCCACGGACGCCGCGACACCCTTGCCGCCCCTGAACCGATGAAATATCGGGAAGAGATTGCCTGCAAGCAGGGGCAGGGCCATCGCGGGAGCCAGGTCTCCCATACCCATGATGAAGGCTCCGTGAATCACCGCGAACGCGCGGACGAGATCCAGCGCGAGCACAACGGCCGCAGCCGGTTTTCCCGCCGCACGGGCGAGATTGGTAGCCCCCGCGTTGCCGCTGCCTGTTGACCGCAGATCGCCCGCGCCGAGAATTCGCGCCGCCACCACCGAGAAGTTGATCGATCCCAGCAAGTAGGCGCATGCGGCTGTCGCGACAACGAGTACAATGTGATGGTCCGGCTCCATGGGATGCAAAGATACATTAACATCCGCCATCTGGCGATGATTCAGCAAGTCTGGTAAATTCTGGTGTTCGGAAGTTGTTTTTGCACAAGCTCCAGGGTGAACCATGTCACAACTCACAGTGAATGATCATCTGAGGCAGCAGGTGGCGAGGGCGCGTGTCGCTCTGGGCGAGGCGCTCGGTCACACCCAGGAGATACGCCGGCCGGGCCTGGATGTGAGCACTGTGAGCGCATCCCTGGCGGGTGCGGTGAAGGCGCTGTTTGCGGCCGAGTCGAGCGGGCTTGCCGACGAGTCGCATGTGGGACAGTCGATGGAATACCTTCGAACAACGCTGACCCTCATGCAGGAAGTGCCGGACCAGGATGAAAAGCTGGAGATCGCTACGGCGACCGTGGCCAGGACCATGGCCATTTTGTTTCCTCTTTTCAAGGCGCTGGAGGGGCGAAAGCGCGCCGAGCCCGAGCCCATACCGCTCACTGGTGTGATTCCCGCGCGGCCACAGCAGGCTCCTATTCCGCTCTCCTCGAGGCGACGTTCCCGAGACGCAGTCTCCGACCGGGAGCGACGGGATGGAGGTCGCAGGTCTATCGAGGTGGACATCGGTATGCAGTCGGAGACTAACTTCTTTACCGGTTTCTCCCTGGACATCTCGTCGGGGGGGCTCTTCGTGTCCACATACGATATTCTGCCTCTCGATTCCGAGGTGAATGTGAATTTCAGTCTTCCGGGCGGACCGATGATGTCGCTCACCGGACTGGTCAGGTGGGTCAGAGACTACAACGAGATCGTGCCGGACACGGCCCCCGGGATGGGCATCATGTTCGAGGACCTCTCCGCCGAACAGGAGAACAACATCAACACCTACCTCGCTCGGAGCAACCCGCTTTTTTATGATATGTAGTGAGGGCAGGCCTCATTTTAGGTTCATCCGGATCCAGCCGTGCCGGCCGGCCTGTTCACCGCGCCCTGATGAGGGCGCGGTCAGGATGACCTGTTCGACTGGGGGGTCACAGACGCATCCGGCCAAGCCCTTTGGGCTTGCGCGGAAACGCGCATCCTGACCGTGGCATTTATGCCGCGGAACGAGGGGAGGCGACCCCAACCCAGACCGCTGCGAGGAGGGGACTGTGGACCGAGTGGACGAAGTGGACTGAGTGGACTGTGGACGAAGTGTACCATAATTTGAGAGGTCCGGTTCAATACGTCCAGGGATAACAGACCTTGAGTCCGTCGACTTCGGCGCAGGACATGTTGAGGGGGCAGTCCTTGTTCGATCGGCAGGTGAGGGCGCAGTTCATCCCGCCGGAGGTTTCGTTTTCCAGGATGCAGCGCCGTTTACCGGAGCAGTCTGCCTCCCACGCGCAGTCGGAGTCCTTCTCGCAGGGTATGGAACAGAAGCCCACCTGATGCAATTCGCTCACTGCGCCGCAGACAGCGCCTTCACCGCAGCCGTCTTCCGGGTTGCATGGGCAGGGGAAGCCGAGGCCTTCGGGGCAGCCGATCTCGCACATTTCCGGCTCCTCGCCTTCGTCACATGAGAGTGGCGCGAGAAGAGCTGCCGTTGCGACGAGCGCTAATAGTCTAGTTGTTTTCATCGCACGCATCTTGCCGACCGCAGATCCAGCTCGGTCAGGGAGGGAGTGAGGAACCCGGAAAAGAAATCTGCGGTCCAGTTGGGTCCGAGACCCGATGTGGAGGTGTTTGTGGAAGTCCAATAGAACTCGGTGTCATAAGGGAACGCGCTCCAACAGGCGTCGCTCGTGCTGCACTGGTCGCAGTATCCGGGCAGGAGGTCGTACGTCACGACCGCTTCGCAGTTTCCCAGGAGGTGAGCTATCTCGTACATGGTCGCCGTGTGATAGTAGCTTGCGATAAACTGGCAGGCCGAGAGCGCCCACGCCTGATCGCCGAGTTCGGCAGCGCCGACACAGCCCACTGAGGACCATTCCTGCCCGACCGCGCACCGCAACCAGCAAGACGATGTCGCGTCTACGAAAACCTCTTCTTCGGTACATTCATCAGTGTCCGAGCCCGCGTCGGAATCCGTGTCGGAATCCGTATCGGTGTCCCCGTCGATATCTCCACCGCCGCCTCCGCCGCCGATGCCCGAGTCGCCGTACGGAGCACGAGCGTCGTCCTGACATGCGGCCTGGATGGCCACAACAGCCCCCAGGAGAAAAAGAAGCTGTGTCTTCGGTGCTTCCATCTCACTCCCAGATGTCCACGGCGGCGATGGTTTCCTCGGTTCCACACGCCGGAGAGTAACCGAAATCCGTTCTTGCCCTGGAATCCTCGACCATGCAAACGAAGCGGAGGTAATCCACATAAGCGGGGTCCAGATTGGTTCGACCCAGGCGTCGCAGGGGGCCCAGTAACCGGTTTGCCATGAAGTGCGGCACCGGCAGGGATTTTCTGCCCAGCCGTTCGATAATCCTGCTCAGGGGTAAAGGCGGGGGGCCTGCCAGGTTGAATACACCCCTGTGTCCGGGACCCAGGGCGAGCCGGATGGCCTGCACGAGATCCTCCTCGTGGATAAGCTGGATCATTGGATCAAAACCCATGAGGCGCATCACGGGCGACGTCCTCAAGTATCTCGCCATGACGCCGCCGACCCCTCCGGTAACGTGTGCCGGCCGCAGGATGACGGTCTCAATGTCCGGTCGTTTCCAGAAGAAGCTCTGGGCCATCATGTCCACATCGCGAAGGGCCGAGAGATCGGAGGCGAGGAGGGGGGCCTCCTCGGTGAGAAACTGTGGGTTGGAGGGGCGTGCCCCATAAACGTTGGCCGAGGAGAGCAGCACCAGTTTCTCGACGGCGTACTTGTCACAATAGTCGAGGAGCCTCGAGAAGTTCTCGATGGCTGTGGCGAATCGGGAAGATTCCTGCCGGCGCTCCTGGGAATGGTACGGTCCCAGCTGGATCACGGCCCGGATGTTTCCCGTGCGAAAGACGTTTCTACACTCCCTGCGTCGCAGCTCGGTCTTGAAGTGGGTGACGTCCGCAGGCCGACGATTGAAATCTCTGGGATCGATCGAGACTACATCGTCCGTTCGATGAAGACGACGGATCAGAAGGTTGCCGAAGCGTCCTGCGGCGCCGGAGATGGCAATGGTCCCGGGAAAGGCCCGGGCCTTGTTCATGATGGCATGAGATGCTGTCACCAGAACAGGCTCCTTCTCTGACCGCGCTGGTCTTCGAGCATATCGTTTATCGCCACGCGAACATCATCGACCAACAGGGAGACGGTTGCGTCCTCTTCGTCGTCATCGCTGGCGAAGTACATGGGTTCGCCGAATTCCAGATGATATTTGACGGGCAGGGGCAGGAGGCCGAAGACGGGAACGATCATCTGAGCCCAGATGGGAACCGCCGGCAGGCCGACGATCTTGCCGAGGCTCTCCAGGTTGTACAAAGTCGGGTACTGCTCCTCCGAGCCGAGCACTGAGACGGGGATGATCGGTGCGCCCGTTGCCAGGGCGAGTCGCATGAAGCCGAGACCGAATTTCTGCAGCTGGTACGCCTTGTCCACGGTCTTGGTTATTCCTGCCAGGCCCTCCGGGAACGTCAGCAGCGCCTCCCCGCGTTTCAGGAGAAGGAGAGCGTTCTCTGGAGTGCCGAGGGTTACGCCGTTTCGGGCGTAAAAGGTAGAGATGAAGGGCACCGTCGGGACCCATCGATCGACCATGCTTCGCGCGAGGCGGGGACGCTCGCCCTCCATGATCAGCGCGGTTGTGATCATCAGTCCGTCTATGGGGAGCTGCCCCGCGTGATTGGCCACGATTATTACGGGTCCGTCAGGAACGTTGTCGATGCCCACGGTTGAGCAACGGAAATACATTTTGTACAGAAAAGAGGCTGCCACTGCTGTGCGCCGGAGACACTCGGGATCCATTCCGAACGGGTCCACGCCGTCCTCTCCGATCTTGTCGGAAATCACCTTGAGGCGCCCGTCCAGATCGATGAGCACTTCCTCCCTGAAACGCCGAAGGGCAGAGCCGCCCTTGTCAATCAGGCTCTCGGTCATCGACAGCAATTTGTCGGTGCTATCCATGGTTTGTCGTTCGGAGGTGTTCATTCAGGCGAAGTTTGCCGGTGTGGAGGGCCAGTGTCAACTGGGTGAAATGGTCAGACGCTGGGATCGGCAGGGATGGAGGGGTCTGGTGATTTCTCGGAAGTCTCGATCAGCGTTTCGGTATCGCCGACAATGGCATTGACAACGGCTTCGACGATCTGTTCCGCGTCCCCCTCGGCCTCGATCTGGTTCTGTATCGCTATCTTGGCCGGGCTCTCTTTTTCAGACTTGTTTTTCGGACCGATCTTTTTTGCCCTGCGCTGCGCCCGGATCTTCGCAATCTTTTCTTTTGTCATTCCGGAGCGTCCGTAGATGGATTTTTCGCCCGGACGGGAGTAGTCGATCCAGTAGGCGAGCTTGTCGCGGGTGTCCATGTGGATGAAAACCGAATTTGGATAGTAGCCCACGCCGACACGTTTGAAGGAGCGCACGAACTTGGAGAGATCCTTGTTGGATACTCCGGCGACTCTGAAATCGAGGGCCTGGCCCTTGTTGTGATACGATTCGTGGCCCGGAGTTTTCCTGGTGCGCTGGCCGGAGATGATCTCAATGCGTTGGCCAGGAAATTTCTCGGAAACACGCTGCAAGAGCTGGAGAAGACGGGGATGAAGCGGAAAGGGGACTTCCTTGCGCACTGGTCCGGACATGCCGGATAGAATATCGAGGGCCTCGGGATTGGGTTTTCCGTTGCAATAACAGAGCGCGACTTCGTGAGACTCATGGGTGCGCAACCGATAGACCGTGACCTTTTCCTTGTAGCAGGGGGGAGGCGGCACGAGCACGATCACTTTTGTGGCTCCAGGAATCAGGATCTCCTTTCCCGAACGAAGAAGATCTGGATTCTTGATGCCGTTTGCGCGCGCGATTTTCCTGACCGATACCCCGTATACCTCGGCGATTCGGGACAGGGTGATGCCCTTTGGGACCTTGAGCTTTACGCCACGCCTGGAAAGAACGCCGTTCTTCGGGTCGCCGGGAATCACGATGGAAGTGCCGATGCGGATCTTGTCCACGTCCTCGATCTGGTTCACCTCGGACAGATCTTCCAGGGACACACCGTGAGAAACGGCAATTGCGCCGAGGGAGTCGCCATCAACGATCTTGTATTCCATGATCGGCACAGGCGGTGTCTTTGACGCAAGGCTCTGCGCGGGTGCGGGACCGGCGGCGCGGGCAGACATGGACATGGCCCAGGCAGCGGTGGCAAAAACGATGACCGCGAGCAATTGTAAAAACGAATTATTGTGTTGCAAACGCATGGTGGCCTCCTATGTCAATAGTGGGCACACATGGGCCTACATGTCAAAAAAAGCACTACATGTGGTTCCAGGTAGGTATTGCTGTGTGGTAACCACTAAAGATGTCAACAGGTTACGGGGTGCCAGACACTTTTTTTTTGACACTTTGGGGGGGGAGTTACAAGGGTGCCAGACACATTTTATTATGCGATCTTTTCTTTTTTGCGGAAAAGTCCTGGGATGTCCTCCACCAGGACCAGGTAAACCACGGGGATCATGAAGAGGGTGAGAAGTGTGCCCACTCCCAGCCCCCAGGCGATTGTGTTGGCCATGGGACTCCAGGTGAGTGACGCGCCGCCGATGCCCAGCGCCATGGGAAGCAGGCCCCCGATAGTGGTCAGAGAGGTGAGGAGAATCGGACGCAGGCGCAATCGGCCGGCCTCGATCAGCGCGTCCTTGGCCGGGGCCCCTCTCGCTCTTTCGTTGTTTACAAAAGAAATGAGCACGATGGCGTCGTTCACCGCCACCCCGGCGAGGGCCACGATCCCGTAGAGGGTGATCAGCGAGAACGGATTACCGGATATCCACAGGCCGAAGATCGCTCCGATGAAGGCAAACGGAACGGTGAAGAAGATAACGAAGGGCTGTATGTATGACTTGAACTGGGTTCCGAGAATCACGTACATGAGCAATATTCCGAAAAGAAAAAGCTGAACCAGTCCTGCAAAGGTGTTCTGAAACTCCTGGAATTCACCGGAGAAATCGAGTGACACCGATGGATATCGCCGCTTGATTTCCTCGAATTTCTCCTTGATGCCGTCATTTACATCCACGGAGCTCGGCCCATCCGCCGCCAGATTTGCGAATACGGTAATGGTACGTTGGCCCTTGTAGCGTCTGACCAGCCCCTTGGAGTATTCCAGTCGATATTCCGCCACGTCGCCCAGGGAGATATTGGTCCCGGTGGGAGTCAGGAGGGGAAGACGCAGCAGGTCAGAGGGGCGTTCGAGGGCGCCCGCGTCGAGCCTGACCACCACGTCCAGCTCTTCGTCACCGTCGTAAATCTTGTCGGCCACGACCCCGTCGATAGCATATCGTATGGCCATGCCCACCTGGGCAACACTCAGCCCGTGGATGGCGGCCAGCTCCGGATCCACATGGAAACGAACTTCCTTCTTGCCCGGCTCGAAGTCGTTGCCGATCTCCATCACACCGTCGAGGCCGTTCAGATAGTCCTCGAGCTCTTTTGAAGCGGATTCCAGCTGGTCGAAGTATTTCCCCTTCAACTTGACCTCCACCGGCTTCCCGACCGGAGGTCCCTGGTTGATTTTGGCTATCTCGATGTCTTTCGGACCCGAGATCTTGTCGAGCCGTCCGCGCAGGTCGGCCATGATCTCGTCCGAGATGCGATTTCTCTCGTAAACCGGAACCAGGTCCAGCCAGATCTGCCCCACGCTCGTCCTGAAGACCCAGTCCGCGTCTGTCATTACCAGACCGGCGGTGGCATGAATTGCCCGGATCTCGCTCTTTGGAAGCTTCTCGATCACCTTCTCGAATTCCTCGAGCGTTTTTGCCGTAGTGTCCAGGTTTGTGCCCACCGGCATGGTGACGCGAACCTGGAGGGTATTGATCTCCTCTCCCTGGAACATCTTCACGCCCAGCAGCGGGATCATGGCTACCGCTCCGGCGAGCACGACGAGGATCAATCCCAGGAAGACGTAGCGAAACCGCATCACGAAGCGCAGGCCGCCGGTGTAGGCATCGGTCAGGCTCATGAGCCATTTTGGGGTAGGGCGAGGCTCGGCCTTTCCGCGTCCTGGCCATCCGGCGAAATGGGACGGCAGGATGAACAGCGCCTCGAAAAGGGATGCGGCCAGGGCCAGGCTCACGACGATGGGCACGATCCTCAGCCACTTGCCCATGATGCCCGGCATGAGCATGAGGGGCAGGAACGCGGCGATCGTGGTGGCGATGGCGGAGAAGACCGGGGAACTCACCTCTTCGGTGCCGTCGATGGCGGCGTCTTTCCAGGACTTGCCCATCTGTCGGTGTCGATAGCAGTTCTCGATAATGATGATGGCGTCGTCGACAACGATGCCGAGCACCAGGACAAGGGCGAACAGGGAGCTCCCGTTGAAGGACTCTCCCATGTTGAACATGAATATGAAGCAGATGAGAAAGCTCATGGGTATGCCCATGGCGGCGAGGATGGCGTTTCTGAAACCGAGCACCACCAGGAGCACGATCACGACGGTGATGAAACCGATCCAGGCGTTCCGCACGAGCTTTGAGAGAACGTCGTTTACCTGTTCGGAGGAGTCCTGGGTAAAGGACACGTGGAGCTTGTCGCCGTGACTGTTGGCGAAGGCCCCGGCGATTCGCTTTACTTCGTCCGTCACGTCGATGACGTTTGCGGTCGTCTGCTTGGTGATGGTGAGAGAGACCGCGGGTTCCTTGTTCAGCCGGCTCCGGGTTCGTTCGTCCTCGAAATCCTCGCGGATCTCGGCCACGTCGCCCACCTGAACAGTCTGACCGAGAGCGGTGGTCCGGACGATGACCTTCTCGATGTCCGAAATCTTTCCGTACTCGCCCATTGTCCGGACGAAGAGCTCCTGGCGTCCGGTAGCCAGGCTTCCTGCGGGGATATCCAGCCCGTGGGCCCCGATGGCGCCCTGGATCTGCTGGATGGACAGCCCGTGACCCTCGAGCTTGACCGGATCCGCCTCCACCCACACCTCCCGGTCGCGCACACCCGTGAGCTGAACCTTACCGATTCCTGGAATGTCCAGCAGCTCTTCCCGGAGGGTCTTGGAGAGATCCATGAGTTTCTTTGTGGGCAGGTCTCCGTGCAGGTGGGCGGAGATGATGGGCATCATGTCGGATGTGCTGAACGCGTCGACCTTGGTGTCCAGCGCGTCTTCCGGAAGCCCCTGCGTCTTGTCCACCTCGGTGCGCAGGTCCTGTAATGCCGTTCGGAACTCCTCGTCGGACATCTCCTTGAACTTGACCGAAATGAAGCAACTGCCCTCTGCCGACTGGGACGTGATGGTGTCTATACCTTCCACGTCCTGAATCTCGTCCTCGATGGGTTTGGTGATGAGTTTTTCTATCTCCTCGGGAGACACGCCGGGGTAGGGCTTGATGATGAAGACCCACTGCATGTCGATCTCGGGGAACAGCTCTCGCGGGAGGCCTATGAGAGCCACCGTCCCCAGGCCCATCACGGCGAGCATCACCAGATTGACCAGCACCGGATTGTTGACCGAGAGCCGTGCCAGCGAGAACCTATTGGGCGCCATCGACGTGCTCCGCTGCTTTTCCCGAATTCGTCACTTCGATAAGCGAACCGTCCTCGACCTCGTCGTATCCCACCACGATCACCTCGGCGCCCGGCGTCAGGCCGGTGGTCACGATCACATCGTCATCGATGCGAGGTCCCAGCTGCACTGGAACCTCTCTCGCGGCATCACCGGAGGCGACCATGACCGATGAAGCATCATCCCTGGTGCGTACAACCTCCATCGGCACGACCAGAGCGTTCTCATGCGTGGCGAGCTCACAGACGGCGCGCACTATCTGCCCGGGGCGCAGGAGCCCCTCGGAGTTTGAAGTGACTATCTCCACCGGGAAGGTCCTGGTCATGCGATCTGCGGCCACTCCCAGCCTCGAGACCTCGGCGGGAATGCGGGTCGTGGACTCGGGGTCGGAAAGAAAAACACGCTGACCGACCTTCAAGCGGGTGAGCTGCGAAGAGGTCACGTTCATCACCAGTTTCAGCTGATCTATGTTGACCAGGCGCGCCAGAGGGACAGAAGGCCCGACGGTCTGGCCCAGATCGACATTTCGCTCGGCCAGCCGGCCTGCGAACGGGCATTTTATGGTGGTTTCCTTGAGGCTGCGCGCGGCGGCTTGCGCGGCGGCCTTTGCCAGTTCGAGCGCGGCCTGCGCTCCCTGAAGTCCGCCCTGCGCCGAGTCGAGTTGCTGCTCGGTGGCGACATCCTGCGCCTTGAGGGCTTCGGTCCTCGACATGGTGCGGCCCGCCTGGTCCACCGCCACCTCGGCCTGTTTGACAGCCGCGCGGGCCTGGGCGAGGCCGATCCGGTAGCCTCCCCGGTCGAGCTGGAGCAGGGTTTCGCCCTTTTTGCACTCGTCGCCGAGGGCCTTGTTGATCTTGACGATACGTCCGGCCACCTCTGCGGTGAGCACCACGTCCGTGTTTCCCTGGAGAACGCCCGTGCGCTCCAGCTTCTCCGAGACGGTGCTCGGAATGACCTTGATGGTCCGGACCGGATACCTCGTCCGATTCACCTCGTGAACAAGCTCATCCGAACGCTCCGGCGCGCGGTTCAGATACGTGATCGTCCCGCCGATCCCCGCGACAGTAACCAAAACGATCGTTACGATTAGTCCGGTTTTCATAGCGGGGTCACCTTAAACTGCAATTTGCCTATTTACCACCAAGCTTCTTCTCTATCTTCGCCCAGGAGTCCCGCAGGGTGATCGTTCGGTTGAAGACGAGTTTGTCGTCGGTGGAGTCGTATCTGTCCACGCAGAAGTACCCGATCCGCTCGAACTGGAAGCGGCTTTCCGGTTTTGCCCCGGCAAGGCTGGGTTCTGCGAGGCATCTGGTCAGGACTTCGCAGGAGGAGGGGTTGATATTTTCGACGAAGCTGTGCCCGTCCTCGACGGCAAGGGGATTTATGACGTTGAACAACCGGTCGTACAGGCGGACTTCGGCAGTGACGGCGGTGGCCGCGTTGACCCAGTGCAGCGTGCCCCTGACCTTGCGGCCGTCCGGTGACGTTCCGCCGCGCGATTCGGGATCCCACGTGCATCGAAGCTCGGTTACCTCGCCGTCGTCGTTCCTGATAATCTCATTGCAGGTAATGAGGCAGGCGTATCGCAGGCGGACCTCCTTGCCGGGAGCCAGGCGGTGCCACTTTTTGGGCGCCTCCTCCCTGAAGTCGCCTCGCTCAACGAAGATCTCGCGAGAGAACGGAATCGCGCGGGTTCCTTTTTCCTCCTGGCCGGGGAAGTACGGGGCCTCAAATTCCTCGCTCTCGCCCTCCGGGTAATTATCGATGACTACCTTGAGAGGATCGAGCACCGCCATCACGCGCGGGGAGGTTTCGTTGAGATCCTCCCGGATAGTATGCTCCAGCAAGGCCAGGTCGACCGTGTTGTCTCGCTTGGCCACGCCGACGCGATCGCAGAAGGTGCGAATGGCGGTCGCCGTGTAGCCTCTGCGACGGAAACCGGAGATCGTCGGCATCCTCGGGTCGTCCCAACCGTTGACGAGGCCTTCGTTCACGAGGTCCAGGAGCTTTCGCTTGCTCATTACTGTGTAGCTCAGGTTGAGGCGGGCGAATTCGATCTGTTGTGGGTGGTACACATCGAGTTGTTCGAGGAACCAGTCGTACAACGGGCGGTGATTCTCGAACTCCAGGGTGCACAGGGAGTGGGTAATTCGCTCGATTGAATCTTCGAGCCCGTGGGCCCAGTCGTACATCGGGTAGATGCACCACTCGTCGCCGGTGCGGTGATGGGAGGCGTGGCGGATTCTGTAGACGGCCGGATCCCGCATGTTCATATTGGGCGACGCCATGTCGATCTTGGCGCGCAGGAGGTGCGCTCCGTCTTCAAATTCGCCGGACTTCATTCGGGAGAAGAGGTCGAGATTTTCCTCCACCGAACGATCTCGGTAAGGGCTGTTTTTCCCGGGGCGCTTGTAGTCCCCGCGATACTCGGCGGTCTCTTCCGCGCTGAGGCTGTCCACGTACGCCTTTCCGTCTTCGATGAGCTTGACCGCGTACTCGTGCATCGTTTTGAAATAATCAGACGCGAAGAACAGCCGATCTTCCCAGTCGAAACCAAGCCAGCTCACGTCTTCCTTTATGGACTCGACGTACTCCGTATCCTCCTTGGAGGGATTGGTGTCGTCGAAGCGAAGGTTGCACGTGCCGCCGTACTCTTTGGCGATGCCGAAGCTCAGGCAGATCGCCTTGGCGTGGCCGATGTGGAGATAGCCGTTGGGCTCCGGCGGAAACCGCGTGGCGACGCGTCCGTCCCATTTGCCCGTCTCCAGATCCCGCTCGATGATCTCGACGATGAAATTGGAGCGCGATTCGGATTCGCTTGCGGCGTTGAAGTCTTTCCCCTGCTTGTTGTCGTTTTTTTCGCTCATGGTTCCTTGGTCCTTGGTTTGATATTATTCCGGCGGCCTGGCTTTTTCCAGCAGGTTGGCCATCAGGTCATTCATGTCCCCGGCCAGTCCGGGCTCTATTGCAATGAGGTCTTTCTTTTCGGAGGGGTCGTCCTTGAAATTGTAAAGCGACGTTCGGCTGCCGACTCTGTGCAGAACGTGATCCTTGTGGCGAACCGAGACGCGGCGCAGGGGATCTTTTCCCTTTGCGATGTTTTCGGGGAGGAACATCTGCTGCATTATCGGTCTGTTCGAGTCGGGCGCGCCCTGGATGGATGGGAGCATGCTGTCGCCGGATACATCGGCCTTCTTGATGCCCACCATGTTGAAGAAGGTCGGCGCGATATTCAGGGTGCTGGTCAGTCGGTCGCTTCGAAGGCCTTCCGAGTAGGGGCTCCACACTATCATCGGGACGTGGGTGACGGAGGTAGAGAGATCCCATCCGTGATGGCCCTTTTTCCTGTGTTTCCAGTCGAACGATTCACCGTGATCGGCGGTCAGAAGCACGACGTGAGGGATGTCGCCCATCCGGTCGTTGATTCCGTTGAGCAGCCGATCCACGTGCTCGTCCAGAATCTGCAGACTTCTGTCGTAGTAGTCCGTCTTGCGACCCCCGGGGAACGGGTCGATTCCCTCGGGCAGGACGTACTTCATCCGAGTGGCGTGGGCGTCGGTATAGTGCACCCACAAGAAGAACTTGTTCTTGGCAGCGAGATGGTCGAGCCTTGCGAGAGCCGCGTCGGTGACGTGCGTACCGGTGCAGTGGCGAATTTCGTGCTCGGCGGCGCTGGTGTCCGTCTTGCGGAACCCCCTGTAGAGCCATCGGATTCTTTTTGAGAAGTAGGGGTCAGGGGCGATGGCTTCGGTTTCGTATCCGGCTGCTACCAGGTTATGTGCAATGGTCCGGTTGGACACGTGCCACGCTGAGGTGGAGCGTTTGGATTTTCTGCGCGTTACCTCGCTGCAGTACTTTCCGGTCATCATGGAAGGGAAGGTGAGGCGAGTGGAGGGGCCCTCGCTGAACGCCCAGTTGAAGACGGCGCCGCTCTTTGCGTGAGCTGTCAATCTGGGCATGGTTTGTCTTTCGTAACCGTACAGATCGAGATGCGGCGCACCGACCGTGTCGATGGTGACGAGAATGAGCGGCATATGCGCTGCGGGAGGATCTGAGGGGTAATCGAATCGACCCTTCTTGACGGCCACGGAGAAGAGCCTGTCCGCGCCGTCGCAGTCCTGATCGATTCCGTCGTTCGGGAGGTCGCGGGCCCCGGGGTGGATTGAGGGATCGTGCGGGGCGCAGTCGCCCTGGCCGAGGAAGTGCAAGGACCCGTCCGCGTCCCCGTCGAAAACTCTCGACGTGAGATCATGGACAATGGATACGGGGCCGGTCGCCTGTGCCAGCAGTACGTTTGTGTTCGTCATCGAGACCGGCAGGAGGCGCGTCGTCAGGATCCCGGCGATGAACATGAGGATGCCCAGGATCGTGAGTGTTCTGGAAATCAGGCGCTTTTTTGGAATGCGACTTCTGAGAGTGAACCAGGCGATGAGGATTGCCGCCCATCCGAGAAGGAGCGCGGGCGCGCGCCAGGGAACCGCAAAGCCGACGATGTCCCATGTGAGGATAACCGACAGAACCGTAATGGCGACCGCTATTGCTATTGCGATGGTCAGCGTGAGGCGAGGGGATGACCGGATTTTCAAGGTGGCGACCAGTAACGATCCGGTTCGAAACCATATGGGCCACAGCAAGGTCGAGGCAATCAGGCATCCCATCACCGCAGCAATGGACAGCAGGGCGCCGTAGAGAGGAGTTTGAATAGTCACCACAAGCCATTCCACGGGAATCACGGAGATTGCGAAGGCCGCCGTGAGCCAGAGGATCGAGGCGATGAATCTCGCAGTGAATCTGCTTTGAATCTCCGAGTCCTGAGATCTCATATGCGCATGCACAGATGACAGGCGTTGTTGCAAGAGTTCGTCGACCCGGCGTGAGCCTCCGATATATGCCGCCAGAAGACCGAGGGAAGCCGCCAGGCCCATGTAGATGAATCCCATGGCAGCGGCGGCGATGAGCATTGATGCGAGGAGAATGGTCGGTCCGAATTCCGTGCCCCAAGAATCGACGACGAGGGAGGCGCATTCCGCGATGAACAGGCATCCAGTGAAGGTGAGGGCCCATCGGGCGCCGCAGCGCAGGTTGTGCAAGAAGGTTTGCAAGCTTTCAAACTCCAGTGTCGAGGCACTACTACCGCGTCAAGAGTTTTGAGTCGAGTATTGATCGTTTACGAGCACGAACTCGTTCATCCGCCATAGCACCTGTCCAAACGAACGTGCGTCGGCGGACAAGCGACGGACAACGCCGTGTCCCGCGCAGGATCTGCGCGGGCTGGAGATAGCGGAGCCGTGATGCTGCCCGAGTCCCGCGCAGGATCTGCGCGGGTATATACAGCAGCCCTTGGGCTTGCGCTACGCGCATCGTGGCCGCGGGTTTTACACCCGCGGGACAATAGCTGTTGTCTGATGGTATAGTCTCTTTTAATTAACGGAGGTGAAGTGCGATGATCAATATCAAGAATCTTTTATTGGGCCTATCGCTGGCCGCAGCGGTCATTGGTTGCACGGTCGGCTCACCGAGCATAGATGCCGGGACGGATGGTGGCGCCACCGATACAGACACCGACACGGACACCGACACAGATACCGATACGGACACCGACACGGATACTGACACGGACACCGACACGGATACTGACACGGATACCGACACGGATACCGACACGGATACCGGTCCGGATTGCTCTTCGGGCGAGTACTCGGGCGATTTGACGATCGGCACTCAATCGGATGTTGCAACGCTCGCGGGATACACATCGATCTTGGGAAATCTCACAATCGAGTGCCCTTCGTGCACAGATCTGAGTGAATTGATCTGCCTTGCCTCCGTGGATGGGGACTTCTGGATCTCCGGCAATACCACCCTGACCAACCTGGACGGACTGAGTGGAATCACCTCGGTGGTTGGGAACTTGCGGATCCTTGGCAACGACGCTCTCGCCGATGTGAACGGTCTGAGCGGGATCACCACGGTGGGTGGATACCTGGCATTGATGAACAACGACGCCCTGGCGAACCTGGACGGGTTAAGCGCCCTCAACACCCTGGGAGAGAATTTGAATGTCTGGGATAACCTCGTCCTGCCCGACTGCGAGGTCTGCGACATACTGGCCCAGCTCGGCAGCGCTCCCACGTCGCTATATGTTCAGGACAACCTCGACGACGCATGCACACCCGTCCCGGCAGGGTGTCCGTAGATTACCATCGTGTACGGTTCACAACAAAAGGGTTGGGTGGTGAGATACTTGTTTTTAATGCTCCTAGTGACCGTGATGGTTTGCATCGGGTGTCTGGATGATGAAGATTCGTGCAGCGGCGATTTCATCATTCGGGAACCCTCGGATTTCTCTGTGTTCGCCGATTGCACATCGATTTCCGGCAATTTGACCATCGCGTGCGATTCGTGCATCGACGTGGACGAATTGTATTCCCTCACCTCGGTGGATGGGTACGTGAATATCGAAGGAAACGACGTCCTCACCGCTCTGTACGGTTTGAGCAACCTGACCTTTGTGGGCGATTGTTTGTTCATCCAAAGAAACGCCGTCCTCGACAACTTGCACGGTTTGAGCAACCTGACCCATGTGCGCGGGATACTGATCATTGATAATAATGACGCCCTGACGAGCTTGTACGGCCTGAGCGGAATCACCTCGCAGGTCTATAGCTTGAACATCTCCGAGAACGCCGCTCTCATCAACCTGGACGGTCTGAACGCTCTTACTTCGGTGGATGAGAGCATTGTGATAGTGAACAACGGTGCTCTCACCAGCCTGCATGGCCTGGACGCCCTCACTTCGGTGGGCTGGGGGGTTGTCATCAAAGATAACGATTCCCTGACCAACCTGGAAGGGCTTGGCAACATCACTTCGGTGGTCAGGTCACTGGTGATTATGGAGAACGGCGCTCTGGGCAACCTTGACGGACTGAACGGTATCACATCGGTGAATGGGTCCTTGTGGATTGGGTACAACGGCGCGCTCACCAACCTTGACGGACTGAGCGGCATCACCTGGGTGGATGATGATTTAATGATCCTGTACAACGACGATCTACCCGACTGCGAAGCGTGTGACCTGCTGGACCAGCTCACCGGTACACCCCTTGATACTGTGGTTCAGGACAACCTCGACGATACGTGCACACCCGTCCCGGCAGGGTGTCCGTAGAAGGAGGAACCCGTGAGTGAGAACGTAACAGAGCAGGAAAAATTGAAGCGGGCCAAGATAAGACTGATAGTTGTCATCGTCGCGGCCGTTGTCATCCCCGTCGCCATATTCCTGGGGCCCGGTTTTATGCGTGAGATGGATCGCCAGCGCATCGTGGACGAGGGGGTTACGGCCGACGCGGTGGTCATCGACCTTGAAGATACGGGCAACCGGATGAACGACAATCCGGAGATTCGCATGACCCTCGATGTGACCAGGAAGGACGGCAGCACCTACCGGGCCGTCCACATCGACTACCTGTCCGTCGTCACGCTCGCCAACTACCCGCCGGGCGCAAAGGTGAAGGTAAAGTACGACGCTAAGGATCCCTCAAAAGTGGCCCTTTCGGGGATTTGACAACGGGCTCAGGGTCGTCTGGAGATGACTTTGTCCACGGCACGGCTGAGTTCTTCCGAGCTGTAGGGTTTGGCCACCACGCCGCAGAAGCCGTGTTTCTCGTACTCCGCCAGAATCGGATCGTTTGAGTAACCGCTGGAGACGAGCGCCCTCACATTTGCGTCCAGCTTCAGGAGCCCCTGGATGGTTTCCTTGCCGCCCATGCCGCCGGGCACCGTGAGATCGAGAATTACCGCTTCGAAGGGTTGGCCGTCTTTGCCCATGGCTTCCCGGTACAACTCGATGGCCTCCGAACCATCCTTTGCGCCGACCACATCGTATCCCTCGTCGAGCAGCAGTTCTATCGCCACCGACCGCACTGACTCGTCGTCGTCCATCATCAGTATCCTGCCCGAGCCCGCAATGTCCGATGGATCGATGGTTGAAAGCTGACGGGACGGAGAGCCGCTCGCCGGCAGCATCACCCGCGCCGATGTTCCTGCGCTCACCTGGGACTCAATGCTGATGAGCCCCTGGTGCTTCACAATGATAGAGTAGCTCGCGGAGAGACCCAGCCCGGTCCCTCCGGGCTTGGTGGTGAAGTATGGATCGAAAACCCGGGACAGCTGATCTTCCGGAATCCCGCAGCCCCGGTCCGCGACGATGAATTCAGCGTAGTTGCCCGCCTGGAGGTTGGGTATTTCATCCTCTTCCACGCTGATGTTGTCGGCGGAAATCTCTACAGTCCCCCCCTCCGGCATGGCCTGCACCGCGTTGATGACCAGGTTGGATACTACCTGGGTGATCTGTCCAATATCGGCGTCCACCGGTTGAAGGTCGTCGGCGATATGAAAGACGGCCTCCACGTTGGTGCCGCTGAGGGCCAGGGCCGCAGTCTCTTCGAGCACCAGATCCAGATCCATCGGCTCGGTGACCGGCTCGCCTCCCTTGGAGAAGGTGAGGAGTTGTTGAGTGAGGTGCCGGGCGCTCAGAACAGCCTTCTCCGCGCTGATCAGGCGCTCGGTCGCGCTCTCGATGTCGGCGCGCTTTCTGAGCTGGGTGCGAGCCAATGACAGGTTGCCCAGGATGGTTGTCATGATGTTGTTGAAGTCGTGGGCGATGCCGCCGGCCAGGATACCGAGGGACTCCAGCTTCTGGGTGCGCAGCATCTCTTGCTCCACCGTCTTGCGGTAGGTGATGTCTATGCCGGTGCCGAGGACGGAGATCTCGCCGTCCAGTTCGAGGGGTGTGCCCATGATCTCCAGCCAGCGCTCCTCCCCGTTCTTGGTCACGATCTTGATTTCGTAAGGAGAGGGGGGGATATCGCCATCGACCCTGGCCTTGCTCCTGGCGCGTACCATGTCCTTGTAGTCCGGGTGCACCGTCTCCCAGAAGCCCTTCTCCAGGAGCTCCTCTCGGGTGTATCCGCTGATGGCCACCGCCGCCGGGTTGGCGTAGGTCATCCTGGCGCCCTTGTGTAAGAAGATCGCCGCCGGGGTGGTCTCCGCGAGCGCCCTGAACATCGAATCGCTCTGGTGCATTGCCGCCTGGGCGTGTTGCAGCTCCGTGATATCGGTGCCGAAGGTGAGCACCGCAGGGCGGTTCTGGTATTCGATAACCCGGCCGCCAAAGGAGAACCACCTGATATCTCCCGTCCTGGTGATCACCCTGGCCACAAAGCGCGGAGGCAACGGCTTGTCGGCCAACTTGTCGACTGTCCGCGCTATGGCTTTTTCCCGGTCATCGGGATGGATGAGATCGAACATGGAGATCTCGAGCAGTTCCTCGCGGGAGTATCCGATGATCCGTATGGCCTCCCGGTTGACATACTGGAGTCGATTGTCTTGGTAGAGGAATACCACGGTGCCCATGGAGTCGATGAGGTTGAGGTAGGGCGCCTCATCCCCGGCCAGCTGGGAAAGCTCGCTGTCCTCCAGGTCTCGCAATCGTGCTTTGAGAAGTTCCAGCTCGCTTCGAAGATCCTCGATGGTTTTTTCGGTCACATCGTCCGCCTTGTCTACCACAACTATCCTCCCGTTCGGCATGCGCCAAAGGGGCTTACCATACTTTACGTTATGGTATCCACCTCACTCGATGGCCCTATTCCATCAACCCCCGGATGTCTTCGGGTGGGGGACATTCGATGGTGATCTCATCGCCGGTGAAGGGGTGTTTGAGCGACAGGGAGGTGGCGTGCAGGGCGTGGCGTTTGTGGCCTGCGCGGCGTTCGATTTCCGGGGTCAACCCGCTCTCGATGTACTCCAAAAAGAGGTCCTCGTCGGGGCCGTACATCTTGTCTCCCACAATCGGATGCCCCACGTGTGCCAGGTGAGCCCGGATCTGGTGCTGCCGACCCGTTCGGGGTTTGATCTCCAGCAATGCGCGATCGCCCACGACCTCCAGCGTTCGATATTCGGTGAGAGCGGGAAGCGAATGCGAGGGGCCGCAGGCCATCTTTACCCGGATGATTGAATCGGGATCGAAGCCCATGGCAACCTCGATGCGTCCCGAGGGCGGATCCATCACGCCGTCAATAACGGCCAGGTAGGTCTTCTTTACCTTTCGATCGGCGAACATCCTCTTGACCAGGCGCTCCGACTCCGGCCCCTTCGAACACAGCACGATTCCCGATGTCTCCGCGTCCAGGCGATGAGTCAGGATAGGTCTGTCCGGGCCGTAGCGCTCCTCCAGCAGGGCAGTAAGCGTGTTCTTGAGGTAACGGGCGGTGGGGTGCACCGGGAGCCCGGCCGGCTTGTCTACCGCCATTAACCACTCGTCCTCGTAGATCACACCGAAATGCCTGGGCGTATCCGGTTCGTCCGGAGGCATTTTGTACACGGTGATCTTCTCGTCCTCGCGCAGGACACGGTTCGGCTTGACTTGCTTGCCGTCTTCATCGAAGGCAAATTTCTTCAAGATCCTCTGAACTCGGGTTCTCGAAAGCCGGGGGATCCGGTTGGCGACAAACCTGTCCGCTCGCCATCCGGCGTACTCCCGGGCAACCCGGAAGGTGAGCTCCAGAAACTCCGGATCTATATGCGCTGGACGTTTCATCGCGCTGACAGGATAGCAAAATTCCATATCCGTGCACATGCGTCGCCTGTACAGACAACAAGAATCTAAAATGCTAGACTCCGGCTTTCTCAGGGAGGCTAAATTCGATGGCGAAACGTTCGAAGAAAACGGATCTGGCAAACATGTTCGACCGGGCGACGGATTCAATCAGGGACGAGTACAGGGATCGGCGGGGGGTGATGTCGTTTGCGCAGTACATGTCGGTGTTTTCGCAGCGACCGCGCACGGCGTTGCGCGACGCCTCCCGATACCTGCTGGACGCAATGGACTACTTCGGTTCGGCGAAGACCCTGCATCCGTGGGGAGAGGTGACCCGCCACAAGATTTTCGATCTGGACTACGACGACGGCTCAAGGCGGTTGGTGGGCCAGGAAAAGGCGCAGTCCGCGGTGCGCTCGGCCGTCGCTTCCCAGGTTCGGGACGGCGGTGTCAGCCGTCTGCTTCTGATTCACGGGCCGAACGGCTCCGCCAAGTCCACGCTTGTCAACGGCCTGTTCAGCGGGATGGATCGATACTCCCGGCTCGATGAAGGGGAGATGTTTCGTTTTCGATGGATCTTCCCCGCTCGCAAGACCTCAATAGAGCGCATCGGTTTCAGCGCTCGCCTCGAACGGGACAACCTCGACACCTTTGCGCACCTCGATGACGCCGAGATCGACGCCACTCTCGACTGCGAGTTTCGCGACCACCCGCTCCTCCTCATCCCCAAGGCCGAGCGCCGGGATATCATGGAGAAGGCCCTCGAAGATGCGGGCATCGGCGACTACAAGATCCCGGAGCACTTCCTGAATGCGTCCCTGTGCCACAGGTGCAGGCAAATTGCCGACGCGCTGATGCGCACCCACCGGGGCGATATCAAGAAGGTGCTGGCACACGTGCAGGTGGAGCCATGGGCATTCTCGCGGCGCTACATGCGCGGGCTTGTCCAGGTGGGACCTCAGCGGTCCATCGACGCCGGACAGCGCCAGGTCACGGCGGACCGGAGCCTGTCGGCGCTCCCCCACGAGATGCAGAACATGACCCTGTTCGAGAGCTTCGGTCCTCTGGTTTTTGCGTCGGGAGGTATCCTGGAGTTCGAGGACATGCTCAAGCGGCCGCTGGAATCATTCAAGTACCTGCTGGGTTCGATCGAGTCCGGCGAGGCGACCATCGGCCAGTCGATCCTCAGGCTGAACACGGTCCTTGTTGCAACCAGCAACGACGTGATGCTCGAGGCGTTCAGGGAGCATCACGAGTATCCGTCGTTCAGGGACAGGATCACCTTGATTCCGGTTCCCTACATGACGCGAATTAGTGACGAGCGGCAGATCTACGAGCTGCAACTGGTTCCCCACGTCGGGCGCCACGTCGCTCCACACGCGGTGAGCGCTGCGGCTCACTGGTCCGTGCTCACCCGGTTGCACAAGCCCAACCCGGACGAATACTCCGAGAGTCTCGTTCCGGTGATCAAGGAGCTGACGGCCGCACAGAAGTGCGACCTGTACGATTCGGGTATTGTCCCCGAAGATCTTGACGACGAGACCGCCGCCGAGCTGCTCGACTCCGTCCCCGCCATACAGACGGAGGACGCCGACACATGGCAATACGAGGGGCGATACGGGGCCTCACCCAGGCTTATACGCCAGGTGTTGTTGAGCGCCTCATTGCGCGAGGACTTCAAGTGTCTGTCTCCGTTCTCGGTCATCGAGGAGTTCGAGGCGGTCAGTGGTCGGACCAGGGAGTATGCCTTTCTGGAGATCGAGCAGCAGGAGGGCGGCTACCACGCTCATGCCGACTTTCTCAAGGTCGTGGAGGAAAGGGTGCTCGACCGGATAGAATCTGAGGTTCGAAGCGCGAGCGGACTGGTAGAGGAGCATCGCCACGAGGGCTTGCTCGAAAAGTACGTCATTCACGTCAGTCAACACGTGAAGGGAGAGAAGATTCTCGACGAGACCACGGGCCAGGACGTGGATCCCGACGAGAACATGATGGGCGCCGTGGAGGAAAGCCTCGGGATCGCGTCACAGGACAGGGAGGAGTATCGCAAGGGGGTGATGTCCAGGATCGCCGCGTGGGCTATAGAACACCCGGGGCAGAAGATGATGGTGGCGGCGGTCCTCCCCGGTCAGCTGCAGCGTTTGCGGACAGCGTATTTCGACAGGCACAGGGATAAGGTCGCCTGGGTTGCGCGCATCGCCATGCGTGTGATGGAAGGTGACGAAACGCATATGGCCAAAGATGAGAAAGCTACCGGTAGAAAACTCATAGACAGGATGATAGAAGACCACGGGTACTGCGAATCGTGCGCCAGGGACGGCATCGGACGGCTTCTCGAAAAACGGTTCAAGGACAACTGAAATAGCTGATCCTGTATTCGCTACACTTCGCCTCCAAGAAATCGATGGACCGACCTCGCACCGCGCCGTGAACGACGCGGCAACGATGCGGCTGCGCCGTAAGGCCATGCGGCCTCGCGTCCGAAGCAGCCCGAAGGGCTTACCGATGGAAATGGAAGCCCGATTCAGATCGGCAGGTATCGTTGCCGCGGTGTTTACACCGCGGGCGGAGGCGGGCAGAATGTGTAGTGGATGGATGAGGCGCTATTTAGAGGATGAAAAAAATGAGTAAAGATAAACTCGGCGAAGCAGGCGAGGATCTGACCCCGCTCGATCGGCTGGTGATGGTTGCCGACGCAATCTTCGAGCGGGCGATCAAGCTCGATAGTATCAAGCTGGTCAAGAAGGACGACGAGGCGAGTCAGTCGATCGAGGAGACACGTGACGCCGCTTTCGGAGGGTGCATCCAGGTGTGGAAGGTCATCTTGTTGCTCCTTCCCACGTCGGGGCTGGACCAGCCGAGCCGCAAGGATCTGGAGATGGGTGCGTACAAGGTGATCAGTCGATGTTTTCACCGATTAAATAACCTTGCGGCCGCGCGAAAATACATCACCAAGGGCATCGACGCCGGTTACAACGACGGCTTCATCTCCCTGGGCGCCATCTGCCTGGACCTCGGGCTTCACGACGAGGCCGAATCAGCCTTCAGGACCGCCATAAAAAAAGAGGTGCAGGAGACCAGGGCCCACGCGGGGCTGGGCGAGTTGTATTTCGCCCTGGGGACGGAGAAACTGAAGACCGATCCGAAGCACAGCGACTTCTTTTCAAGGGCGGAGGAAGAGTTCGTCATCGCCGGCAAGGAGCGTTTTACCGAGGGTTTCGATCGCGCCATGGATCTTTTCGAGGCTGTTGGCATGAAGGACAAGGCGATCTCGGTGGGCAATCGTGCGGCGGGGTTCTACGGCGAGCACAAGGCGAAATACGGAGGCAAGCTGCGGGCGCTCAACACGAGAATCCGCAAGCTCACCGGCGAAGACCGACACGACCGCATCGTCGAAGAAGTCGGCCGCAAGCTCGGCAAAGTGCTCGGAGGAAAACGGAACACCGATTCGTAGGGGCGGGGCCTGCGCTAATGATTGATCGCATCCTCTCATGTACATTATTCAACGCCACAATAGCCCAATGTTCTCGGAACTCCCTGCGCCAGCACCGCGGAAATAAATCCCGCGGCCAGAAATGCGCCACTTCGTGTCGGAAAGGGCTTCGCCCT